>CAJTYU010000003.1:0-41780 GCA_910584095.1 uncultured Dorea sp. | reverse complement strand
CGTTGCACTCACATAGATTTATCCATAAATCCTGTGGTCTGCAAGCAGCCCCCGGCTTTCTGGATAAATCTGCATTCGTTGCTATACGACAAAATCCGCCCCTGAATAGGGACGGATTATTATAATTTCCGCAACCACCCTGTTTTCTTAAAAAACAAGTACGAATCAGGCGTACCAGCATACGCGGCTTCTGTAACGGGAAGCCCCCGTGGAAACTTAAAACCGCAAGGCTCTGCGCTTCTTCGGTCTCCGTTCTCAGAGATGATTTTCAAAGTAAAGCTCCCACTGCCTTCCACCGCCGGCAGCTCTCTGTAGGTGAGTCCTTTCCTTTTACTCCTTCTCTTCAGCGAATTTAACTTATAGAGTGCAATCTGTTTTTATCCGAGTACAATTCTATCCTATTTTTCGACAGACGTCAACACTTTTTTCTAAAAATTGATCAATGAAATCACTGGAAAACCACCCAGATTCTTTCCGCCGGTATTAACCCAATAAGCGGCAAGTTTCCTCTTTTCGACAACTAAATTGACAATTGACAACCCCCTCTTTTCATCTTATTATGATATATAATATGTTGTATATACATACTTTTCAAGG
Source organism: uncultured Dorea sp. (assembly GCA_910584095.1). Taxonomy (GTDB): domain Bacteria; phylum Bacillota; class Clostridia; order Lachnospirales; family Lachnospiraceae; genus Claveliimonas. Next base: position 41,183 of record CAJTYU010000003.1, on the reverse strand, counting down.
AGAACTACAATTATGGCTAGTTTATACAAAAGCGTCTGTTACTGCACGAACCTGAGGCGCAGCGCGAACGCGCTGTCTGATATTTATGATACTTCTTTAAAAAGCACCGGGCTTACCGCCGCCCAATACTACCTTCTTATTACCCTCTGGCGGCTTGGCTCCGCCAACATCACCCACTGGGCAGAGCATGTGGGACTTGAAAGAAGCACCATGGTAAGAAATATCAGACCCCTTCAGAAAAGGGGCCTGATAGAAACCGCGCCGGGACGCGGCAAGACCTTCACCTTATCAGCCCAAGGCAGGCAGATCTTAAATTCTGCAGTTCCGCTTTGGCAGAAGGCGCAGAAAAAAGTAGAAACTATTCTTGGAAAAAGCGATATCGAGGCTCTGTTCCGTATCAGCGAGAAGCTGCTGTACTGACTGATTTGCGGGGAAATAGCTTGCTTATTCTCCCTGTTTCGGTTATCATAGGCTTAATACGGATTTACCGGAACATAAGGGAGGTCATACTATGAAGCTGGAGGGGAAATCCCTGAAAGGCGATTTTTTCAAGTTTATCCTGCCATCCATTACAGCGCAGTGGGTTTTTGCACTCTACACTATGGTGGATGGTATTTTTGTGGCAAGAGGCGTGTCTGAGATTGCTCTCACTGCCGTCAACATTTCCATGCCCTACATCATGGCGCTGTACGCAGTGTCTATTTTATTTGCAGTAGGTACTTCTACGATTGTGGCAATTATGCTGGGGGAACAGCGCGTTCAGAAAGCAAACCAGGTATTCTCCCAGAATATCTGCCTGCTGGTTCTGTTCTCGGTTGTCATTACCCTTTTGGTACTGCTGAACCTAAAGCCGATCGCGTTATTCTTAGGCGCAACTGATGTAAATATAGAATATGTGCTGGATTATCTGGGCGCTATTGCCCCTTTTTCCGGTCTGTTCATCCTGTCCTATTCCTTTGAGACGCTCATTAAAACCGACGGCTACCCGAAGACGGCTACCTTCATCGTAACGGCAGGTTCACTGATAAATGTAATCTTAGACTACCTGATGGTTATGAAGCTTCATATGGGAATCCGCGGCGCGGCAATAGCTACCGGCATCTCCCATGTAATCCTGATTGCTCTGTATCTGGCGCACTTCTGCGGAAAAAAGGGGATCATCAAATTCACAAAATTCCGTTTAAATCTTCCTCTGATCTGGCGGCAGGTCAAGAACGGAATCCCCTCCTGCATCACAGAGCTGTCCCCGGGACTGATTATCTTCCTCTTTAATCAGGCAATCCTCTATTACCTGAACGAGGACGCGCTGGTAAGCTATACCATTATTTCCTATGTAAATTCACTGGCTGTTATGACTATGGTCGGCATCGCTCAAGGCTATCAGCCGCTGATTAGCTACTATTATGGTAAAGGGCGTATAGATCAGTGCGGCCGTTTATTCCGCTATGGGATTGGAGCAGTCATTGTATCCTCCGCCGCCTTTACTTTCGTATGCATGGGCGGGACGGAAACCATCGTGCGGCTGTTCCTCTCCTCTGCCGACAGCAGGCTGGTACCTTACAGCGTACAGGTTTTTCGGATCTTCGCGGCATCTTTCCTGATCGCAGGCTATAACGTGGTAATCGGAGCGTATTTTACCGCTGTAGAACGCCCCGCGGCCGCTACCGTTATCTCCCTAGCCCGGGGGATGGTAATGCTCAGCCTAAGCTTGCTTGTTATGACCATGGCTTTCGGAGGAGCTGGCATCTGGTGGAGTCCGCTGGTATCCGAGGCTCTGAGCCTGATCCTGACGCTTGGCTTTCTGATCCCATACTTGCGTACCAGACCGTTTTCGCAAAATAAACAGCCTGCAATTTACGGTTCCACGCCATAAAAGGGTATGCAAAGAGGGTGTCGCAAAATCATCCAATCAGATGATGGAGCGGTGCCCTCGTTCTGTTTATGCATAATTATTCTTTTCAAAAAGACTACTGCACTTATTTTCTTAATGCAACAGCCCAATCAACTTTGCCTACAGTTACATATGCCAATTCTATCCAGCGAAACATATCACCTAATCTACTCGAGTACCACTTTGGTCATAGAAAGTAGAATCAAAATAATTTCCTGAAGAATCGTATTCCCATTCGGCCATCGCATAACCGTCTACGCTGTCTATCAATTTCCCTTCCGTATCATAATATGTTTCCAAAATTCTCTTTCCGTTATCACCATACTCTCTCTTCATCACCGCATAGCCTGTCTCTTTATTAATCACCAGATTTTCATCAGCGTCTTCATACCTTTTTTCTATCTGATGGATTCCATCATAAGCATATTTTATGAATACATAATCCAAATTTTTGCTCTTCACCACTTCCATATCTTTGCCATAATATGCGTTCATTACCAAACGGTCAAACTCGTCATAAGAAGAATACAAAAACGCAGCCCCATAATCCTCCCGTTCAATCAGTTCCCCATCCGTGCCATGATACCAGCTACAAATTTTATTTCCTCTCTCATCATATAAATAATATATACTGGAACAATAATATATTTTATTCATAACCGGGGTTTCGTCAGCGCCAAAATATCCACAAAAACTCTCCTGCCCATATATGTCATAGCCTTTCCGTTTAATCGCATATCCCTCGTCGCTGCGCAATTTCAAGTTGCCTTTTTCATCATAATAGCGTGTTTCTGTTAAATTTCCATTATCATATTTCATTTCATAATATGAATACCCTTCTTTTTTTAACACCACAGGCCGATTATTGATATCAAAAAAAGTAACTTTCACTTCATTCCCAAAGTCATCGTACTCTGAATGGATTCCCGCATATCCCCATTCTTCCTGAACCATTCGGCGTCCGTCCACCCCCAGATACCATATATCAGTTTGATTCCCTTTTTCATCAAACCGGTATTTGGCCCCGGCATAGCCATCCTGTGCATGTATCACAGGTTTCTCATTCTCGTCATAATAATAAATAGCAATACGTTGCCCGTATTCGTCATACTCCTCTCTTTTTACTGCATAGCCGGTATCACTCATCCTCGTTAATTCTTTCCTCGTATCATAATAGAAATACTTGATTTTTTTCCCGTCATATACCTTACGATAAGACGCATAACCACCTTCTTTTTTTCTGACAGGGCTTCCATCCAGATCAAGGTATTGTTTCCCTATCTCCCTACCTTGCTCGTCATATTCCTTACGTATAGACGCACAGCCAAAATCATTGCGGATCATCAGCTTATGATCTAGTCCTATGTAACGAATCTCTGTATTGTCACCTCTCTCGTCATACAAAAATTCCATGCCTGCGCATTCATATTTCATACTGATCACAGGCTTCTCTCCTGTACCATAAAAATAGTCTGTAATTTTCTGTCCATATTCATTATAACTGAATCTATTAACTGCATATCCGGTATCGTTACGCAAGATCAGACTGCCTTCTGTATCCAGAAAGCGACTTTCCGTCAAGCGCCATTTATCATATCTTTTTTCTTCCGATACATATCCCCCCTCCTTACATACTGCAGGGAATCCTTCTGCATCTTGATAGCTCACCCCTATCTCATTCCAATACTTATCTATTTCATAACATATCTTCGCATAACCCAAATCCCTTCGAACCATCGGCTTCCCGTCCAAACCGATATAAGTAGTGTTGATCTGGTTTCTCTTCGAATCATAGCCATATTCGTATCCCGCACAATGCTCTGATTTGCTGATAATCGGATTCCCATCCAATCCAAAGTATTTATAAGAAATCCTCTGGCCATATTCGTTAAACCGCTCTTTGCAGATAGCATACCCTGTATCTTTTCGAATCGTCAGTTTTCCTTTCAAATCAAAATATCGGGTCTCCGACACATAGTTCCAATCGCCATAACGATATTCGCAAGCAGCAATCCCCCTTTCCTTCCAAACCGCAGGGTTTTCATTTACATCCAGATAATTTAACCAGATTAAGTTCCCAAATTGATCATACTTGCTGCATTCCTGCGCATATCCCCGATCTCTTAAACACATTGCCTTGCCGTCCGTCCCTATATATTTCTTTCTTGTCTGATTCCCCTTCTCATCATAATCATACTCATAACCTGCACATTGTAATTCAGAACTGACCATAAGTTGTCCTTCTGCATTATAGCACTTCAATGCAACCTCCTGTCCAAACACGTCATACTCTCTTTGAAGAACTTCGCAGCCCCATGTATTCTCTATTGTTGGATTTCCTTCCGTATCATAATATCTGGTTTCTATACAATTTCCATATTCATCATATTGGTTTTCATAGTAAGAACAACCATTATCTTTTCTTGCAACACGCTCTTCCCAAACGCCAAAATAAGCTACAGTTATTTCCTGACCCAGCGCATCATATTCCGAATGACATTTCGCACATCCATAATCAGTATTTAAAATCCATTTTCCGTCCAGCCCTATATACATGGAATCCGTCTGATTCCCACGTTCGTCATATTTCCATTGGATCTTAGCGCAATGGTTATTTGAATTGATTACTGGCTTTTCATCTACACCATAATATGATTCCTCAATGCACTGTCCAAACTCATCATACCGATCCCTTATAATTGCGCATCCTGCATCTTTGCGTAACATCAATTCCCCGTTTGTATCATAATATCGGAATTCAACTAAATTCTCCCCCGATTCCATCCTATGGTAAGAAGCACATCCAAAATCCTTACAAACAACAGGCTTTCCCTCTGCGTCATAATAAGAGGCTTCCAACACGGTTCCTGAGAGATTGTTTTTATATTTTACCTGCGCGTACCCCCAATCCCTATGCATAATTTTCTTTCCGTCTGTCCCTAGGAAACAGACCTCCGACACATTTCCATATTCATCATATCCAAACTCTCTCCCCGCACAAAGATATTCTGTGCTAACAATCGGCTGTTCGTTGACGTCATAATAGAATTCAAAAGAATCCTTCCCATGGTCGCCATTCACGCATATGACTGCCGCATATCCTTTATCCTTTCGTATGACTGGTTTCCCGCCTATACCATAATATCTGGCCTCTGTCATCTTTCCCTTTTCAAACTTCTTTTTACAGGATGCATAACCGCCTTCCTTTTCGACGGCAGGCTTCCCTTCTGCATCATAATAATATACCGCCGTCTCATTTCCTTCGCTGTCATATTCCATATGTACTGAAGCATACCCTAGATCTCTCCGTACCATTGGATTTCCATCCACGCCAATAAATTTATGATCTGTATTATTTCCCCTGTCGTCATATCCGTATTCATAACCCGCGCATTGATACACCCTACTGATGATTGGTTCTCCATCTACGCCATAATAACGAGAAGAACTTCTCTGACCAAATTCATCAATTTCAAATTTTACTGAAGCATACCCTCTATCTCTCCTTATAACCAATTTCTGATCCGTCCCGCGATAAGTCTCGCCGTTTATCCTCCCTACCTCGTCATAATTATACTCCAAAGAGGCACAGCCCATATCGCTTTGTAACGCCGGTTTTTCTTCTGTATCAAAAAATTCCTCCCTTTCCTTCCATCCCTGATCATTATAAGTATATTTTATTGCCGCAATCCCTGTACCCCTATCCGGTACGGCTGCAAACTTCTGATTCTGATAGCCTTCATAATGCGTCCCTATGCACTTGCCATTCTCATATTCCCAGTAAACGGCCGCATATCCGGTATCAGAGCGGTTCACAGGTTCTCCATCCAATCCCTGATACCATGTCTTAATAAGATTTCCATCCTCCGCATACTCATGCAAAACTTTAGCCGCTTTACAATCTATGCGGCAGACTGGACTGTCTGGCCCGTCATAATATGCCTCCCACTCCAAAAGTCCACTTTCATTGTAAAATCGTTCCACAAGTGCATATCCTTTTTGGGGGAGGAGCACCGGTTCTCCCTGACGGTCAAAGAAAGAACTTGTAACTAGCCTCCCCTGTTCATCTTCTGTGCGCTCATACTTAACACTGGCATATCCAAGTTCTTCATGATTGGTCAATTTCCCATCCGCATCCAGATACTCTACACTCAAAATTTTATGATCTGTCCCATATTCCCTTCTAATTTCTGAATATCCTCCCTTGACATAGCATGGATTAGATTCGAAGTTAAGATAAAATTCCGAGGTCACCCGCCTTTGCATGTCATATGAAAAATGTTGGATTGCATAACCTTCCCCGCATGCCACCAGATCTCCGTCATAACCATGATAACTCTTTTCCTCAATCCGTTTTTTTAAATCAATGCTATAATGAATAGATGTATACGCCCGTGTAAATCCATCTTCTTTTTCCAAATCATCTTGCGAGAATTTCGTTTTTTTAGTGTCGATTTTCTGATCCTTCGCTATCCCACTAAGAAAAACCGACGTCTGCAAACTTGCTGCATCTCCGTCGAAACTATCTGACATATCCTCTTCATCCTCGTCCACAGTTTCTTCTTGCGTCTCTTTATCTTTATCCTTATTCAATCCGTTACTTAATAATACCCGGTCTGTACTAACGGACAACACATCTTCCTTAAACTCTTCATCCATAAGCGCATCTGATTCACCTTCCTGATTCACGGTATCGAAAACAATGAAAATCTCACGTCCGAGAAATTTGCCATGCTCTTCAAAATGAAGTGTCCTGCTATCGTAACGGCTCTCACGGATTGGCTTATTTCCTATCCCGTAGAACGCTTCCTCATCTAACGCTCCTTTTTCATATGTGTACCGATACAAGTGAATCCCATTATCATCATACTGCCAATTCTCATCACGTCCCAGCCCCCTGCGTTCGATCAAGTTTCCATATGCATCATAATCAAACTTTTCACAGAAAACACCGTTGAACCCTTCTGTCTTCTTCTCTCCCTCTTCATCACTGTAATAACGGATACTCCGCAGGTTCCCATTCTCTTCATATTGGAATGTGACCAACATGATCCCATTCTTATTGCATGCCGGCTCCCCATTAACATCCAGATAACACAGTGACGTCATTCTTTTATTTCCATCATAAGTATACCTTTCGCCGTTTACCCCGTATTGGTTATTCAAAAAGGGATTCAGTCTTCGAGTCTCGGGCAAGCCGTCTGAATTATATCTGGTCTCAATCTGGCGAGAAGTAATTCCACTCTCTGCCGTTTGACCGTCCGGAATCCGAAGTAAGGTCGAATGCAATAACTGCGGCATATCTTTGGATACATATGTCTGGATTTCAAACTTATCGCCATCATTCCTTTGCTCTTCCAGCAACAGTTTTCCGCTACTGTTGTAATAACTAATCTTTTGGGGCTCCCAGAATCCTTGTTCCCTAGCCGTCGTATAAGACTTTTCACCGTAACTACGGTATTTATCTTCATTTTTCTTACATGTATACTCAATCCGTGCAGATGGCTGGAACAAAGCCATGTTATAAATCGTTGAATATTCCCGCATTATATCCAACTGCCGATATGACTCTATATAGGTAAGCCGAATATGTTTTCGGAACTGATATTTCTCTATCTTCCAATAATCTGACCGTTCTTCTCGTTCTCCAGATGACAGAGGCATTCCTACCCCTTTCGGAATACCATATATCTCCTCCACCGAAGCATAATAAGAGGTGCTGTGCCAATTAAAGAGAATAATTCCTGCAAAAACCACCATACCAAACACGGCGCATACCAATCGCAATAAAAAACGGGAGTCCCTTGCATTATGCGCTACATAGCCAAATACTTTCGCAATACTATGGATCACCCACCCTAACCGCTCTGACCCGATCAAGCAAAGAAACTGCCAAAATGCATAAACACTCATCAGCCAGACTGCTGCAAAAGAAATATAATATAATAATTCGATATCTTGGTATTCTGCAAGGACTGGCTTTATGCTACAATAAGTAGCTATCGTAAGCACATTAGCCAATAATCCCATAAACTCGATTCCTTTGATCTTTTTATGCTCCTCATCCAACGCATTTTTTAAAAAGCTTACGATTGTTATCCATATACTTTGAAATAAATCATTCCATTGCTTCTTCATCTTCGGCCTGTCTCCTTGCTTAACCAAATTGCTAACTCATTCTTTGTTTTAAATCTCACTGATTTAATTGATATGCATCTCAGGCAAACGCCTTACAACGGACGACTCCCCGTTCCCTTCCTCATACCTTCCAGCTTTCTTTTTCGAAATTCTCTGAGCCAACTCTTTTATATTAATGCTAAAATTATATATTTTTCTTCCTAATTCAACAATACGCATACATCATATAAACTATTTGCCACATCACATGTGAAAAATAATATTTTATATAAAATTTGCGTCAGACTGCAGCCTCGTTTCAGTTCTGAATCCATTCAAATTATTCCACTACTCCTGCATAACCCCTACTTTTCCCTTTATCAGTAAATATATACAGAGCATAGATTCTATAAAAACTAACATCCAAAGACTTCATTTCCTTGTGCCAGTCATTACATACTTTCCACTTACTGTATACACATTTTTCCGATGCTTTGTGTATCATATACCTATATTTTCACCATTTTCTGCACAATACACTCTATACACCACTCCCCCCTACACCAATTTACGTCCAGAAATAATTCCAGTTCGTCAAGCAGTAATTCCCGGGTATGTACGCTTCTTATATCTCTACCAAACAGAAAAACCGTGCTGCCATGCCCTTTCAATATCCCGGTCAGTATCTTCTGGGTTGTAGACTTTCCAGAACCGTTCCCGTCTGCCCCACCATTTCATAAACTTTACTTTAATCGGGACAATGATATTTTGACAGTAACAGAATAAGAATGTGCGTTGAAGTTTCTGTGAGTCCCCTGTGAAGTCTCAGTAAAATTTTCTGCTTCGCGCAAAAAAACTCCCATTTCTTTCCAGAAACCGAAGTTTTTCAAAGCTTCCGCTACTTTGCGGAAATAAGTATTAATTTATATTACAGTACCCTCAGCCAACAAAGCTACGTACGGTCTTTATCCGCCAAAGATAGGAATGGAAAAATAAAATTCTACTCCGTCCCGCTCCTTTAGAGGCAGCTTCAAAACGCCGCCCGGCCGGACATTTTTCTTTGCATCGACAATCAGGTTGTTGAACGCCTGCTCCATCCTCCCCTTAAGGAATGTCTACCTCTCTCACAAGGTCGATCTGAAAATAATCCCTGATCTCATCCGGCTTCCCTGTCTGCCCCAGCACCCACATCAGCTTGGCCACCGCCGCCTCGGCAGTCATATCAAATCCCTGCAGCACGCCGCCCTTTAATGCCAGAAGCCCAGTCTCGTACACCGACAGATTGCTCCCCTCGTAGGGACACTGGCTTCCTGCCAGCACCGTCATGCCTTCTTCCACCGCTTCCCGCACAGCCGATGCAAAATCACGCTTCACAAAGGGCATCCCCCCTAATCCAAAGCCTTCTATATAGACGCCTTTATATCCCTGTTTCCGGAGAACCTCTAAAATCCCCGGATCAATCCCCGGATACAGCTTCAATAAAAATACCCGGTCAGAATAACCGGGCTGTACCCGGAAAACTCCCTTTTTCTTGGGAAGCAGCTCCCTGTGGATGTGAAGCCCCAGCGCGCTGATCTCCGCCACGTTCGGATAATTGGTGCTCTCAAACGCGTCGAAACTCATAGAACGCACCTTCGTCGTCCTGCAGCCTAACATGACCTTCCGGTTAAACGCCGCAAATACTCCCGCACAGCCGCTTGCGGCCATATGAATGGCGCAGCGGCAGTTTTCCATGGCGTCCGCCACCGGATGGGAGATGGAAAGCTGGCTCCCGGTAAGCACCACGGGAACCGGCACGTTCTGCAGCATAAAAGACAGCATAGATGCCGTATATGCCAGAGTATCCGTCCCATGGATCAGCACGATCCCCTCATAATCCCTGCAGGCCTGCCCGATCCTCTCCGCCAGCGCGGCCCAGTCGTCGGGAAAAATATTAGCGCTGTCAAGAGAACAAAAATCCTCAGTCTCCAGCTCCAGCTCCTTTGACACCATACGGATTTCTTCTAAAATCTCCCGGCTCGACAGCCCCGGGCTCAGTCCCTGCCCGCTGTCCACAGAAGACAGAGTTCCCCCTGTATTGATGATTAATATTCGTTTCTTCATTTGTCAGCCTTCCATTTCCTAAAAAGTTTCTTGTTCTTCCCCAAACATACCATCTGCTATTCTTTAAAAAGCTCCCTGTCTTCATGCAAGTACATCATCTAACCCCGTCTCATACTAATACCGGAAAGTAACGTCGGGATATTCTAAAATATATGCATGGATATCCGGCCTCCCCGCGCTATATACTTGTAATATTTTTGTTATTATACCTGACATCTAAATATTAATCAATATAGATTCTTTTCACAGGCCCTCGCCCCTCCGGTCATAGGAATGCGCTCGCAGCCAGACTGTGCAGTCAGCAGCTCCCATAAGATAGGTGTATAACTCCTCCTTATCCTCCGTCATTTCATGCAGAATCCCTTTCACCATATTCCGGAACCGTTCCCGTACCTCCTGCTCTTCCATTCCGGCAAGCTTATTTTTCAGGCTGGCAATCTCCTCGCCGGAAAATTCCTCTGGCAAAGGTTTCTCTTCCAGCGTATGACAAAAGGCCGCCGTCATAACGGCTTCGCAGATATTCTCCACCGATTCCTCATATTCCGCGTCCAGCTTTAGAAGAATACGTACAATCCACTCCCTTGGAAAAATACTGAGAAATCTCTGTTCCATTCGGATACAGCAGATAAATTCATAAATCCTATCGGCTCCTGAATATCCCGACAAATCCTTAAGGACCGGATAGTCCAGCATCACAACCGTATCCTGCGGGTCGTACTTCACGTCGTACCATTTGAAAAACTCAGGGATCCCTTTTACAACCGTATCCCCAAGGCACCGGCTTCCATAATCCGTAAATCCCCACATCAGCTCATTGTACAGATTTAGCGCCTGTCTCACCTTCTGCTCCACCATAGATAATCCCCATTCGTACGCCTTCTCTGCAGACAGCCCTTTTCCGGAAACAAGGCTGCCGCCCCCATACGCTTCCGTCTCACGGATGCAGTACAGCACCGCCCCCATCAGCTGTTCCGCCTTTTCATAGGTAACGGAGGTACTCTCAAAAGACGTATATTGGGAAGCCAGCCTCCCTACGATCGGTACCAGTTCTTCCATCTTATAATTCATATTCAGCTACCTCCAGCAAAGCTCTTTAAGTGTCTCCAGATACAATTCGTAATCCCATCTCTTTACCTCGTCAAATTCCGCATATTCCCCATATCCATCCGACGCCCGATATCCCCTGTACCCCGCCCTGACCGCTTCCGCAAAAATCCTAAGGCATGTGCTCTCCAGATAATCCAGATCGCCAAAACATACCGTCTCAAACTGCTCCTTCATAAAATGCAGAAGTTCATCGTCTGAGATCTCGTCATGCATTTCATTCTTATACAAATAGAAGATTTCCTGCAGCTTAAGGAGCGTTTCAACATAGTTATTCTGGTCAATGAATGAGGAATCACAGAACTCATAAATTATCTTTGGCATGATCCCCTCGCCGAATTCAACCCTTTTCTGCTCCTTCAGCGTTTGCAGCCGCTCTGCTGCTATCAATTCCGCGTCCCTTTGGCTCAAAGACACCCCATAACGCTCCGTTACCTGATTTGTTTTCATGACTTCCGATACTTGGTTACTTTGCTGCAATACTGCCATCCAGTTTTTCTCCACAGACATTCCTCCTCGCTTTGTGTGGTGGTACGCGCTGCTGTTCACAGGGCGCTTGGTAAACAGCGGATTGAATCCGCGTTCTTTGGTCAACGTGTGAATTGAAACTGATATACAGTATAGCACTGCCCGCAAAACAGCGCCAGACTTGAAATTTCGCCCTTTTTGTGGTATAATCCTTACAGAAAAGGAGGAAACCTGACGCAAAGCTCTGGCTTCCTCTTTTTACATTTTCGGATAGTTTATTTCCCTATTTTTTACTTTCCTAACAACCTATAGCATACATCTTACTACGCATACCAGCAATATTCAATTTAATACATTTTTACAGATAGGGTCTTCTCAAAAATGGTCAATAGATTATAATGATAAGTATATAAACCAATTCAGTCAACGGGGGATTCCTATGAATGAAAAATTCTATGCCCTTCCAATAGAAAAACAACAGAAAATTATCAACGCGGGCTTCCGTGTATTTTCCCGAAATTCCTACCGGAAGAGTCCTATGCAGGAAATTGCCGCTGAAGCCGGAATCAGCAAATCTCTTCTATTCCACTATTTTTGCAATAAGAAGGAGTTTTATTTGTTTTTATGGAACCGGGCGGCAGATATTACCATGGAACATCTCAACCGAAATCACTGCTATGAACCAGATGATTTATTTGAAATGATGGAGCGGGGCATGCGTGCAAAAATTCAAATAATGTGTAATTATCCGGATATAGCCGCCTTTGCGGTAAAAGCATTTTATGAAAAAGACACGGCCGTCTGCAGTGATATACAGATCAGCTATCGGGAATATTTCAGCCAAAAAGCCTCGAATGCCTTAACCATGCTGAAACCGGAAGACTTTATCCCCGGATTGGACTTAAAGATGATGCACCGTCAAATCTATTTAATGTCCGTCGGATATCTCTGGGAAATCATGCAGTGCGGTGATACATTAGACGCCGAAGCTTTAGAAAAAGACTTTTCAGAAATGCTGGCTTTCTGGAAAAACGTATATCTCAGAAAGGAACCTTAAGAGAAAATGAACGCTATCAAAACCATCTCCTTAACTAAATACTACGGTAAATCAAGAGGAATCATTGATATGAACTTAAACGTAAAGCAAGGTGATTTCTTTGGCTTTATCGGTCCCAACGGCGCCGGGAAAAGTACCACGATACGGACGCTCCTTGGTCTGATTTCCCCTACAAGCGGAAGCGCGCAGATTCTTGGAATGGATGTACGCCGACAGAAAGAAACTCTTCTGAATCATATCGGTTATATGCCTTCGGAAGCTTCCTTTTATCCTAATATGCGGGTAAAGGATGTGATAAAGCTCTCCGCAGACCTACGGCATAAGAATTGCAAGGCAAATGCCCAACAGCTCTGCGAACGTCTGGAGCTGGATACAAATAAAAAAATCCGCGAACTGTCTCTCGGTAACCGCAAGAAGGTCTCCATCATCTGCGCGCTGCAGCATGAACCCGAACTCTATATTTTGGATGAACCTACCAGCGGACTGGATCCTCTGATGCAGCGGGAATTTTTTGCAATTTTAGAGGAACGCAGCGCTAAAGGCGCTACCATTTTCCTATCCTCCCATATCCTCTCGGAAATCCAGCGCTACTGCAGACATGCCGCCATCATCCGGGACGGCCGCCTGCTGGCTGTAGACAGCACAGAAAATCTAGGGCACACCGACGCCAAACGAGTCCGCTTAAACGGCGTAACTGTCCCGCCTGATCTGGCACATATCAAAAATATACAGACGGACCATGACTCCGTCAGCTTCTTGTACGGCGGAGAACTCAACGCACTTTTTCAAGCTCTGGCAGCGCTCCCTCTGACAGATGCCGCTATTTCTGAACCGGATTTAGAAGAGATTTTTCTACATTACTACACAGAGGAGGAAAACTGATATGACTCTGATTAAGCATGAACTAAGACAAGGGAAAATTACCCTCTTTATATGGAGCTTTGTTATCGCATTTATGCTGGCCGCGTGCATCTTGATTTATCCTGAAATGGGAGCACAAATGAGCGATGTCAGCAGCATGTTTTCCGAAATGGGGAGCTTTTCAGCCGCTTTTGGAATGGACAGACTGAATTTCGGAGAATTTATGGGTTTTTTTGGCGTGGAATGCGGTAATGTCCTAGGACTCGGAGGCGCTTTTTTCGCTGCTTTACTTGGCATCTCAATTCTTGCCAAAGAGGAAAAAGAACAGACAGCAGAATTTCTCCTTACCCATCCCATAAGCCGCAGTAAAATCCTTACCAGAAAGCTTGCCGCATTAATACTTCAGATTATAATCTTGAATGTTATCGTAATTATCGTTACCATGTTTTCTATCTATGCAATCAGCGAAGAACCGGCAGTCCGTCCGCTTTCTCTTCTTTTTATTGCCTATTTCATTCTTCAGATTGAAATCGCCTCCGTATGCTTTGGAATTTCCGCATTTTTAAGCCGCAGCGGGCTTGGTATCGGACTTGGCATAGCGGCGCTTCTGTATTTTCTAAATATTATTGCCAACCTAACAGAGGACGCGCGGTTCCTAAAATACATTACGCCTTTCGGCTATACAGAAAGCTCAGATATCATTGCCGATAAATGCCTGAACACGGGATACCTTTTTACCGGACTATTATTTACAGTTCTGGGAATAAGCGCAGGCTATTACTGGTACTGTAAAAAAGATATTCAGACTTAACCGGCCCGTTATACCGCAAGTCTCCCGGCAAAATATATACAGCAAAGGAGGTCTTATCCGACCTCCTTTCATTTTTCGCTATAGCATATCTGAATCAAGCACAATGGTAAACGGCCCGTCGTTTGTCAGGCTCACTTTCATATCTGCGCCAAATCTTCCTCTCTCCACAACTGCAACAGATTCTTTGCATCTGGCAATAATATATTCGTACATCTCCTCCGCCATATCCGGCCTGCCCGCTCTAATAAAACTGGGCCGGTTTCCTTTCTTACAATCAGCATACAAAGTAAACTGGGAGATAAGGAGCAGTTCTCCCTCTACCGAATCCAGCGGCAAATTCGTCTTCCCCTGTTCATCCTCAAAAATCCGAAGGCCGATCATCTTCTTAACCATCTTATCCGCAACCGTCTTCGTGTCAGAATCTGACACCCCGATTAACACCACAAATCCCTTTCCGATTGCTCCCGTCGTTTTTCCGTCTATCTTTACTTCTGCTTTCGTTACACGCTGTATTACAAATCTCATTGTCTTACTCCGCCGATCCTATCCATAATGTACTGTTCTACGTCATTCTTATCAATTCCCAGAGAAATTGCCAATTCTCCAAATAGGTTATCCGCCGCCGTCCGCATATACCTCTCGTCGCTCGACGTTACCTTCTTTCCTTTGGCGAGCCTGATTCTTTTTCTCTCATGCAAAGTCTTAATGATCTTCACCCATTCTCTCGAATCACAGGTTCTGAACGCCTGCTTGAATATCTTCTCTTTCCTCTTCTCATTATCGATCTGCAGCATATCAATCTCTCCCATATGCCCGATCAAATCCTCTGCTTCTTCCTTAGAAATTACCGGACGCATCACAATCTTTTCACTGTCTGCCGGAACATACAATACTCCTCCTCTGGAATAAACTTTTGATAATGTATAATAGTCTTTGTCTCCGGATGCCTCTGTCAACTGCAATTTCCCTACGCCTTCTACTCTGCACACACCGTGCTGTCCACATACGATATACGTTCCCGCTTCGAACATTCCTATTCTCCTTTCCTCTGAAACTTGACACTTTTGCTAATGATTCCATCATGGCATTCCATACTGACATCCCTAATATGATAGAAAAATCCGCTCGGCCTGTAATTCAGCGATACGGATTTCCATTCCTCTTTTTATTGTAGCAGAAATTGCAACTTATTGTAAAGGATTCTTTTGAATTTCTTATACATTTTTTATTTCGACACATAATTGTCAATCATCTCCTCGCTTTATCCGGAATCTGAGCCAGAATAATTGCCGCAAACATCATAACGCAGCCTAGCCCCTCTCTTGCCGACAGGCTTTGTCCCAGTATCACCCACCCTGACAGCACTGAAATACTTGATTCCAGACTGAGAATCAAAGAAGCAACCGCCGGATTCATATTCTTCTGTCCGATAATCTGAAGCGTGTATGCGACGCCGCTGGACATAACGCCCGCATACAGAATCGGCCCGGCACTCTTTAATACAGCCTCAAATGTAGTAGTTTCAAACATAAACATGAAAGGCAGAGACAATATCCCAACCACGAAAAACTGGATACAGGACATTTTAACTCCGTCTGTCTTCGGCGCAAAATAATCAATTACCAGAATATGTATGGAAAAAATCAACGCACATAAAAATACATACATATCGCCTTTCCCTATTGTAAATGCTTCCGTGATACATAAAAAATACAGCCCTGCAATGGAGAGCAGAACTGCCGCCCAAACCTTTAAGCCAATTCGTTTCTTTAAGAAAATCCCCAATACCGGAACCAGTACGATATAAAAAGCTGTAATAAACCCAGCTTTACCCACCGTTGTATACTGAAGCCCAATCTGCTGCAGACTGCCGGCTGCAAATAAGCATAGACCGCAGCAGACGCCTCCCATAACCAGAGTTCTCCTATCCCTGTTAGGTGCGCTCTCTTTTCTTTCTTCCGTCTTATTACTTATAGTATTCAGCAGCACAATACATGGAAGCAGTGCAACCCCTCCTACAAAACTTCGAATACCATTGAATGCAAAAGGTCCCAGATAATCCATTCCCATACTCTGAGCTACAAATGCCGTTCCCCATATAAATGCCGCCAAAAAAAGTATCAATCCATTCTTCGTCTTCATCGTCCTCACCCTTCTTCTTTCGTACCTAAACATCTTATCATATTTGCGCAAAAATACAAGGCAGTTTCGTATTGAGATCACGCTTTCTGATTCCTGTAGGGAAACGATATCATTTTTCATTTAGATCCGGAGTTCGGCCCTGTGCTGCGCCGCCATTTTGGTATAACATAAGCAAAAAATAAGTTTTTGTAAACAGGATGTCATCCTATCAAACAAAAAATTTGAGAGAGGATTCTCTGCTATCCTCTCTCAAAATAAAACCCTATAGTATTCTGCGTCCCCATGCCCTACTTCTGGTCATACTGCTTTACTTCCACCGTCTTCCTGTCAAAATCCAAGAAAAGCTGGAATGCATAGCCTTCCTCACTGGTATCCCAGATCTCTACATACTTGGGGGATACTTCTATCAGTATCTCCGTATCCTCATGGCTGTATTTGTTGTAGCTCTGCCACAGGTATTTTTTATAGCCTTCCTCAAATCTTTGCCCCGGTTCGTCTACCACCAGCCCTTTATTCTCGGCTAGCCCTTCTACCTGAATACCGCTCCAGCACATAGCCACATGAGGGTTTTCCAAAAGCTGCTTGGTCTTCCTGAAATTCTTATCTGTCTTGAAGTAAATCTTCTCATCATAAAACAGACAGCTTACGTTGCGCACCATCACATAATCGTCCTTGCTGGATGCCAGCGCCATAATCTTATCTGTCCCCAGCATCTCAAACATCCGCCCCACGGCCGCTTCATATGTAATTGCCTTATCCAATGTAAATTTCATAATTTCGTCTCCTTTTACATGCCCGCTTGTCTATTTCTCTATAATTCCCTTGATAAACCGGCTCAGTCTCTTGTACAGAAGGAATGTCAGTATCGAGGTCGCGCCGTACTTGATCAGGTTAAATGGAATAATCCCGAACAGCGCCATCGTCAGAGCGTCCTTCATAGCCGGATTCACCGCCGTACACATCCCAATGATATCGTCCATTGTCATTCCGAACAGATTCACATAGAACGGAATAATCAGATACAGATTCGTAAATACTGCAACAACCGCAACGAGCACCGTACTTACCGCCATGCCTGCCGCCGCTGTCTTTTTGGTCTTTTTCCTGTGGTAAATATAAATCGCCGGAAGCACATAGCAGCTGCTGAGAATGATTCCCTGAAGCTCGCCTGTCCCCAAAGAAAAAGAACCCTGAATGACTAGCTGCAGCATTATTTTCACTACAATAATGCAGAACGCCGCTACCGGCCCAAACATATAGCCTCCCAGCATCTCCATCACGCCGGAAAGGTCAAAGGACATAAAGGGCGGCATAAAAGGAATCGGGAACCGAAACAGCATCAGAATCGCACTCACGCCTCCCATCAGTCCCACGAAAGCAATGGTCTTTACCCTGATTCCTGCTTTACTGCCTGTTACTACATGTTGTTTCATTGTCTCATTTGTCTGGCTCATCTCACCAATCCTCCTAATAAAAAATTAAAAAACCCGGAACAACATGTCCCGGGCGTATCTGCAGAAAATGTCTTTTCTCATCCGGACTATACCGTCGGTTCTGGAATTCCTCCTAAAAGGTCACCAGATCAGCCGCTTTCGCGGGTCATGGACTATACCATCGGTAGGGACTTGCACCCTGCCACAAAGACTTCTATATTCTTTTTTCAGAATTCGGTGATTGCAGTAACACATTATCTGCTTTTTTTATTATAGCCCCATATGCCCTGTTTGTAAATAGTATTTTATACCTTATTAAACATTAGCAGTCCAATAAGTATGCCTTATTGAACATTAGCAATTCGCTAAGGTATGGATATTGGCATAAAAATTCTGCGGCAAATTTTATAGGACGCGTCTCATCGGCTCAATCTCTACCACCGCTCCGCCCTTAAGCCTGGATTCCTCCGCCGCTATGGCACAGTAGTGGCTTTCCATGGAGCACTCCAGAGACGTTGTCCGGCCATCCGGTTTTCTTCCCTCTATGATCATATCCAGAAAATCTTCCATCAACCGGTCGTCGCCTCCTCCATGCCTTGAGAGTTCTCCGGCCGTCCCAGCAATATCTATCGTTTCGGTTTCCTCCCCAAATCTGGTAATACATATGGTATTCTCGGCCATATCTGCGATGATTTCACCTCTCGTCCCCATAAATTTGGTGTACCTGCTGATTTCTGCAGTAAATCCGCACATGGTCAGACTGATCGTCGCGCCGTCCGTCATATTAAGATTCACCACCTGATGATCTACCACATTATTGTCGCAGTCATACACGCACCGCCCATAGGGGCCTGACTTCAGGGCGTCCATAACGCTCTCCTTGGTCGGATGCAGGGTGAGCACATCCAAAGGCCACTCTCGGTTCCCACTGCGTACGCCGTATTTCTTATGATCCATATAAATCTTCTCCGCATCAAAGGGGCAGTCCTCTTTTGCCCTACAGCCGTCCAGACACCGCCGTCCGGCCCCCTCCGGCGTATTTTCCTTCCGGAACAGATAAGTATCCCCAAAGGAACTGACTGATTTACAGGTCTTCCCGGTAAGCCACAGCAGGATATCCATATCATGACAGCATTTCTGCAGGATCATCGGACTGGAAAGCTCTGAATTTCTCCAGTTCCCTCTCACAAAGCTGTGGGCCTGATGCCACCATCCCACGTTTTCGACGGCCATAACAGACACGATTTCCCCAATCGCGCCAGCATCGATGACCTCTTTCAATTTCTCATAAAACGGCGCGTACCGCAGCACATGGCAGATCACAACCTGACGGCCGCATTCTCTTGCTGTTTTGACCAGCTTTCTACACTCCGCCAGATCCGGCGAAATCGGTTTCTCCAACAGCACGTGGTAGCCTTTTTTAAGCGCCAGAACCGCATGCTTTACATGCTGCCTGTCCTGCGTCGCAATAACTATTACATCTGCGAGCTTATCCTGCGCAAGCAGTTCCTCCGCGCTGGCAAAGCAGGCTTCCTCCTTCACCTGATATTCCTCAGCCGCCGCGCATACCTTTGCCGGATCTATATCCGCAATCGCCGCGATCTCCATCTTATCCGGAAATAATTTTGCCGCCCGCGCATAAGTATCCTTGCCTCTGCTCCCTAGTCCGGCTATCGCCGCTTTTAATCTTTTTCCCATTGAATCCTCCTAACTTCATACATTGATTCCTACGCTCCAAACATTATTCACCGTATCTGCCCGTATCTCTGCCGTCCTTTAATATGATCAGCCTCTGATTTCTGCTGCCCCGAAACAACAGCGTAATATCCTTTTGTTCTTCCACAAATTCTCCGTCCACCAGCACGTCAATGCAGGAAAGCATCTCCTCTGTCACATCCGTATAAACGCGGCCTCCTTTCTTCAGATCCACATCATAGAGATAGCCGGTATAGCACCAGATATCCTTATCCGGATATATTTCCTTCACCCTTTTCAAAAGCCCAGCCACCTCCGGCTGATTCTCCGGCTCAAAGGGTTCGCCGCCCAGTACGGTAAGGCCTTGGATATACTCCTCTCCCAGCAGCCGGATAATCGCGTCCTCCGTCTCCTCCGTATAAGGCCTGCCATACTCAAAATCCCACGTCTCCGCATTAAAACATCCTTTGCAGCGATGCCTGCAGCCGGACACGAACAGGCTCACCCGCACTCCCGGTCCGTCCGCAATATCATAACTCTTGATACTTCCATAATACATATCCTCTACCCCTTTATCCTGACAGCTTCCTCCTGCAGTTTCCTATCTTTATTATAAATTACAATCTCCCTTTATGCTATCCCTATTTCTAAAACTTACTGCTATGGGCAGCCTTTTAGACGCCCATAGCAGTAAGTTTTTTTAAGTCTGCTGTCACATCTTCAGTTTCTATACTTATTGGACTACTAATGTTCAATAAGGTATGGTAAACTGGAAGAAACTGTGCATAATACTACTGCTTCATCAAAAAACAGCAAAGGAACTTTACTATGGCAAAATTATATTTCCGACACGGAGCAATGGGCAGCTCCAAGACAGCAAATGCCCTAATGACCGCTTACAATTATTATGAGCGAGGGAAAACGGCGCTTCTCGCAAAGCCCCGGATCGACACGCGGGATGTGGGCGTAATTCGCAGCCGCATGGGCTTAGAGCAAAGATGCAGCTATGTGGAAGATTTAGTTGCAATGTCCGATGCCGAGCTTCTGGGCTACGACTGTGTGATTATTGACGAAGCACAGTTCTGCAAAAAGTCTGACATTGAATTTTTCGAACATATTGTAGACAATCTGAACATTCCAGTTATCTGCTACGGCCTGCGCACTGATTTCCGGCGCGAACTATTCGAAGGCAGTATGTGGCTTCTCGCATGGGCGGATGTCATTGAAGAATTAAAAACCGTCTGCTGGTGCGGCGACGGCGCAAGCTGTACCACCCGGTTTACCGAAGACGGAGAAATCGTCCGCAGCGGCTCACAGGTGGTGCTTGGCGGCAACGACTGCTATACAGCGCTCTGCCGGAAACATTTTAAAGAAGGAAAACTCGGCCCCGCGAAGCGAAGTTAATCATACCGCGTCTGCCGAAAAGGTCTGCCGGCGCCGGTTTCTTATCCCTCTCCCACTGCTATGTGTGCAGAGAAAAAACGCGCTGCTTCCCGCAGCGCGCCTTCCCCTCTCTCATTCTATCTACAAGTGTAATACTCTGTCTTTTATCTCCTGTGTCCTTCCCTGATTCCAGAACTGCGTACCGATATACCCGCACGTCCTCCGCGCCACAGCCATTTTATTTTGATCTGTATTGCCGCAGTTCGGGCACTCCCAGATCAGCTTGCCGGACTCATCCTCCCGGATCCGGATCTCTCCGTCGTAGCCGCAGCATTCACAGTAATCGCTCTTCGTATTCAGCTCCGCATACATGATATTATCATACATAAATTTCATAACAGATAAAACCGCTGGAATGTTCTGCTGCATATTCGGAACCTCCACATAGCTGATTGCTCCGCCCGGAGACAGCTTCTGGAAATCCGCCTCAAATTTCAGCTTGTCAAACGCGTTGATCTCCTCTGTCACATGCACATGATAACTGTTGGTAACGTAATTCTTATCCGTTACTCCCGGAATAATCCCAAACCGCTTCTGCAGGCACTTGGCAAATTTATAGGTAGTGGATTCCATCGGCGTTCCGTATACGGAATAGCTGATGTGTTCCGCCTCTTTCCATTCTTTGCACTTATCATTCAGCTTCTGCATAACCGCCAGCGCAAATTCCCTTCCTTCCGGATCCGTATGGGATTTGCCCACCATCCTCATGCACATCTCATAGAGTCCCGCATATCCCAGAGAAATCGTAGAATATCCATTGTACAGCAGCTTATCGATCTTCTCGCCCTTTTTCAGCCTTGCAAGCGCCCCGTACTGCCACAAAATCGGCGCCACGTCGGAAATCGTTCCCAAAAGCCTTTCGTGTCTGCATCTCAGCGCCCTATGGCACAGCTCCAGCCTCTCGTCCAGAACCTTCCAGAACCGCTCCATATCGCCTTCTGAGGAACATGCTGCATCTACTAGATTGATCGTCACAACGCCCTGATTGAACCGTCCGTAGAACTTATGGCTTCCGTCCGGATTCCGCTGGGAATCCTCTACCGTCAGGAAGGATCTGCATCCCATGCAGGTATAGACATTGCCCTGCTTTAACTCCCGCATCATCTTAGCGGAAATATAATCGGGAACCATACGCTTTGCAGTACATGCGGCAGCAAGCTTTGTCAGCTCCCAATACTTGGAATCCTCCGTAATATTATCCTCATCCAGCACATAGATCAGCTTTGGAAACGCCGGCGTAATCCACACGCCCTTTTCGTTCTTGACCCCCTGCATCCTCTGTTTCAGCACCTCTTCAATAATCATGGCAAGATCGTCTCTCTCCTGCCCCTGAGGTACTTCATCCAGATACATAAACATAGTCACAAATGGAGCCTGTCCGTTACAAGTCATCAGCGTGATCAGCTGATACTGGATCGTCTGAATACCGCTCTTGACCTCTTCTCTCAACCGTCTTTCGGTAATCTGCCTAATGATCTGCTCATCCATGCTCTCGCCGCATTCTCTGCGCTCTTCTATAACGCTCTTTTTGAGCTTCTGCCTGCTGATGTCTACAAACGGAGCAAGGTGCGCCAGAGTAAAGGACTGCCCGCCGTACTGGTTGCTTGCGACCTGCGCCACAATCTGCGTCGTCACATTGCAGGCGGTAAAAAAGCTGTGAGGCTTCTCGATCAGCGTCTCGCTGATCACAGTGCCGTTCTGCAGCATATCTTCCAAATTAATCAGATCGCAGTTATGCTCCTTCTGCGCAAAATAATCCGAATCATGGAAATGAATGATCCCCTCTTCGTGCGCCTGCACGATCTCCTCCGGAAGCAGCACGCGCTTCGTCAAGTCCTTGCTTACCTCGCCGGCCATATAATCACGCTGGGTAGAATTGATCACCGGGTTCTTGTTGGAATTTTCCTGCGTCACTTCCTCATTCAGATGCTCGATCAGGGCAAGTATCCCATTATCCGTCGTATTCGACTTGCGGGCAAGCTCTCTCTTATAGCGGTAACGCACATACTTCTGCGCCACCTCATACCCGCGCATTCCCATGATACTGGTCTCCACCATATCCTGAATATCCTCTACATTCACAGCGTGGGACATCCGCTGTACCTGCTGCGCGATATCATCTGCGATCGCGCGCACCTGATACTCGTTCATCTTATAGATATTCTCTACTTCCTTATTGGCCGCGTTAATCGCATTCACAATCTTCGATATATCGAAGCTAACTTCTTCGCCATTTCTCTTAATCACTTTGTTTTTGACTATTGTATTCACCTTAATACTCTCCTCTCCGACCCATTCCCAGTTATGTCGCTTGTCTGGAAAATATCAGCTTCTAAGTGTTACCACCACAATATCTAGTGGCTGTAGAAGTAATCTTACCACAAAATATCCAAAATGAAAAGTGTTATTTTTATTATTTTAAAATAATTTTCTTCCCTTCAAAGATAAGCTCCCACACAGGTCCAAAATATGGTATTGTTATAAAGTAATACGGTTATACTAAATTTGAAGCCAAAAAAGGAGGTACCAGATGATGTTAAAACAACTGCTTTCCCTGCCGGGTTTTCTCTATCAGCTAGGCAGTCAGTATTATTTTCTCGGAAAATGGATCTGTAAAGAATGCGCCGATACCGACGCTAACGACTGTGTCCATATGTACGCCATGTGCCGGGAGGCCGGCGAAGAGAAGGAAACCGGCTTTTATTTTCAAAAGCTGCGGGCGTACAGCGACCTTGCGCTGGAAGTGCCCTATAATCCGGCGCTGATCCGCCAGAATATGGAAACGCTCTTAACTTCCCTGCCACAGGCCGCTTCCGGCGCGCTTCAAAAACAGATAACAGCCTTCGAAGCAGATCTTTCAAAATACTCGTAGCGCGGCGTCAGGAAGCAGGGCAGATGCCTAAAGCCGCCTTACGCGCCATGCTGAAAATAAGAACGCCAAGTTCCGCCTTTGCCAATACACACGGCCGGGGAATACATAGGGAGGGATTTTGATATGGATTTTTCTGGTTATTTTTATACAACGGCGCGCCATATCCGCCAAACATGCGCACGTATTCCCGCCTGCTTGAATTTCTATACTCTATGCGGCCTCCTGATGCTCCTAAGCGAGATCTGGAAACAGCTGACTCTTACTTTTACGGTAAATCATGGGAATTACAGCTGGTGGCATTTTCCCTTTCAGCTATGCAGCGTTCCTATGTATGTATGTCTGGCAATCGGTTTCCTGTCCTCTAAAAGACTCAGAAGCCTTATTCCATACCTGCGAACCCATGGGGACAGGCTCTGCTCATTTCTGGCGGCTTTCCTGATGGATTTTGGGCTGCTGGGAGGCGTCTTTGCTTTTTTTGATACCAGCGGAATGCATTACGGCTATCTGCCGCTGACCATCCATTCCTTTGCATGGCATATCCTGCTGATCATACTGGGCTGTTACAGCGGCCTCAATAAAAAAACCTGCCGTACGCTCTCAGGGTATGGCTTTAGCGTTATGCTCTATCTTGTATGCTGCGGCACCGCAACAATCCTGAATCTCACTTTTTCCCAGTTTGGAATGATCAATCTGTTCTATATCAGTCCCCGCTGTTACATGCAGCAAAAGGTATTCTGTCAGATAGCGGATACGCTCGGAAATGGAGCCGGTATAGCAGCTTATATCGCCGCATCCATTGCGGGGGCGGGGGCATTTCAATTTTTGTGGAATAAAATCGCAAAATAACTTATTTATTGTTGAAAAAGCCATCTCATTTTAGAAATGCTCCTGTCTGACTACATACTTGCCTACATAGTAATTTCCCAAAAAAGAAAAAGCCGGAAGCCTTTATTTTCAAGACTTCCAGCACATCCAAAAACAGGGGATGAGAGAATCGAACTCCCGCTAAGAGTTTTGGAGACTCCTGTCATACCATTTGACCAATCCCCTTTCTATCCTATGCAGCCAAAAAGCGGCCGCTAAGTATTTATACCACACGCGACCGCTTCCTGTCAATTCTTTATTCAAATTTTGTCAAATTATTTCGTTTTGGTTTTTCATTTTAGTATCTTCGTTTTAGCTGCCGGTTATTGTCCGAATGGCAGTTCATTAAAGTGATACTTCGTCTGCTTAGAGAATGCATCCTGATTTAATACGTATCCGGCAGCCAACGTTTGGATTGTAACTCCTACAGCGCCAGCGACGGAGCCGCGTATACCCGGCCGCCAAGCTCACTGTCCAGCATATACAGGCTCTTCGGATCGCCGCCGAACAGCTCGAATTTCTTTACCAGCCCGTCCGCGTTAGTCTCTTCCTCTCCCTGCTCCTTTACGAACCAGTCAAGGAACTGCATCGTGCGGAAATCCTTCACGGAATATGCCGCGTCATAAATGCCGTGAATCAGACTCGTCACATACTGCTCATGCTTTAAACCTTCTTCCAGCACTGCCTTAGCGTCTGTCAGCTCAACCGCCGGTTTGTCAATGGCCTCCAGAACGATCTTCTCGCCGTTATTCAGCATGTACTGCACAAACAGCATCGCGTGGTCGCGTTCCTCCTGCGCCTGAACTTTATACCAGTTTCCAAAACCGTCCAAGCCAAGATCATAATAATAGTTGGAAAAATCCAGATATAAATACGCAGAATATAATTCTTTGTTAATCTGCTGATTTAATAATTCTGTCACTTTGGTATCTAACATAATAAACCCTCCTGTTTTGATAATGAACTGCAAAAATATAATTTATATATACTACCGCTTTCCGTCCTTGTCAACAAAAATATCCTATCGCTCCCTGTAGTCTGTCACGCTCTTCGTCCTCTTCTCGCTCCTTGGCAGCGTTCCCACCGGAACGATAGTAACCTTCGGCGTAATACCGATCCGAGACTTGAACAGCCCCCTGATCACTGCCGCCGTCCTCTCAACCTTGATGATATCAATGAGCGGATAACTGCTTTTGCAGGAACAGAGTTCTGGTTTAATGCGGGAAATGTCATGGGTCCGAAACCTAAGAAGCGGCGCGCCTTCATTCGCCAGCAAAAGCGCATAGGAGGAAGTGGCCGTGATAACCGTCGCTTTCAAATCTACCATCATCTGAAGCTGTTTATCTGTATTGCCCGGACCCATGGGAATCGCCATGGACTCTAATTTCTCACAGCCCGCCTGTATTCCCAGCGGATAAGCATTTCTCAAATCCTCTTTGCTAGAAAACGGCAGCTTCTCAAAATAGCGTCTCTGCACGAAAGCAATAGAAGTTAACAGTTTTTTCAATGTTGGAAAATTACACGTTCCCGTGAGCGAAGCAAATAGTAAGGGCCATGACGATCCAAACCGGATCGTCACGGCCTCCGCAATTAACATTCCCCAAAACCTGAATTAATTAATGCAATTAACGAATCTAGAGCCTCTTCGGCATCCTCTCCCTCCGTACTGATAAATACCCGTTCGCCCTGGCAGAAGCCATGGGACAAAAGCAATATGACGGATTTTGCAGAGGTCGGCTCCTCTCCTTCACGATTAATCAGGATTTTACTCTGAAATCCTTTTGCCTTCTGGACAAATTCGCTTGCCGGTCTGGCATGCAGTCCCGTGGCATTTTTGATGGTAACAGATTTTGTTATCATACTTCCCTTCCCCTTTATTCACGATTTTCGTTCACGTCACGTTTTTGTGTTCTTTGATCTCCTCCAGACACTCCTCCAGCGCTTCCTTCCAACTGCGCAGCGTACGATGAAAGGTATTTGTATAGGCTATACTGTCAAACATTGTATTTTTTGCACGCTTTGCACTTCTATCCTTCTGCAGGATGGGAACAAGCCGATTTACAGAATATCCGAGACCGGACGCGCAGGCGCTGTAAAAATCATACCTAGAGGCGGTACCTGTATTGGCGATATGGTAAGTTCCGTAATATTCTGTTTCCGCCATATTCAATAATTCTTCTGCAGCATCCTTACAATACGTTGGCGAACACATCTGATCCGTCGTATAGGTAAGCGTTTCCCCGGCGTCGAGCTTCTCCATCATCATATAGATATAATTGGAATGCCTATATCCCTTCGCGCCAAAAAGAAGCGGAACCCGGATAATAAAATGTTTTCTGTGAACAGCCCTCACCTCGCTCTCTGCCATCAGCTTGCTCTGCCCATAAGTATTGATTGGATTCGTCTTATCATATTCGTGATAAGGGACCTCCGTTTCTCCGTCAAACACAGAGTCGCTGCTGATATGAATCAGCGGAATATCGAGTTTAGCTGCCGCGAGGGCGGCATTTTTGGCTCCAAAGGTATTAATTGCAAAGGTCATCCTCCGCTGTTCCTCCGCCGCGTCCACCATGCGGAACCCCGCGCAGTTTATGATAAGATCCGGCTTCTTTTCCTGCATGAACGCAAGAACCGCCTTCGCATCCGTAAGATTCAGTTCTTTCCGCCCCTTTAATGCCATAACCTCATGTTCCCTTGCAAAAACTGCCGCGATATCTGCACCCAGAAGTCCGCTGGCTCCCGTTATTATGACTTTCATACGTTCTCTCCTTCATCTATAAGCACCGCCCTGCATGGAGCCGCCTCAATATTCCTGATATGAAGCGGAAAACAGATCAGCCGGTAAATCCCCGGCCGGACGCCCTCCAAGCAGATTCCCTCCAGCAGAAGCACTCCTGCTTTCAGCAAAATTTTATGGGCCCATTTTCCCCGGTCCTTTTCCTTATCTACGGAGAAAGAGTCAATTCCTGCAAGCTGTATCCCCTTCTCTGCCAGATACTTGGCGGCTTCTGCTGTAAAATAGCTGGCGCTCCCCGGCCTGTTCTCTTTAATATTCACCGAAAACGGCGTTTTTACCAGCACCATTTTCTCCGTAATTTCCGCTTTTCTTAATACCTCTTCTGTAATAACCGGCTGCTCTGCCTCGATTACCTGTGCGTTTCCCATAAACCGATTCAATGGGATCTCGTCAATCCCGGCGCCTCCCTCTATGTAATGGCGCGGCGCGTCAATATGAGTCCCGTCATGTATCACCATTTCTATGGAGGACATACAGACTTCATCGCCCTTTGAGTAGTCTCTTACCAGATGATGCACAAAGGGTTTCACCGAAGGGTATCTGAGCATTTCCGCAGACAGCGGATCGCTGATATCTATCATTCTCATAGCCGATTCTCCCAGTTTAAATCAGCTCCAGCTTTTTCAGCTCTTCCCTGATTGCTTCCTTCTCTTTCTCTCCCGCCGCAATAAACGGCGCCCTTGGGTATGCCTTGATCACGCCCCGCACATCCAGCATGGCATAGATAGCAAGCTGCGTAGATTTCGCCAGATACATGATATCCCTGCATTTATTCACCATAAACTGTGTCTGGCGGCAGGCTTCATAATCTCCCTTCATGCCCTCCTGATACATTTTTACATTAATCTCAGGAAATGCATTGGCCAGCCCTGGAATAAATGCTTTTGTGCCGAGAACGCATGCTGACAGCCACATCGCTTCCGTTCCAAGCACTACGTCAAAGCCTTCCGCTCCAAGGACACGATGATAATTCGCATGAATCATAATATCAAATGTCGCATCCTTTACACCGTGCACTCCGATGTCACGCAGCTTCCTGATAGTATTCAGCGAGATGGGATATCCTTGGAATTTCGGATTATTATACACATAGACCGGCATGTCCCCGGCAGCTTTTACCATATCCTCATAGAAATACAGGATACTGTCCTCATTGTGCGTAAAATAATATGGCGCTACCGCTGCCACCGCATCCACTCCGATTTCTTTTGCATGCCTGATCAGCTCCGTAGTTTCTCCGTTTGTAGTTGTTCCTACCTGATCTACCACTTGGATTCTTCCGCCCGAAACCCTTTTCGTGATCTCGGCCACCTGTTTTCTTTCCTCCAGAGACATCAATGCGCCGCATCCATAAGATCCGTTAATAAATACGCCGTGTACATGCCCGCTTAAAAATTCAACCAGCGCCTCCAAACTCTTTACATCCAGCTCTCCGTCCTCCTTAAATGGTGTGATCATCGGAGGAATACATCCTTTCATTTTGTACATAATACGTTTCCCTTCCTTTCTGTATATGAAACCAGCGCTCTGGTTCCTGCCTTTTCCTGTATCTATATCTCCTGCGGCCTGTGCGCTCACTTCACATGCCTGTAAGTGCAGCTGCTCTGTATCGTTTCAAGGAGTTTATCCTCTATTACAATTCCATCGGTTTTCTGCCTGCTCCGTTTTTCGGACTCCAGCTCTCCCGGAAACAGTATCCGCTCCGTCCCCGCTGCTTTCCGGCTTCCCTTCACCTCTTTCATGAACTCCGCCGTTCTCCTGTCATACTCCCCCTTGCCGACAAACAGCCCTGCCGGTATCCCGGCAAGAAACATCCCCGCATTCTGCTGCCGGTCCGGAGCCTGATGCAGCGAATGCACCTGTTTACTCCATCCCGCTCCCGTAACCACGCCGCTCAGCATTTCAACCGTCAGCGAGATTGCATATCCCTTATATCCCGCGAAAGGCAGCAGAATGCTGCTTAACGCCTGTTCCGGATCGGTAACCGGATACCCTTCCTCATCGACCGCAATTCCTTCCGGAAGCTTCTGCCCTTTTCTGGCATATTCGTAAAGCTTCCCCTTTGCAAGAGACGTGGTTGCCATATCAATAACAATGCTATCGCCTTCTGCCGGAAAGGCTATAGAAAAAGGATTCGTCCCAAGAACTTTCTCTGCCCCGCCAAACGCTGCGGCATTTGGATTCGTATTTGCTGTCATAAATCCAATTCCGCCTGCATCAGCAATTCTTTCCGTATAGTACGCCAGCATTCCGCAATGATTAGAATTTCTGATGCCTGCAGTTCCCGGAATCCCCTTTTTGATATTCTCTATAATCTTCTCTGCGGCGCAATATGCGGCTAGCTGTCCGCATGCCCCATTTCCATCTATTCTCCACACCGTATCGCTGATCTTCTCTGCAACGGGCTCAGCCAACGGATCCAGCCCGCCTCTTTTTATTCTCTCCAGATACACCGGAATCATCTGTACCCCGTGGGAACTGATTCCCCGCAGTTCAGCCTGTACCGCTGCATCTGCGATAATGGAACTGTTCTTTTCCGAGACCCCCGCTTCTGACAGGGCTTCTTTTACCAATTCCGCCAACTCTTCTTTTGATATAAGTGCCATAATACCTCCTATATAACCCGGTTCCAGACTGGCTTCCCTTCTGCAAAGCAGATAATAGATTCCGCCGCATACTGGCTCATCTTATTGATTGCTTCACCGGTATATGCGCCCACATGAGGACTCATCACAATATGCTTCTGCTTAAGGAGCCTGCTTCCCCATGGCGGCTCCTTCGCAAATGCGTCGATTCCAAACCCTCCAAGCCTTCCGGATTCCAAGGCGTCTGCAACGGCCTCCTCATCCGCAAGTTCTCCTCTGGCTGTATTTACCAAAATCGCTCCCCTTTTCATTTTCCCCAGCGTCTCCCTGCAGATCATCTTTCTTGTTTCTTCCGCCAGCGGAACATGCAGCGTCACAATATCAGATTTCTCCAACAGTTCATCCAGCGAAACATAAGTAATCCTATGCTGTTTTTCAAACTCTCTGTCAGGAAAAGCATCATAGGCCAGAATATTCCTGCAGAAATGCTCCATTCGGCAGATCACCTCTTTTCCGATACTGCCTGTGCCGGCTACGCCAAGTACTGCCGCAGACAGTTCGATCCCTTTAAAGCGGATCCACTCCCCATTCCTAATATTCCGGGAATGTTCGTTCAGGTTCCTTGCCAGATTCATCATCATCGCAATCGCCAGTTCCGCCACTGCCACACTGTTGGAATTTCTGCCGATCGTAACCGCAACGCCGTGCTCCTTTGCCGCTTCCAGATCCACATTGTCAAGGCCTACTCCATGCTTTGCAATGATTTTCAGCCTTGTCCCCGCTTCAATCACTGCTCTCGACACAACATCTGCGCCAACCACAATACCGTCGTATCCGGGAATCAGCCCTGCCAGCTCCCTTTCTCCAAAAATCTTTTCGCTATGTACCTTTGTATACTCAATCCCGGCGTCAGACAATTTCTCAAACACATCCCCGCCGCAGCTTCCAAAGGAATTTGATACGATCAACAATTTAAACGCTTCCATATTTCATACCAGACCCTTCATCCTTCCTTTTAACAGTGCGGAAACTTACTCTTCCGCACCGTTTCTAAAACTTCTATCTGCCAAAAATAAACTTAACGATGTATTCATAAGCCAGACCAATCGTTCCGGAATCTGTGTAATCAGCCGTCGCGCCCAATGTAGAAAGGAAACTTCCAGCCACCGGATAAGCCGCCGCCCATCCAAAAGGAACCACAAGCCCCATCAGGAAGCATACAATCACAGTCGCCCTGCGTCCTCCATAGCAGTCCGCAAATACCCCAAGCATACCTCCTGTCCAGAAATTCATCCAAATAGCCGGAAGGACAATAATGTCAAATCCAAGCGCAGCCATGATAATACTTGCAATTACACCGCCTGCAAGATTTGCAAAAAATCCGATAAATACCGCCATAGGTGCAAACTGGAACGAGGTCGGATAATCCAAGCCTGCAATCGCGCCCGGGATTACCTTTGTTGCAATTCCCCTGAAGGCCGGAACAATCTCTGCCAGCATCATACGTACGCCAAACAAAACGATGGTAAGGCCCGCGCCAAAATCAACGCCTTGGAATATCAGCCATATCAGCCAGTTCGAACCGCTTGTCAGCGTCGCAACATTTGCCGGGCCGCAGATAATTCCAATAATAGTCCAAATTACGATGGAGATCGTCGTTACACATACCGTGGTATCCCTAACCCATTCCAGCCATTCCGGCACTTCCATATCATCACAGCGTTTCTCTTTGTTTCCAACCAGCTTAGACAGCCATGATGTTACTGCAATTCCCGTAATTTCAGTAACATAAAGAGCATACTCATCTGTCATGTTCCCGCTCTTTTTCATAAAATAGTGGGATACTGCAGTTGCCAGCCAGTTATATATCCCGCAGAATACGCCGCAGAACAATACAATCTGAAGCTTAGAAACGCCTTCGTATCCTCCCACGACACCAACCGCATAAGATGCCCAAATTACCAAGATCTGCCCAGTCAGAGCCACATATTTCAGCTTCGTAACCCTTGCAAGAATCAAATTCACAATAAACCCTACCAGTACGGTCAGCCCTACCTCCGTACCAAACTTCGCCGTGGACGCAGCCTGAATCATCCAATTCTGCGGAATAATTCCGGTAGCTCCGCCCATCAGCAGGCTGATCATATCTCCGATCGCATTACACGCAGCCTGAAGCGGCCCGCACCCGATCACAAGAATTTCATAACCAATAATTGTTTTCACGACGCCCATCATTGTATCGGAAAACGACCTGCGCTGAAGCATCAGTCCAGTCAAAGCGATCAGTCCAAACAAAATACCCGGGTTACCAATAATATTATTTGCAATAAATTGTAAAACAACCATACCGTTTTCTCCTTTACTTTCTTTCCATAAAATCCGTACCTAAAATTGTGACTGCCGCAGGTTTTAATTCCCTTCCTTTTCTGCCGAGAGCTTCTCATACGCCGGAATAATCTTGCTCTCAAGCTCTTTTACGCTTACCATGTTCTGCAGTAAAATTACTTCCTTTACATCAATATCTTTAATCAGGCGATAAATATCCTGCGTTGTTACAAGACAGTCCGCTTTGTTGCTTTTTGAAGATGTAACATCGCTGCTGATTAGCCTGACCTTCATTCCATGATTCCTGAATATCTCATCTGCATTCATTTTTACCATCATAGACGAACCGACTCCGGCTCCGCAGACAAACAAAAACGTTAGTCTTTCCTTTCTTGCCATACCGTCTCCTCCTTCCTCATAAGTTTAATGTCTTTTCAAATGCGGCAATAACGTCATATATTTCCTGACTGGCTGCTGCATGAAAAATCTGTTCTACTTTATCCTCTTCGCATAAAAGCTTGGACAATTCCCTAATCGCCACAAGATGCGCCGTTTTATCCGGGGCGCATAAGCCTACTACCATACGTACCGGATCATTTTCCGGATGTCCGAATTTAATCGGCTTTTTCAGCGTCAAAAGCGCAAGTCCGGGCTTCTTTGCCCCTCTTTCCGGTCTTGCATGGGGCATTGCCACCCCGGGCATAATCACGATATAGGAGCTTAATTCCTCGCACATATCCAGCATTCCCTGAATGTATCCTTCCTCTGCAAGTCCCGCATCCACCAGCATGCGCCCGGCCATGCAGATTGCCTCCTGCTTATCGGCCGCTAAGACCTTGGCATGGATCCGATCCACTGTCAGCATTTCCGTCAGCATCTTCTTTTTCTCCTTTTCTATTTCCTTTATTTTTCTTAAAAGCAGCTCCTCAAACTGCGTTTCCCCAACCCCTGTAAACAATGGAGCGCCATTTAAAATCGGGGTTCCTGCCGAATTGATTACAAGCATATTCTTTGACAGGATGATCAAATCTTCCGCAATCAGTTCAACAACTTCATCCAGTTCATACTCTGTAACCGTATAGGAAATATCCCGTTCCTCCATAAAAACCTTCAGCCTGTCCGCGATAACAGCCGCGGCGAATCCCTGCCCTCTTCCCGCTACTGCAATTCTAAACATCGATCCACTCCCTCTCGCTTTCAAAAACCCTCTGTCCCTTCTTCTCCGCCTCCGCTGGACTCTTCCGGCAAAAGAGACGCAGCAGGTCATAATTAAGATTCAACAGCCGCCCATCCCCTGAAAAATTCTTTCTTACCAATTCGATCACTTCCCCAAAGCAGGCGGTCTGCATTGAATAAACAACCTCGTTCAGCTTCTCGGCAATTTTTTCCTTATCCGTTTTTTTCAGCATGGTGGACACATACAGCGTATCGGGAGGCAGCTTTTCATGACGGACAGTAGAAACCACCATGACGTAATAGTCAAAATCCTGTGTATCCAAAGATTTCACAGAGCAGAAGTCAATCGCAAACGCATTTCCAAGCAATTCCAAAAGATGATTGCGGACAAGTATGGACGTGGCCACCCCTTCACTGCACACCACAAGAATCTTCCGCTCTTCTCCCTGCTTCGGTCTGTTCTGGTCAACAAACAATTCTCCGCCGATATACATACTCAGATATGCGATCTCATCATCAATGGTATTCTCCGATAATTTGGGGTCCGCTGTATCAAGACAATTCCTCGCCATCTCATATTCTTTTTTATATTTGCGGCAATAGCTGTCCATCAGCGGATACTTCTCCTGTACTCCGTACTTAACCCTGTAATACATCGGCGTCAGATGCTCGATCAGCCGATTCCGAAAGGTATCATAGTCCCTGAAATCGACCTGATACATCTGCTTCAGGCAGCGCATGAATTTGTCGGCAATCCGCTCCACCTTGCGGTGCGCCGTCTTACTCTCCAAAAAATTAAAATTCCGCATTCCCAGAAAATAGATTTCTACAAAATAAAATTCCTGTTCCGGCATATCCATTTCCATGTACTCCCGGATCCGCGCAAACATCGTCTTTACACCTTCATACTCCTTCAAGGTCTGCAGATCAGCCATCTCGGAGCTGGTAGTGACAAATCCCGCTCCCGCCTTATTCCGCAGATATGCCAGTATGATAATGACTGCCTGCTGCCATAGCTGCTGTTCCAGCAGAGTCGTTCCGACAACCGCTTCATAGATTTGTTCACACTCCTGCATAATAGCCACGTAATCCGCTTCTTTTTTCAGATAGCTCCCCATCTGCTCCGAAAGCATTTCTTCCAGATATTTTCTGGCTCCGATCGTATTAATTTCTTCCAGTCTCTGCAGCAGAAAGCTCCGTATCTGAAATTCCTCTCCTACAAACAAGTATCCTGTCTGGGCGCTGTATTCCAGCCCCAGTCCCGCCTCATGCAGAAGCGCCCTGTTTTTCTTTATATCTGAAAGAATCGTATTCTGGCTGACCTTCAAAAGCCCGCACAAATCTTCTACTACGCCGCGCTTCTTATAAACTGCGATATAGAACAGTTCAATTACCAGCCGCTCCCTACTGTTTAGATAATAGCCTGTGGACTCTGCGCTTATCAGATTCTGCAGAGCACGCTTCTTGCTGGTCTTCAGACTGCATGCCCCATTCTTTAGTTCAAGAGTTCCCAGCCTATAGCTTTCAAGCCAGTCCTTGAGTCTTTCACAGTCATAGTAAAAAGCTCTTTTCGATATCTGCAGACGGCTGCAGATCTGTCCGCTGCTTACTTCTCCCTCCGATAACAACACTGATAAAATACTTGCCAGCCTGCTGTTTAATTCCATAATCCACTCCCTTCCTGCTTTTAAAATAGCACAATTATACGGCCGTTTATACCGCAATTATTGTTCATTATGACAGTCCCTATACAAAAATTGTGGTGAAAATAAAACCGCCGGGAATAATATAATTATTCCCGGCAGCACTACTGCGCAAACATATTTAATCTCTGGTCAGCTTCCGAATCCAGTTTCCATAGTGTGACATCAGATATCCCGGAATGCATTTGAATATCTGATCTGAGTTCAGGCAGCATACCACGGCTGCAGGCGGCGCCTGTATCACAAAAGCCATCACAAAAGACAGCGGAAGCACGATCATCCAGATGCTGACCAGATCCATCTTCACTACAAACATTGGATTTCCTCCGCCGCGAATGATTCCGTTATTGGTCGGCATCTGATAGGACATCCCCACAAAAATAACGCTCAAAATAATCAGGAACTGATCAGCCATTCTCATTGTATCCGGCGACAGACTATAGAACTGCAGAATCGGTATCCGAATAAAAAATAACAGCAGTCCGCCGCTCCCGCCGACTACTAGAAAAATTCTCTGCATCAGCCTGGAATAGAGCCGAACCTTCTCCATATCGCCAGAGCCAATTGCTTTTCCTATAATAACCGACGCTGCAGCTGACGACCCTACGGCGGCAGATTTAATCAAAAGAAATAAAGTAGACGCTACACTGTTCGCCGCAATCGCCGACGACGTCATATGTCCTAGGAGCACTGTCTGCAGCGCCGTATTTATCCCCCATAAGGTCTGTACCAAAAGAATCGGTCCTGTAATCTGAAAATAATCCACAGCCAGCGGCCTGTCTACATGGAAATAATCCGATAGCCTAAGCTTTAAATTATTCTCCTTCTTCGCCACATACGCGATCAGTACTATACATTCGGTAATCCGCGCACAAAGAGTTCCAACGGCGGCTCCCGCCGCGCCCAGCTCTGGAAGCCCAAACCGTCCGTATATGAGAAGAGAATTTAGGCCGCAATTAATGCAAAAGGTCATAAGAGAAAGCCAGAACGCAATCTTTACCGATTCTGCACTTCGCAATGCCGCCAGAAGCAAAATTGTCACTGCAAAAAATGGATACGTATATCGTATTATATTCAGATAAATAACTCCCTCGCCAATAATTTCTCTGTCTGTTGTAAATAGCCCAACGGCCTCATTCGGAAATAAACTAACTGCTATAAATAGAATTCCTGCCGCAAGAAGCCCCGCATACATGGCCAAGGCACAAATTCTTTTCATCGGCTCCTTTTGCCGTTTTCCCCAATACTGACTGCATACAATCACCGCCCCATCCCCAAGCGCCATTAGGATCTGTTGATAAACAAACTGGAGCTGATTTACCGCCGCCACCCCTGACAGCGCCGTCTCATTGTATGCCCCCAGCATCATATTGTCCGCAAGATTAATGCTGATCGTAACCACATTTTGCAGAACCAGCATGCTGCATATTTGAAAAAATTTCCGATAAAAATCCTTGTATTTCCACATTCTCTTATGTAACTTCCGTTTCCCCAATCGGACATTCCTTTCCTATTTCTCCGCATTCTGTCTTTTCCATAGACTCTCTTCTCTTACTTTATCGCTTTTTTATCCAGCCTGCAAGTTTCTAATGGTCAAAATTACACTTTAAAAACAATAAAAATCATACTATCCGCACCCCTTTCGGAATACATATATAAAAAATCCATGAGGACATTATGAAGCAATTATTGAAAAAAACGCACCTTACAAAAGCGTTCCGATATCTCTGCCTGCTCCTTCTCTCTTTTCTTCTCGGGCGGTGTATCGGTATGATACACCAGCACTTCTTCCCATCTGACAAAACAGAGACCGCCACGTCGCTCTCTGCCCTAAACTATGAATATGTAACTGCTACCTGCCGGCCGGAGTTAAATTCCAGCGTACCGATCATCGCCCCCGCCGCAGAGGGAAACTGGGGCTTAAGCTTTCAGGAAGACGGAAAGCCTCCTATAGCCAACGCTACCGCCGCAGAGCTGAAAAAATATGACGCTTATTACGCAGGAAACCAAAAGAAAAAGGTTCTCTACCTAACCTTCGACGCAGGCTATGAAAACGGAAATACGGAACCCATTCTAGACGCTCTGAAAAAGCACAGCGTCCCCGCTACCTTTTTCGTCGTCGGTCCCTTTATCTCCGAAAACCCGGAACTCATCAAACGCATGGCACAGGAAGGACACACTGTAGGAAACCATACCTATTCCCATCCGGATATGTCCAAAATCTCCACCAAAGAATCCTTTCAAAAAGAGTTAGAACAGGTGGAGGAACTATATAAAGAAATTACCGGGACTCCCATGACGAAATTCTACCGCCCGCCTCAGGGAAAATACAGTGAAAGCAACCTCTCTATGGCAAAAGAACTGGGATATAAGACCTTCTTTTGGAGCCTTGCATACGTTGACTGGTATCAGGACGACCAGCCGTCAAAGGAGGAAGCCTTCGATAAACTTCTCGGGAGAGTCCACCCGGGCGCTGTGATCCTCCTGCACAGCACCTCCTCCACCAACGGTGAAATCTTAGATGAACTGCTGACTAAATGGGAAGAAATGGGATATACGTTTCAGCCGCTGGAAAACCTGATCAAACAGAAAAAATGAATGTAGTATTTTAAACCTTGCTATGTTATGATACAGACAGCATACCTGCAAAAGAAAAGCTGCAGTCTGGATTTGCCCGGGCTGTATAGGAGGAATTTTTTAATGTCCGGCAATATTACTGTACTATTTATTATGGAATTAATTGGAACCGCCGCATTTTCCTGTTCTGGAGCAATGACGGCGATACGCAAGAGATTAGACTTATTGGGAATTGTTGTTCTAGGCGTAATAACCGCTGTAGGCGGAGGGATGATCCGTGACATCCTCATCGGCGTCCATCCGCCCACGCTGTTTGTAAAGCCGGTATATGTGACTACGGCTGTAGCCTCCGCCATCCTAACGTTCCTAGCTATGCGGTCAAAACGGCTGACGAGGCTTCTTCTGGAAGTAGAATACTATGACTGGGTCTTGAATCTGTTAGATGCAATCGGCCTCGGCGCTTTCACCGTAGTCGGAGTAAATACTGCCTTTTCCGCAGGATATGAAGACTACCTTTTCTTAACGGTCTTCCTCGGTGTGATAACCGGTGTCGGCGGCGGACTGCTGCGGGATATGATGGCCGGAGAGATTCCCGCCATCTTAAAAAAACATGTCTACGCCTGCGCTTCCATTGCAGGAGCGCTGTGCTATGTCGTCATCATTACCTGCATTCCTACGGATGCCGCTCTGATACTCAGCGCTGCCCTAGTGATTCTAATCCGGCTGCTTGCCAGACATTACAAATGGAATCTGCCGCGGTGCGAGATTTAAAAGGAGTATGAGTCCAACTAAGCCCCCTTAGCATTTTATTATTTTTTTCTCAGTATAACAATGTGCTCGTTCGACATTGTATAAGATTTTACACCGCTTTCATTTGTAGGGGAATTTAAAGATGGCATAACTTTGTTAATAATATTTCTATCAACTGTATGAACATGTTGAAGTCCGTATTGTACGGCAACTTCAGAAATAATTTTATCGGTTAACAGCAATTCCCCTTTAACCCTTCTATTTCCTACAACCCAAAATTGATATCCGCCCGATTTGGTTTTATTCGATATTGCTGAAATAGAATTACTCAAATCCAAATAAAAACTATATACGTCTCCAGCTCGTTCTAAGTCGGCGTCCTTAATTCGTTCTAAAGAAGTTCTAAGGGCAGTACTGGGCACTGTATAGTTAAAACCATTTCTAAACTTGCCGCCTCCCATCAGGGTTTTATCAATGCCCATAATTTCTTTTTCAGAAAGTTCAAACAAATCTAACCATTGTAAGGAGAGTCTGCTATATTCCCCGTAAGCTACCGTTGTTCTGCTGTCGCCGTAAGGCGGTGAAGTAATAACAAGATCCACAGAATTGTTTGGAACATCTTCTAACGTTGCGGCATTGTTTTTGAATATAGATATCGACGGCTCTACTCCTGAATCCGCGCAAACCTTATCAAAAGCGTCCATTTTTTCGATATTGCGATTCAAAATAGTCATAAATTCTTTTATAACGTCCGGCTCAAATGCCTCTACCTTGTCAGCAGGCATGCGGAACATTTTAAACTCGCCGTTTCGTCTATTTGAAACAAATCTTATTGTTTCACTAAAGGCAACAAACACAAAATCCCGTATATCCCTATCCGTAATCCTGTTGATTTCTTTTTTTATTAAAGATAATAGTAAAATAACACGAGGTTTAAACCAGTAGCCTATGTTTTTAAAATTCGGCACATCAATATCTATATCATTATCCTGTATATATTTTAGCAAATACTCCGGCGCTTTGACGCCCCATCTATCTTTAGCAGTCAAATCTAAATTGTAAACACTACGCATTATTTCATCTGCTCTATTAATTTGAAGCGCACACTGGTTAAAAGCATCCTCAATTTGACGATACAAAGCTTGTGATGCCTGTTGTAATAAAGTCATATCTAAACGAGTAGTTTTTACTTTGCTCAAAAATATAGCAAGCGGATTTATATCACTGCCATAAATATTCTTTGTTCCAGCAAGCATACTCTCAACTAATACGGTCCCTGAACCCATAAAAGGGTCAAAAATTGTTTCTACATTTTGTACTTCTTTTACCAGTTTAATAATATTACGGCTAATAGGGCAGACCATCATTGCAGGATAATTGTGAATACCATGGGTATACTCTCTAACATCACTATCTTTAAAATCCCAAAAATCTTTGGGCAGTGAATTTAATGCTGCTACCATTTTTTGATCTTTTCGCGTTAGTTTGTTATTTGATATTTTTTGCAGCATATCAGCGGCATCCTCCTGTAACTCAGGTATTTCTCCTTCGCGGGTTTTAATTTCCACTGTACAAATGGTATCATTGTGCCATCCTCCATGCGGAACCAGCAAAATTCTTTTTATTTCAAATCCATATTTATAGCCTATTCCGCCGCTATTCCAGCCAAAGGTTATTACTTTTCCGCCTATTTTGACAATACGTGAGATTTCACGTTTATGATTTCCCCAAAAGGAAGCCTTAGTTGTATCCCACGTCACATTGTATCCCACGTTATTATAACATTCACTAACCTGTCTTGGAGAATACGGCGGATCGTATAAAACACCATCAACGGAATTACTGTCAAACATCTTTATAAAATCCAAAGCATCCAGATGATAGTCTGTATCAAATTCTAAATTCAGATCATTTGTGACAGTTGCAAGTTTGTTTTGGTTAGCAAACGGGTCAATCCACAGTCCATCGGTCAGCTCTTCTGTTATCAGATCATGTATAGGTTTTATATCAAAAGTGTTTTTATTTGGCATTGCCCATACCCGTTCAATGGAAATATTTGTATTAACACATTTACCTCTGTTCGTTACTTTTTTTCTTGCATCAACAGGTTTTTCTGCATTTTCGGGTATAATCCATACATCTCCTACACGCTGCGCGCCTGCTATACGCCCTTCCTTACAAAGAACCTGTAATCGTCTCGGCGTCATATTCCATTTTTTTGCTGTTTCAGCAACACTTAAATAATTCATTCAGACCTCCGCAATTTAATATGTTCATTATATACCGAAGTGCGAACAAAAACAAGAACGGCATAGCCACAGGCTACGCCGCTCAATAAAATTTAATATCACACATACCTTCAAAACTGCATACAAGAAACTATTCATCTCGCTTTTACCTATCTCCTGC
>CAJTYU010000002.1 GCA_910584095.1 uncultured Dorea sp. | reverse complement strand
ACCTGTGACCCTCTGCTTGTAAGGCAGATGCTCTCCCAGCTGAGCTAAGATCCCACATTCACGGGCTGCTTTCGCAACCCACTTTGTTATTATACTATTGATTTCATAGAAATGTCAATAGGTTTTTTCAGATTTTTCAACAAAAATCTTGCAGGAAATCCTGCGGTTACTTTAACCTTTTCACATACGCGCCTTGTTCCTCTACAAAGCCCATCTTTTTCATATAGGATACATGCGCGTCAGACAGGCTCCCCCTATAACGCAGCGTATGAACTTCGCCCTCGGCAAGCTTTGAATACAGATAGGCTCCAACAGAGCAGTCACGGTATGCCGGTACGGAATAATCGATCATAATATCCAAATTACCGTCCTTTACCTCTCCTACTATCATTCCAGCCGGATTTGCGCCGCAGCACACAATATATGTCTGCTTTTCGCCTGCATCTTTCGTTTCAAACCCCGGGAAATACAACCGAATATCCTTTTCATAATGCTCCAGAACGAATCTGACCAGCGGATCCTCTCCGCCGCCTTCAACCAGATCATAGTCCTGCTCCGTCTTTAGCAGTTTTATTAAATTATAGACGTTAATCATAATCAGACAGGTATTCATAAGCGCCAGCGGAATGGCTCCGCAGATTACCGCATAAATCCCTGAAATCACACTGCCGATTGTATTGATAACCCGCAGCTTCACAATGGATGACATCAGCATGGACACCACGACCAATGCGGAACCAATATAACCAAATATTTCTATCATCATTACCATATCCATTCTAGCGCCCTCCAAGCCGCCGGCTCTCTGTGAATTATAACTCCCAGCCAGATTACAGCGAATACGTCTTTCTGGCAACGCCCAGCTCTTCATTTGCCGGAATCACCTCTATCGTTACCGGCGAATCCTCTCTGGATATGCAGGCGGCCTCATTTCCCACCGCTATATTTTTCGCTTCATCCAACAAGATTCCCATGTGCTTAAGGCTGCCGCAGATCTTTCCTCTGATGAATGCGTCATGCTCACCGATCCCCGCCGTAAATACCAGATGATCCAATCCGCCAAGCTCCGCATAATACGCCCCGATATACCGGATAATATCATTGCAGAAAATATCAATGGCAAGCTTTGCCCTCTCATTTCCCTTCTCCGCCGCTTCTTCCACCAGCCTCAGGTCGTTGCTGACCCCGGAAATTCCTAAAAGTCCGCCCTTCCTCGTCAATCCTTCAAGCACCTCGTCAAGCTCCATTCCTTGTTTCTGGAGGAATGGAATGATAAATGGGTCAATATCGCCGCAGCGGTTGGAATTATTGATTCCCACCTGAAGCGAAATGCCAAAGCTGGTATCCACACTCTTCCCCTCGTCGATGGCGCAAAGAGAACAGCTTCCGCCCAAATGGCAGGATATGGTCTTTCCTGTAGAACCGTATTTTGCCGCAACCGTGTCGGACACATACTCATGGGACGCTCCGTGGTATCCCATCCGGCGGATGCCATAAGTCTCATACCATTCATAGGGAATCCCGTAAATGACCCTCTCGCGCGGAACCGTCCGATGAAATGCCGTCTCAAAAGCCCCAACCAATTTTGCCTCCGGGACAAGTTCCTGAAACTGGCGGATTGCGCTGAGATACGGAGCGTTATGGGCAGGCGCAATCACCATATAGTCCTCCATGCCCTGAAGCACCTCCGGCGTCAGCTCATGCACGCCGTAATGATCCTTAGACAAAACGGTCTTAAAGCCCACGCGTTCCAGCTCTTCCAGCGAGTCAAGGACTTTGTGTTCTGCGTCCAGCAGACAGTCCAAGAACTTCCTGATCCCAATCGTATAGGTAGGAATACACTGCTTCTCCAATTCCACCCTGTACCCGTCCATGGATTCATAATGGAAAATCGCGTTGTCCTCGCTCCCTACCCGCTCAATTTTGCCGGCAGCAAGCACCCGCTCCCCTGGCATATCAAATAATTTAAACTTTAAAGATGTACTTCCTGCATTACATACTAATACCTTCATAAAATCCTCCTGCGTTTTCTTCTATCGATATCATAACGGACGTTAGCAGTCTGTTAAGTATAATATAGCATATGAAACATAATCCGCATACTGTTTTTCTTTGTAAGCGCCTGTATTGGATAAAAACCAAAAAGCTGCCGGAAAACGGACTATACGATACCATTTTCCAACAGCTTCCCTTATATTTATTATAGAATGTTGGTGTCAAAAGGTATTTTGACCCTTATCATACCAAGGCTTGCTCCGCATTTCATGCTCCCGCAGCCCCTACACAACTCCCTGCGCCAGCATCGCTTCTGCCACTTTCTCAAATCCGGCGATATTCGCGCCTACCACGTAGTTGCCCTTATGTCCGTACTTCTCAGCCGCGTCAGCCATATTATGGCATATATTTACCATGATATTCTGGAGCTTCGCATCTACTTCCTCAAAAGTCCAGCTCAGCCTCTCGCTGTTCTGGGACATCTCAAGAGCAGATGTAGCAACGCCGCCCGCGTTTGCCGCCTTGCCGGGAGCGAACAGCACGCCGTTTGCCTGCAGGTACTCGGTAGCCTCCATGGTGGTCGGCATATTCGCGCCCTCTGCAACTAAGATGCATCCATTTGCCGCAAGCTGCTTTGCGTCCTCAAGCTGAAGCTCATTCTGCGTTGCGCATGGCAGAGCAAGGTCGCATTTCACAGACCATACGCCGCGGCCCTCGTGGTACTCTGCATTCGGACGGTAGTTCTTATATTCGGTCAGCCTTGCACGTTTTACTTCCTTGATCTCCTTTAAGGCTGCAACGTCAATTCCTTCCGGATCGTACACCCAGCCGGTGGAATCGCTGCAGGTAACCGGCTTAGCGCCAAGCTGAATCGCCTTCTCGATCGCATAGATTGCCACATTTCCCGCGCCGGATACAGCGACGGTCTTGCCCGCGATATCCTGTCCGTTGATCTTAAGCAGCTCTTTTGTCAGATACAGAAGGCCGTAGCCGGTGGCCTCTGTCCTTGCAAGGGAACCGCCGTATGTTAATCCCTTTCCTGTCAGCACGCCCTCGTATACGTTGCGGATCTTCTTATACTGCCCGAACATATAGCCGATCTCTCTTGCGCCGGTTCCGATATCGCCCGCCGGAACGTCTGTATCTGCGCCGATGTGCTTGCAGAGCTCTGTCATAAAACTCTGGCAGAACGCCATAATCTCTCTGTCTGATTTGCCCTTCGGGTCAAAGTCAGAACCGCCCTTGCCGCCTCCGATAGGAAGCCCGGTAAGAGAATTCTTGAAAATCTGCTCAAAGCCAAGGAACTTAATGATTCCAATATTTACGGACGGATGAAGGCGGATGCCTCCCTTGTATGGTCCGATGGCGCTGTTAAACTGTACGCGGAAGCCTTTATTTACCTGAACCTGCCCCTGATCGTCTACCCATGGCACCCGGAACAGGATCTGTCTCTCAGGCTCGACAATCCGCTCAAGAAGCGCTTCTTTGCGATACTTCTCCTCGTTTGCGTCCACGATCGGCTTCAAAGACTCCAATACTTCCTTAACCGCCTGATGAAATTCCGGCTGCGCCGGATTTTTCTCAACAACCTTTGCAATTACCTCATCAACATATGACATGCTCTTATCCTCCTAAATCATAAATAAATTAGAAAGGCAGGCGAAAACACGCCTGCCCTGTCTGACGTCTTTTTCCTATATCATATTATAGTAAAAACCATCAAAAAACAAGTGCTATTTTTGTTGTTTTTTAATTTTTCTGCAATAAATAATTTCATTTCCTGCAAAAAACATATTTGATATCAATATAATTGATTCAT
The DNA here is from genome assembly GCA_910584095.1 of uncultured Dorea sp. GTDB lineage: Bacteria > Bacillota > Clostridia > Lachnospirales > Lachnospiraceae > Claveliimonas. The sequence continues at coordinate 161,716 of CAJTYU010000002.1, read as the reverse complement.
ATTGTCATCGCATTGCACATTTTACCGAAGCCGGCGTTTCCACATAGAAAAAGTTTGTGAATTATAACCCATTCTTTATTTTTCCTCTGCAATCTTCGTATAAGCGTCAAACAGCTCGTCTCCGCACTGCTCCTTCACGCTGTCCCACACCGGCTGGGAAAGCTCTTTCAGCTTTTCAAATTCTTTCTCGGAAGGCGTCACGATCTTCATTCCCTCGCCCTCTAAGAATACTCTCGCCTCTTCCTTCTTCTGATCGGAGATCTCATAGGAATCCTGCTGGGCCTTAGCCGCCGCCTCCCGGATGATCTCCTGCTGTTTCTCGGAAAGTTTATCCATAAACACATCGCTCACGATCAGGGTAACCAAATCCGGCACCGCATTGGTCTCGATCAGGTTCTTCTGCTGCTCGTACAGCTTCGCTGTAACGATCAGCGTATAGGCGTTTTCCTGCGCGTCAATGGTTCCCTGCTGGAGCCCTATGTACACCTCGGAAAAAGTCATAGGCGTAGGATTCGCGCCAATGCCTTTCCAATACTGGATATGATACTTATTTTCCATAACACGGATTTTCTGCCCCTTGATGGAATCAATGCCGGAATAATTACCGTTCATCGTCATAACCCGGAAGCCCTGATCCGTAATCCCCAGAAGCTGGTATCCCGCCTCCAGATAGATATCGCGAAAATCCTGCATCAATTCCTCATCGCTCAGATTTTCCCGGACTGTCTCAATGTCCGTATAGCAGCAAGGGGTATCAAATACGCACAGCTCTGGCATATAACTTACCTGAGGCGACGGAGACTGCACTACGAAAGGAATATCGCCGTCCTTACAGGTCTCCATCAGCTCTGTATCGGTTCCCAGCGTGCTGTCGGTATAAACTTGAATCCGCATCTCGCCGTCGCTCATTTCGTATACATAATCTGCAAATTTCTGGGCAAAGGTATTGGTCACCGTTTCTCCGGAACTGCAGGTAGCAAGGGGCCACGCATAAGTCTGTTCCCCATTTTTACCGCTGCAGGCAGTTCCGAATATACACGCACACAGCAGCGCGGCGATAAAGCCCATCTGTCTCATTTTCTTTTTCATTATCACGAGCCCTCCATCCTATCATCAAATCAATACCAGACTGATTGCCGGGATAAATGTGATCAAAAACAACGCAATTAAGAACATCACGATCAGAGGCATTGCCTTCTTCGCGATCTGCATTACCGGTATTCCAGTCATCGAGCTTGCCGCAAACAGATTCACGCCAATCGGAGGCGTCACGTATCCGATCGCAAGGTTGACTACCATCATCACGCCGAAGTGGATTCCCGTCATGCCAAAACCCTTTACGATCGGCAGAAGGATCGGCGTCAGAATCAGGATCGCCGGGGTCGTATCCATAAACATTCCCACGATCAGAAGGAAAATATTGATTACGATCAGTACCAGAATCTTATTGGTAAAGTTATCTAAGATCCATCCGCTGACTGTCTGGGGTACCTGCATCAGCGTCAGCACCCGCGAAAATGCAATCGCCGCCGCCATGATAAACAGGATCGGCGCATAACTTCCCACCGCCTCGATAAAGAACTTATGGCAATCCTTCATCTTAATTTCTTTGTAAACAAATAATCCGATAATCAGCGCATAAAATACGGAAATTACCGCCGCCTCCGTAGGGGAAGCGATTCCGCTGTAAATGCTTCCAAGGATGATAACCGGCGACAGCACGGCGAAAAAGCTCTCCTTAAACACCGATACAAACCCCTTGCCATGGAGCTCGTCGATGAATTTCCCAATCTTCTCCTTATCCTCTCCGTTCACTTTGCAGTAGTACACTGCATAGACCATCAGAAGAAGCGCGACTAAAACTCCCGGCACGATACCCGCCGTAAACAGATCGCTTACCGATTCGCCGGACGCCAGACCGTACATGATAAACGGAATACTCGGCGGAATAATAACTCCCAGACTTCCCGCAACCGCAATCAGAGAAACACAGAATTTCTTATCGTATCCAAGCCCAAGCAGAATCGGGAGAGTCATGCTTCCCACCGCCGCAACCGTCGCAATACCGGAACCAGAAATCGCTCCGTAGAACAAACAGGTAACCACCGCCGCGCAGGGAAGTCCTGCCGTCCTCTTGCCGATCAGGAACGCAAACAGATCAAATAAACGTTTGGAAATGCCTCCCTTCGCCATCAGGATTCCCGACAGGATAAACATCGGAACCGCAAGCATCGGAAAGCTGTTCAGGGCGTTAAACATTGCCCGGACAATATAGGTAGCGCTTGCCGTAAAAGACTCGTCAAATGCGCTGGGAAGCACGCAGGCAATCCCAAGGGACATGGAAATCGGTATGGCAAGCAGCAGGCACAGACAAAACATAAACATTACAACAGCAGCCGACATGATTACTCACCTTCCCTTCCATCGTCTTCTTTCGGCCCGTCCCTCCACGGCACCGGCTCTTTTCCTATAAACTGTCTCACATGCTTCAAAAATTTCTGAATGATGCGAAATTCACACATCACAAAACTGATCAGGGTAATACTCTGCACCGTCCACATGGGGATTCCGCAGGCCGGACTGGTCGCCTGGCTGAGATACGCAGAATGCACATAGTGGTAGGCAAACGGAAGAAGGTAGGCAAACAGGATAAATTCCACCACGTTTACAAAGGTTTTAAATAGGATCTTGACCCTGCCGTCCGCAATCTTCTCAAACAGGTCGATAAACTGTTCGATCTTAATATCCGCACTGTTCTTAATGCAGAAGCTGATGCTTAGGAAACCTGTCCATATAAAGCAAAACCGCGTAATCTCTTCCGACCATGACAGTGAATTCCCAAGGGCATACCTTGCAGTTACCTGGATTCCCATGATCATCATCATGACAAACAAAAGCGCCGCAAGGACTGTTTCTTCAAAATAATTGTTCAGCCACTTGATAACTTTCATCCCTTTTCCTCCTTAACGTTCTGTTAATAATTTCACACCCCATTATTCTAACTTAAAAATGCATAATTTTCAACAAAAACACAACGTTTTTGCAAACGATTCCTATAGATTCTTCACTAGTTATTCATGCATTTTCTCAATAAATAAAGACCGAGTTTCCTATATCTATCAACAAAGTCTCCGGATCAATTCTTCCCGGAGACTTTGTTAAATATTTATTCAATTCTCATATTACGCCGGTTATCCGGCCCTGTACCGGCCCCTTGAAAGAGCTCCTGCGGATGCGTTAAGCTGCTATCTAAAATATTCCACGCCGGATTCAAAAATCTTCAGATCCTGTTCCCCGTAAATATTTACCGCCACAGACCGCCCTATTCTCTCGGAATGAGCCATCTTGCCAAGCACCCGCCCGTCCGGACTGGTGATTCCCTCGACGGCGCAATAAGAGCCGTTGATGTTCCACTCTTCATCCATGGTAATATTCCCCTCTGGATCGCAGTACTGAGTCGCTACCTGGCCGTTTGCAAGAAGCTTTGCAAGCCACCTCTCATTTGCCACAAACCGTCCTTCACCGTGGGACGCCGGATTGGTATACACGCCGCCAAGCTCCGCCTTCTGAAGCCATGGGGACTTATTGGTTACCACCTTCACATATACCATCTTGGAAATATGGCGTCCAATGGTGTTGTAGGTCAGCGTAGGGGAATCCACATCCTGCCCGGTCACCGCGCCGCCCGGCACAAGCCCCAGCTTGATCAGCGCCTGAAATCCATTGCAGATCCCTAACGCCAGTCCGTCCCTCTGGTTTAAGAGCTTCTCTACCGCATCTTTCAGCTTCGCATTCTGGAAGGCTGTCGCAAAGAACTTGGCCGATCCGTCCGGCTCGTCTCCGGCGCTGAAACCGCCAGGGAACATGATGATCTGCGCTGCGCCGATCGCTTTTTCAAATACCGCTACCGAATCCCTGATATCCTCTGCATTCCTGTTTCGGAATACCTTTGTAACCACCTTCGCGCCGGCGCGTTCAAAGGCTCTCGCACTGTCATACTCACAGTTCGTACCCGGAAATACCGGAATAAATACGGTAGGCTGCGCAATCTTATGTTCGCAGATATACACCTTGGAGGCATGGAAATATCCATCTTCCTTCACCGCCCCATCTTCCGACTTCCCTGCCGCAAAGAAAGCCGAAGACCCGTCCTGACTGCCGGAATCCGTCTTGAATACCTTTTCCAAGGTCTCTTTCCACGCGCCGGCCGCTTCCTTTATCTCAATGACCGTATTTCCATAGGCAAATACTCCGTTGTCTGTTACTTCTCCGATTACCGTATAGGAAATGCCAAGCTCCCTTACCCGGTCTGCCGGAACCTCGGCAACTAAATCTCCGAACGCAGGCGCAAACAATTCCCTCGGATCCATATTGTGCTCAATCTTCACTCCCAGACCGTTTCCAAATGCCATCTTGCTGACTGCCGCGATCACGCCGTGGCGGTCAGGCACGTATGCAGAAATAATCCTGCCCTTCCTGATATCTTCCGCGAATTTCCCATACTGTTCCATCACTTTCACATAAACCGGAAGGTCGTTCCCATCCTTCGGGATGCGAAGCCATACCAGCTTACTGCCCGGAGCCTTCAGCTCCGGCGTGATAATATCCTTCTCCTTTGCCACATCCACGGCAAAGGATACCAGCGTAGGCGGCACGTCAATGTCCTCAAAGGTTCCCGACATACTGTCCTTGCCCCCGATGGACGGCAGGCCAAATCCAAGCTGGGCGCTGTAGGCTCCCAATAGCGCGCTGAAGGGATGGCTCCATCTGTGCGGATCCTCCGTCATACGCCGGAAATACTCTTGGAACGTAAACCGGATCTTCCGGTAATCGCCTCCGGCGGCTACGATCTTGGCTACGGATTCTGTTACCGCATAAGCCGCGCCGTGATAAGGACTCCAGCTTGACAGATAAGGGTCAAAGCCGTAGCTCATCATGGTAACCGTATCGCAGTCTCCCTTTAATACCGGAAGCTTGGCCACCATTGCCTGAGTCTCTGTGAGCTGGTATTTCCCTCCGTGGGGCATGAATACGGAGCCTGCCCCAATGGAGCCGTCAAACATTTCCACCAGCCCTTTCTGAGAGCATACATTTAAATCGCGCAGCGTATCCAGCCATTTCTCTTTCACGTCGGCAACCTCCGGACATGTCGCCAGAATACTGTCCGCTCTGCTTGGAATATCCACTGCAACAGAAGTTTCCTGATGGGCTCCGTTGGTATCTAAGAACGCCCGGGAAAGATTCACGATCTCTTTCCCCCTCCATGACAGCACCAGCCTTGGATTCTTTGTCACAACGGCAACGGAAACCGCCTCCAGATTCTCCTCCGCCGCATATCCCATAAATTCCTCTACGTCCTTCGGATCAACCACAACCGCCATACGCTCTTGGGATTCGGAGATGGCGATTTCTGTTCCGTCAAGGCCCGCATATTTCTTCGGAACCTTGTCCAAATCAACCTTCAGTCCGTCCGCCAGCTCGCCGATTGCCACGGATACGCCGCCCGCGCCGAAGTCGTTGCACTTCTTGATCAGCCTGCTCACCTCTTCCCTGCGGAACAGTCTCTGAATCTTACGCTCTGTAGGCGGATTCCCCTTCTGCACCTCTGCGCCGCAGGTCGTAGTGGATTCCTCCGTATGCACCTTGGAAGAACCTGTTGCTCCGCCGCAGCCGTCCCGTCCGGTGCGTCCGCCAAGGAGAATGATAATATCTCCCGGATCGGAAGTTTCACGGATGACTGCGCGTCTGGGCGCCGCGCCCAAAACTGCGCCGATCTCCATGCGCTTTGCCACGTAATCCGGGTGATAAATCTCCTTTACCAGACCGGTTGCAAGCCCAATCTGATTGCCGTAGGAGCTGTAGCCGCGGGCCGCCTCCCGCACCAGCTTCTTCTGGGGAAGCTTGCCCTTTAACGTCTCTTTCACAGACCGGGCGGGGTCAGCGGCGCCGGTCACCCGCATTGCCTGATACACATAGGTACGGCCTGATAACGGATCGCGGATCGCGCCTCCAAGGCAGGTCGCCGCCCCGCCGAAAGGTTCAATCTCCGTCGGATGGTTGTGGGTCTCATTCTTAAAGTTCACCAGCCATTCTTCCTCTTTGCCGTCCACTGTCACCGGAACCACGATACTGCAGGCATTGATCTCGTCAGACTCTTCCTGATCCGTCAGCTTCCCTTCCTTCTTGAGTTTGCGCATCGCCATCAGCGCAAGATCCATCAGACAGACAAACTTATCCTCCCTGTCTTTAAAAATCTCGCTGTGGTCCGCCAGATACTGCTTGTAGGTTCCCTCGATCACCTCCCTGTAATCGCCTTCTCCAAAGGTAACCTCCCTAAGCTCTGTAGAGAACGTGGTATGCCTGCAATGGTCGGACCAATAGGTATCCAGCACGCGAATCTCCGTCATGGACGGGTCCCTGTGCTCCTCATTTTTAAAATAATTCTGAATATGGAGAAAATCCCGGAAGGTCATGGCAAGTCCAAGCGATTCGTACAGCTCCTTTAACCCGCCTTCCTCCATATCCTGAAATCCGTCAAATATCAAAACGTCTTTAGGCTCGTCGAACTTCGTCACCAGCGTATCCGGCTTCGTCTCTTCGGCTTCCCTTGAATCCACCGGGTTGATACAATGTTTTTTGACAGCCGCAAGCTCTTCCTCGGAAATACGGCAGTCGTTCTTCCCATGGATCACATAAGTCACCGCCGTACGGATCACCGGATTCTCGTCCTCCTTAATGAACTGGACGCACTGCTCTGCGGAATCCGCCCTCTGGTCGAACTGTCCCGGCAGATATTCTACCGAGAAGATACTGTCTCCCGGCGCAGCCGGAATCTCTTCCCTCCACAGGATATCCACCGGCGGCTCCGAAAAAATACCGCTGCATGCTTTCTCAAAAGTCTCCTCCGAGAGGTTCTCCACATCATAACGGATCAAAACGCGCACGTTCTCCACATCACGGATCCCTAAATACCCCTGCATCTCATGCAGCAGCTCCTTCGCCTGAACGGCGTACTCTGGTTTCTTCTCAACAAATACCCGCTTTACACTGCTCATAAAACTTCCTCCATCTGTTTGGTTGACTGGTTTGCACTCTTATAACATCATGCCCTTTGTTTTCTCTATCATAACATGATTCCTGTTATAACTGTAATTAATATATCTAAACTCTTTCATAAGCTGCCCTAATTTTTAAAAATGGTTTCTCATACAGGACTCACTCTTTTCCATTCCCCGCCGGCCTCTTCCGGCTTTCATATATCACCCATCCGCCGGCCAGTATACCGAGAAACGTCAGTCCTCCAATAAAGAATCCCCCGATGCGGATAACAAAATCGAAGAAAAATCCTTCCGGCAGCATACGGATCATATAATCCTTGGCCGGATCGAACATCCACAAGTCATTATCAAAAAAAATCTCATGGAATATGGTAAAATATTTATTAAAGTCTAACGCGAACAAGCACCCCAGTATCGCCGTCAAGGCCCCGAATGCTCCCAGCGATATAAAATATGCCCTTGGCAGGACTTTCCTAAGCTCCGTTCTCCTTAGAACCAGAAGAATCACGAGAACCGCCGCTGCCGCCAGCATATAATTCCGGAGTTTTAATCCGCCCAGAAACAGCTCTTTCACTTCCGCCATATGAAACCGGTCCTGTTCGTTAAAGAAATCCTGCTCCTTGCCGTCCACCCGCGTGATTACAGAAAGCTCTTCCCTCTCCCCGATCAGGTACGCCATCATCTTTTCCGTCACATCCATGATGTCTTCCATCTCCATAGAAAGGCTTTCCGCTACTTGATATTTCTGATACTCTTTCTCATAAAAGCGATACTCTGAATCTCCGTAAATTGCGGTCTGGAAGCTGGTAAGCAGCGCCGCTCCGATAAAAAACACCATCGCAGCCACCGCCCCGGCGCTCTCCATCCTCCGCCTTTTCTTCATCATGACGTTCATCATGCCCTCCCTGTTTTTTATGAATCCTCCATTGTCATCTATTTCATTTTCCTTTATAATATCCATAAAATAATAAATCTTCTATACCCCGGACCGGACGATACAGCGCCTGTTCCGGACTAACCGGCTAAAGCGAGGCATCTAATAATGGATATCAATTTTGAATTATATAAAGTCTTTTATCATGTGGCAACAACCTTAAGCTTTTCAGAGGCTTCCAAAAAGCTCTACATTTCCCAGTCTGCGGTCAGCCAGTCGATTAAGGCTCTTGAGGGTAAGCTGTCCCAAACTTTATTTATCCGCAGCACTAAGCGGGTGCGCCTGACTGCCGAAGGCGAGATCCTGCTCCGGCACATCGAGCCGGCCGTCAGCCTGATCCGCCGCGGAGAAGCAAGGCTTCTAGACTCCGCCTCTACCGGAGGGCAGATACGGATCGGCGCAAGCGACACCATCTGCCGGTACTTTCTCGTCCCTTACATTGAACGTTTTCATCAGGCTTTTCCGGGCGTGCACATCAAGGTAATCAACGCAACCTCTATCCAGTGCGCAGAACTTCTCAAAAACGGACAGGCTGATTTTATCGTAGTTAATCACCCCAATGCGTACTTGAACCACCTGTGGTCCATCAGAAGAATCAAGCAGTTTCAAGACGTATTTGTAGCAAACCAGTCTTTCGCCCATTTAAAAAACAAGCGTCCGTCTCTGGCTGAGCTGTCGGAATATCCGCTTCTCATGCTGAATAAAAAAAGCACTACCAGCGAATTTCTCCACGGCGTCTTCCAGCAGCATGCTCTTGAACTGGTTCCGGAAGCAGAACTAAGCAGCAACGACCTGCTGATCGATCTTGCCCGGATCGGACTTGGAATCGCATTTGTTCCCAATTACTGCCTTTCCTGTCCGCCGGATACCCTGTTTATTGTAGAGACAAAGGAAACCCTCCCCGCAAGGGAACTGGCGGTTGTATACAATGAGAAACTGCCTGTTTCGCCCGCCGTAAATGAATTTCTGAATTATTTTGAGCCGCTCCAGAACTCCTGAAGCTTTGCTTCTATTGTCCGAATATTGCATAAACCGATGCCGCTCCACTCCCGGGGGAAAGTATTTCTGTATCTTCTCTCTGCAAATCGTTCATCCAAGAGCAGGATAACGCCTCGATCCTCCTCCGTGCGGATGACCCTCCCCGCCGACTGCTGCACCTTGTTCATTCCCGGATACACATAAGCATAATCAAAGCCGTTCACTCCTCTGCCGTCAAAATATTCTTTCAAAAGCTCCCGCTCCCTGCACACCTGCGGAAGCCCGGTCCCCACAATCACCGCGCCGATCAGCCGTTCATTGGCAAGATCTATCCCTTCTGAAAAAATACCTCCCATCACGCAGAATCCCATCAGGCTCCCTTCGCGCTCTTCCTCGAAGCCTTCCAGAAAAATCTCCCTCGCCTCCTCCGACATATATGGAGCCTGTACCAGACAATAAACCCTCTCCTCTTCCCCCTTCTCTTTTCCAAGCTCCAAAAACGATTCATATACCTGCTCCAGAAAATGATAGGACGGAAAAAACGCCATATAATTGCCCGGCTTCACCATCGCCGTCTTATAGAGATATTCCGCATACCTGCGGTACATTTTTTCTCCCCGGAGCGTATACTTTGAACTGACGTCTGTTCCCTGAAGCAACAGCTTCTGATCTTCCGAAAATGCAGTCTCCGCGTATACCGCGTAATCGTCTTTCTCTGTACTGAGAAGTTCCTTGTAATAGTGGATCGGAAGCATGGTTGCCGAAAAGAACACCGTGCTGCTGCCCTTCTCCAAATATTCCTTCAAATTGACTGCGGGATTCACGCAGAAAAGCCGTACCAGAAATCTTCCGTCTTCTGCAAGCTCTGCATAAATCGTATAATTCTCATCCAGTTTCTCATACACACTGATAAACGTCCTCACTTCAAAATATAGCTCCAGCGCCGTTTCCCTCGCCGCGCTCTCCTGAAATTCTTCCAGAAAACGCTCCAGCTCCGCCATCACCGCAAGAAGCTTCAGGTAAATGTGCGCCGCGCTGTTCATTACCGTAATCCCTTCGCACTCCCGCTTTAGTTCCAGCATCTGTTTATTGCATTCCTCCAGCCGCTTTGCAAGCCGCCCATCCAATGTTTTCACCTGTCGTCTCACCCGCAGGATATCCTCTTTATAAAGGGAGGCGCTGTACATCTCCCTTCCCCGCTCCACCAAATTGTGGGCCTCATCAATCAAAAACAAGTAGCTTCCCTTCACGCCCTCTCCGAAGAACCGCCTTAAATGGGCATTCGGGTCAAATACGTAGTTGTAATCACAGATAATCCCATCCATCCACAAAGAGACGTCAAGACTCAGTTCAAAAGGACACACCTTCCATGCCCGCGCCTGCTCCTCCAGAACTTGCCGGCTCATATCGTCCCTGTTTGTGATCAGTTCATAGACCGCGTCGTTTACCCGGTCGTAATGCCCCTTCGCATAGGGACAATAGTCCGGATTGCACTCCGCCTTTTCGCAGAAGCAGATCTTCTCCTTCGCCGTCAGCGTAATCACCTTGTACCGCAGCTTTTGTTCCCTCAGCAGTTCAAAAGCCTGACTGGCAGCCGTTCTGGTAATGGTCTTCGCCGTCAGATAGAACACCTTCTCCCCTAGTTCTTCCCCCACGGCCTTCACCGCCGGGAAAACCGTTGCTATGGTCTTGCCGGTCCCTGTAGGAGCTTGGATAAACAGCTTTTTCTTCCGAAGGATCGTCCTGTAAACAGAAGCGGCCAGCTCCTTCTGGCCTTTCCGGTATGCATAGGGAAATTCTATTTTCCGAATCGACTGATTGCGCATCTCCCTCCACTCTGTCTGGAACGCTGCCCATTTCCGATACTCCAGCAGCAGTCCGTAAAACCACGCTTCAAGCTCCCGTCTTTCATACTCCTTCCTGAACCGCTTAATCTCTTCCGTCTCCATATGGCAGTAGGTCAGCTGAACGCCGATCACATCTAACTCCTGCTGCACGGCATAGATGCAGGCATAGCACTTTGCCTGCGCCAGATGTACAGGAATCGGCTCCGTCAGATACTTAAGCTCCATGAAAATCCCTTTGATCTCATCAATGCAGACCGTATCCTCCATAATAACCCCATCGGCTCGTCCCTCCACCTGAATGCTAAACCGGTCAAATTCCTCCACATGGCGCAATGTAACCTCCGGATGGTAAGCGGCGCCCATCCGCCGCTGGATCTTCCGGTGAAGCTTCGCGCCAAGCTGCATCGCGTCCTTGTCCTTCGCCGCTATCCGGTTGTCAATATCGCCGCTCCTTAAAACAAATTCCACCAGATTGCGGACAGATACCTTCACTACCTGCTTGCCCATAACTGCCAGTCTCCCATTTTCAAACTATCTTCATTCTACAACAATTGCAGTCTCTATGCAATCGCTGCCTTTTACACAAGACTCTGCATGTTACAGTTCACACGTCTAAAGGAAAACGCAGATTGAATCAGCCGCAAAATTCCACCATATTTTTCCGGTACCAAAGCGGCAGATGCCCCATCTGGCATCCGGGATTTTTGCGGTCTTCAATTGCTATGGAATCCGTAAACTTATGCCACAGCTCCCTGAAAACCCTCTCCTTGTCCGAGAATGCCCCGGCCAATTCCTCATTCAGTTCCCCGCCGGAGGCCAGCACCCACTGTTTCCCGGCCTCGTGTACTACGTATTCCTGATAGGTCTCGTCATAAATCATCCAGTTTTCCAGACAGAACCGGTCTGCAAAATGCGGAGCGACACAGGTCAGCACCCGGTTCTTCGGTTCAAATCTCGCAAACATAATGCCATTCTCCAATTCACCAAACCGCAGGAACTGCAGCCACCTATGCACCTCATCCCCCACATTCCGGCTCAGTTCAAATACCCTCTCTACCTGCGCGTTTCCCAAATGGTCCATAATCCTCCGGCTGTCGGCAATCCTTCTTGCTTCCAGCATGGTTCCCAGTATCGCGTCTCCTTTCCGCGGATCTGCTGAGAGCGCCGCCTGATAGATCATCTTGTAGGCATACCATCCCAGATTCTTCAAGATCAAACGTTCCACCGCCCCCGCCTTCTTCTCGCTCTCTTCCACCTCTGTATACTCACAAAACAATTCCTGCTCAATACATCCTCGGAACCGAATGCCGCATTCTGGCAATCCGTCCACCACCACTGCGCGCCATGCATCGTAAATCGCTGATAACAATCCCGTCACTTCATTATTACACACATAGATTCTCTTCACTGATACCACCACCAAATCTCACATCGTCAAACAAAGACATCTGCCGGTAGGTCATGCCGCCTACTCCCTCGGGAAGCCTCTCTCCCGTATTCAGAAGGTTCCGTGCAATATAATCTTCCTCCAGCTTTGTCGGGTACATCATCTTTCCATTACAGGTCAGAAAATACATCGCTCTCTTTAGCACTACGCCCATCTTTTTTAAATCTGTAAAATCAAGCGTTCCCAGCCTTCTCGCCTTTACGATCCGCTGCGCCGAGAGGTATCCCAGTCCCGGCACCCGCAGAAGCATCTCGTAGCGGGCCCGGTTCACCTCCACTGGAAACGCCTCCAGATGGCGGAGCGCCCAATTGCACTTCGGATCAAACAGCACGTTAAAATTCGGTTCCTCCTCGGACAGGATCTCCTTCGCCTCAAAATGATAATACCGGAGCAGCCAGTCCGCCTGATACAGCCTGTGTTCCCTCAGAAGCGGAGGCCCCCCGCCGGTCCTTGCCGGAAGCTCCCTGTCCTCATTCAGATGAATAAACGCCGAATAGAACACCCGCTTTAAATCAAACCGCTTGTACAAAGACTCCGCCACATTCAGGATCTGATAGTCCGATTCCGGCGCCGCGCCGACAATCATCTGCGTACTCTGCCCTGCCGGCACGAATCTTGGAGCGTTCCGATAGCTCTGAATCTCACAGCGATTCTCGGACGCAGCCTTCTGCACCATCCGCATAGGCGCAAGAATGTTCTTCCGGTTCTTATGGGGCGCTAAACGCCGCAGTCCGTCCGCCGTGGCAAATTCCAGATTCACGCTCATCCTGTCAGCCAGAAATCCTACTCTCTGCACCAGTTCAAGACTGGCTCCCGGAATCGCCTTCACATGGATATATCCCTGAAACCTTTTCTCATTCCGGAGTTTATACAGCGCTGCGTAGATAAGCTCCATCGTATAATCCGGACTCTTAAGCACCCCGGAGCTTAAGAACAGTCCCTCAATATAATTCCTGCGGTAAAACTCCATCGTAAGCTCACAGACCTCCTCCGGAGTAAAGGACGCCCTCGGCACATCGTTGCTGCGGCGGTTCACACAGTATCTGCAGTCAAAAATACACTCATTAGTAAACAAAATCTTCAGCAGAGAAATACATCTGCCGTCCGCCGCAAAGCTGTGGCAAAGTCCCGCCCGCACACAATTGCCGATCCCGCCGCCGTCGTTGGAGCGGTCTGTACCGCTGGACGTACATGCCACATCGTACTTGGCCGCATCCGTCAGAATCTCCAGCTTATCCATCACTGACATATCCTCTGTAATCCTCATGCCTACGGTCACTCCTTTCTTCCTTACCGTATACGCCGTTCCAGCCCAAAGAACGTGCGTTTGTATATCTCTATCATACAAACGCACGTTCCTTTTGTCAATACCCTATTTAAATTTATTAGTATCATATCCAAAAACTTACACCTTATTGAACATTAGTAGTCCAATAAGTGCACCTTATTGGACATTATTAGTCCAATAAGTGCACATTATCAATATTTTGGGGATTGACATCCAAAAAAATATCCACCCGGAATCCCTTCTTTTCCCCATGTCCAAATTCTACTCTTCCGCCGTGGGCCGCGGCAATCTGCTGGACGATCAGAAGCCCCAGCCCATGCCTCTGTTCCTGTGTTTCTCCGCTGCTCAGCATATAATGGGGCGTTTCCTTCAGCTTCTTTAACTGTTCGTCCGTAACCCCTTTTCCGTCGTCCTCCACCGTAATGCGGCGCTGTCCCGGCAGTCCCGATACTCCCAGCCAGATATGGCAGCCCGCCGGATTATGAAGCTGGGCGTTCAGGAGAAGATTATTTACCGCGCGTTTCAGAAGCTCCTTATCCCCGCAAAAATCTCCCCCGGCGCTTCCGTTTCCGCCGACTGCAAGTTCCACCGGATATTTCCCCTCGATATCCAGATTCATGAAATAGGCGGCGGTCTCTCTTAACATCGCCGCCAGATTCACCGCTTCCATTTTCACCGGCTGCATATGATATTCCAGTTTAGACGCAAGATTCAAATCATTTACCAGATTTTTCATGCGGACGCTCTGCATGCGGATAATACCGGCCTTCTGCCTGATTTCTTCCGATACCGCCGCGTCTTCTTCCATCTCCGACGCATACCCCATCACCATAGACAAAGGCGTCCGGATGTCATGAGAAACCCCGGAGATCCAATCCGCCCGCGCCTGCTCCTTCTTCTTTAACTCGTACTCCTGACAGCGGAGCTTTTCCGATACTAAATTCAGCGCCGCCGCCAGTTCTGAGAGCAGGCCCTTTTCCTTTACATACACATCCTCTCCCTCCGGCAGAGCCTGAATCCCCTGCACGATCGGCTTCACAGAACGCAGGATCCCCGACGTAACCACCATGTAAATCAGAAAAACTCCGGCCAGATTGGCTCCTAAAAACAGAAGCATCGTACGCGGAAGATTCTTGATCGTACTCAGCTGGAAGGTGGGATACATATCCTTCCAGTAACTTTCCTTGGGGTTTCCAATCATCAGCAGATCCTCCCCCTTTGCCGCCGTAGTGGTGGGATAGTCGGCCACATATCCCCTTGTGTACCATGAAATCTCCGCCGCCGAATAGTGGAGCTGTATTTCTTCCGGAAGATTTTCACTGTGCCAGATCACGTCTCCCGTCCCATCTTGTATCAGAACCGCCCATGAACCGCTCCCTTCCAGCATAGTTGTTCCTTCCTCCTGCATTTCATATCCTCCGTCCGGCTGAAGCGTCAGATATTCCGCCAGCTTCGCGGCTCCCTTCCATCCCCCTGCGGTCCCTTTAGTTCCGGTGTCCGGGCGGAATGTGATAAGCAGCAGGAAAATATTTAAAACCAGCAAAAGCGCCAGAGAAAAAATCAATGTAACCGCAAATCTTTTAATTAATTTCATAATGCTTTTCATTCAGCTTATACCCCAATCCCTTTACTGTAATAAGCGACACTGGTTTCGACGGATTCTCTTCAATCTTCTCCCTGATCCTGCGGATATGGGCCATCAGCGTGTTCTCATAGCCGTAGGGATTATCCCCCCATGCAGCTTCGCACAGCGCATCGATGGTCACAATCCTTCCCAAATTGCGGCCAAGCACCTGAAGGATTGCGTATTCCTTTGCCGTCAGCGCAAGATGTTCCCCCTTCCGAATCACCTCTGCCCGCTCAAAATCCACCTTGCTGAAGGCCAGTTCCAAAAGAGGCGTTTCCTCTTTATAAGTCCTCCGCAGAATTGCCTGAACCCGAAACAGAAGCTCTCTTGGAAGGAATGGCTTTACCACATAATCATCGGCTCCCAGCCCGAACCCCCGGAGCCGGTCGTCCTCTTCTCCCCTTGCTGTAAGGAACAGCACCGGAATGTCCAGAAAGCTCTTCATCTGTTCGAACAGGGTAAATCCGTCCCCGTCCGGCAGCATCACATCCAAAATTGCAAGTTCCGGTCTCCATGACGCACAGAGCCCAAGCGCTTCTTTTACTGTTCCGGCGGATTCCACCTGCCGGTATCCCTCTTTCTTAAGAATCGAGCAGACCATCCGCCTTAATCCTTCCTCATCATCTACAAACAATATCCTTTTATCCTTTAAATAATCACAATTCATATCCCCGCACCTCTTTTTCTATAGATATGATACCACGATTTCTCTTTCAAATCTCCCCCATAGAAAAAATGTAAGGAAAATGTAAGGTTGCGAAAAGGTTCCTGCAAGGTTCGGGTTTTATACTTGGTTTATCAACAAGAAAGGAGTTCGCACAATGAACATGATCGAAACAGTACAATTAACCAAATCCTACGGCAATTTTACCGCAGTTTCTAATATGGACCTCCATATTCCAAAGGGACATATTTACGGCTTCTTAGGACCCAACGGAGCGGGAAAATCTACCACCATGAAAATGTTTCTGGGGCTAACAAGCCCGACCTCCGGTTATTTTACCATAGATGGCAAAACTCTTTCCTCAGGACGGATTCCAATCCTGAAGAAAATCGGTTCTCTGATCGAGGCCCCCGCCTTCTACGGAAATCTCACCGGAGAAGAGAATCTGGACATTATCCGCAGGATCCTGAAACTGCCAAAATCCTCCGTTGACGATGCGTTAGAACTTACGGGACTCACCGAACACCGGAAACGTCAAGTTAAAAAATATTCTCTCGGCATGAAGCAGCGGCTGGGACTTGCGGGAGCGCTGATCGGAAGGCCGCCGATCCTGATTCTGGATGAGCCTACCAACGGACTTGACCCGGTAGGAATCCATGAGATCCGGACGCTGATCCGTTCCCTTCCCGCACAGTACGACTGCACAATCCTAGTTTCCTCCCATCTGCTGAGCGAAATCGAGCTGCTGGCGGACGATGTGGGTATTTTAAACCACGGACGTCTCCTTTTTGAAGGAACCATGGATTCTCTAAGGGATTATGCTTTTAACGCCGGATATCCCACCGACAATCTGGAAGAAACCTTCCTTGCCATAATACAGACCGACAATGCCGACAGAAAGCGGGGTGATTTCAGATGATTCTTTCTCTGGAACAGAAAAAACTGCGCAGAACCGGATATCTCCCTATTTTTCTGGC
Organism: uncultured Dorea sp.; assembly: GCA_910584095.1. Classification (GTDB taxonomy): domain Bacteria; phylum Bacillota; class Clostridia; order Lachnospirales; family Lachnospiraceae; genus Claveliimonas. The sequence goes on along the minus strand of CAJTYU010000002.1, from coordinate 144,896 downwards.
TGGCGGCGCTTTAGCGGCTTTGATGCCTCTCGTCAACACGGCAGTCCGGCCGGAAACCTTTACCGGGCTTTCCGGAAACTCCTTTCCAATCCTGATGGACGCAAATTGGGGCATGATGGCGCAGCTTACCATTTTGTTGATCGTCTGTGGATGCTGCCTGATCTATCATACGGAATATGCAGACAAAGGCGATTTAAAAATGAATACCCTTCCCATCCGCCAGTTTTCTTTATACTGCGGTAAATTAGGCGTCACACTGCTGGCCGTCATTCTGGCGCTCCTGATACAAAGCGCCGCGCTGGCTTTCGCCAGCTTCCGCTGGTTTCCGAACCGATGTGTAAGTCTAAAAGAACTGGTTCAGGGCATGGGATATGAACTAGTCCTGCTGTTTCCTACCCTAATGCTGATGCTGTTTGCCGCCTCTCTCTGCCAAAACATGTGGATCAGCTTAGGCATCGGCATTATCCTGACCTTTGCCGGCTCTATGATTCATGGGGAGCATTCTCTGATGACTCTTCTTCCATTTGCAGCTCCTTACCAGATGCTGCATACCATTCCGCCGGAAAAGGCCGCCTTCTGTATGACGTCCTGCGCGGCTCAGGCGCTCGTATTCGGAGCAATGGAAACAATTTATCTGCGAGTAAGGAGGAACTTCATATGAATGAATTAAAGATTGAGCTAATCAAAATCCGTCGGTCGCATATTTTCTGGATCCTGCTAATCCCGGCGGTCATGATGTGGATCCCGTCGGCGCTGAATGCGGATGTAAATTTCCGCATGAACGATGTCGGCATCTCTCCGGAGCACAATTTCTTTATTCAGGGCTTTATGGGGATGGCATGGTTCATGATCCCAGCCGCCCTGATCGTCTGTACCGTACTCTTAATCCAGAATGAACGGACAAACAGAGGATTTATAAAAATGTTATCTCTTCCGGTAAGCGCCGCCAGGCTGTGTCTGGCAAAGTTTCTGGTCATGGCGCTTTTGATGACCGTACAGATGCTGTTTACCATCCTATTTTACTACGCCGGCGCACTGCTTGCTTCCCGTCTGGAGGACTATGATTTTGTACTGGGACTGCCCTATGTGCTCCACGGCGCCGCCATGATTTATCTTGCCGTTATTCCTATGTCCGCAATATTTTGGATGCTTGCCGTACTGATACGGACCCCGATTTTTTCGGCCGGAATCTGCCTTGCGTCCCTAGTGCCAAGCGTCCTGATGCTGAACACGAAACTGTGGGCATTTTACCCGATGGATTACCCCTTCTATATGCTGATGACGGAGTATGGGAAGCAGGCGGCGGAAGTCTTTTCCAGCGAAATTAAGTGGATGCCTATGCTACCGATAGGCGGTGCGGCGGCGGCAGGATGCCTGTTTATCGCATGCGTTCGCTTTGGAAAAAAGGATATCTGGTAAAATTTTTATCGGTAACTGTGTGACGGATTGTATTTAATACTTGTCGAAGTTGTTTGATAATTGAAAGAAAGGTTTTTGAATGATGAAAGAAAGATTTTTTACTGTAATTAGCAGCTTGATGATTTTTGTACCGTGGACGATTCTGCCCTTGAGGAGCTTCTCATGGGCGCTTAAATCGCCTGTGGCGGAGATGATGATTTCCGGGTACGCTGCTTTTATGATTTTCAGTGGGATTTTTACGATCCTTGTCTATACCCGGGCGCACATCCAGCATAACTGGATGAAGATCTGCGTCGTGATAAACGGGATCTATATGATCGGAGGAATCGCGGCGTTCCTGATGATGCTTCCCGGGCAAATTTAGAATACTTAAAAGAGGGCGCCGCAAAATCATCAAATCAGATGATGGAGCGGCGCCCTCTTTTCTTACAATTTATTCACAGCGCTCTCCAGATACTGGTTATCGATCTCATAGAACCGCTCTGACTCTACCGCCTCTGCAAGTTCTGCGTCAATCGGCATCTTACCCAGCACCGGAAGTCCCAGCTCTTGGGCGATCTCGTCGATGCGGCTCTTCCCGAATACGGCAATCTCCTTCCCACAGTCCGGGCATTTCAGATAGCTGTAATTCTCCACAACTCCAATAACCGGGATATTCATTGCCTGAGCCATATTATAGGCTTTCCTTACGATCATCCGCACCAGATCCTGCGGAGAGGTGACGATCACAACGCCGTCCACAGGCATGGACTGGAATACGGTAAGCGGCACGTCGCCGGTTCCCGGAGGCATATCCACAAAGAGATAGTCCAGCTCTCCCCACATAACGTCTGACCAGAACTGTTTTACTACCCCCGCGATCACCGGTCCTCTCCAGATAACCGGATCGTCCTCATGCTCCAACAGCAGATTGACAGACATGATCTTTGTCCCGTCCGCCGCCTCGCATGGGAAAATACCCTCGCTGCTGCCCTTGGCCGCCTCATGGATCCCATACATCTTCGGAATCGAAGGCCCCGTAATATCTGCGTCCAAAATACCCACGTTATACCCTTGCGTCCTCATCATACGGGCAAGAGAAGCCGTCACCATAGATTTGCCCACGCCGCCCTTGCCGCTGACAACCGCAATTACCTTATCAATGTGTGAAAATGCATTAGCCGGTTCACTAAAATCCTCCGGTTTGCTGCTGCATGAATCCGCATGCGCACAACCCGCGCAGTCAGACGGCGCGCAACTATTTTTTTGCTGTTCTTCCATCTTCATTTCCTCCTGACATGTTAGTATTTCCAAAATATTGTATGTCTCCTATTCTACCGCTGCAATCAATTCAACCTCGCAGAGCACTCCCTTGGGAAGCGTCTTCACTGCCACGCAGCTCCTTGCCGGTTTGGAAGTAAAATACTTTGCATACACCTCGTTAAAAGCCGCGAAATCATCCATATCGGCAAGAAAACAGGTAGTTTTCAGCACATGTCCGAAATCCGTTCCGGCTTCCTTAAGAACCTCCCCTAGATTCTTGCATACCTGTTCGGTCTGTTCTTCAATGGTAATCGCTACAACTGCGTCCGCTTCTGGATTGATTGCAATCTGACCTGCAGAATACAGGATTCCGCCATGCACATACCCCTGTGAATAGGGGCCTAATGCTTTCGGTGCTTTCTCTGTCGCTACTACCTTCATCTTCATCTCTCCTTTGCTTTTTCTAATAATTTCTTTGCTGCGCATACGTCAAACAGCGCCATCCCTACTGATTTAAAATATGTTGTGCCTTTGGCAATCTCTTCTTCATCTGCATCAGACTTTAAAAACTCATTCATAAGAACCGTCCTGTCCATGGTAAGCCTTCCCTCAGCCAATGGCTGGCTCAAATCCCCGCTCTCTTCACACGCATAGGGAAGCTCGATATATACCTTATCTGCAAGATCCCATATGGCGTCGGGAATCTCTCTCATCCCGGGCGTATAAGAGCCGACGGCAATGATGCACCTGCCCTTAAGAAGCTCCTTATCATTTGGCAGCACCGGTTTGGCAGAAGGCGTGGCCGTACAGATAATCTCACTCTTTCTAACCAGCTCTTCTACCGTCTTACATTGTACTACTTCTACCTCCGGGTCTGCAATAGCTTTCTTTAGTCTTTCCAGATAATTTGTCAAATCCCTGTCGCTATGGTTGAATACATACACCGTACGGATATCTCTGGCCGCGCAGGCGTAAACTGCCAAGTGGAACCCCTGTACTCCGGCTCCTACGATTCCGACCGTACGGCAGTCCTTTCTGGACAGATGGCGGATTCCCACGCCGCCTACCGCTCCCGTCCGCCATGCGGTAACCGACTGCCCGTCAAGCACCGCGACAGGGGCTCCCGTCTTCTGGTCGTTCAAAAGCACCACTCCGTCAATAGAGGGCAGGCCCGCCTTTGCATTCTCCGGGAAAATGGTTAAGATCTTCGTTCCAATAATCTCTTTCGTATAGCAGGGCATATACATCAGCGTTTTATTCTCATGCTCTACTACCGGCCGCTCCGGCATAAAGAATTCATTTTCCCCAAAAATCCGGTATGCTTCCTCGATGGTATCCATCATCTCATTGGGATCCACTAACGCTTCAATCTCTTCTTTGCTTAATATAATCATAACCTGCTCTCCTCTGTCATAGTCCAGCACGCAGCCTGTTCTTTTCACCTATTACTATATTACACCAGAATCTCAATTGCAAGAGTAATAAATACAGAAGGATAACTCAAAGAAACCGCAGCGTTGCCGTAAACGGAGTGTACAGTAACAAGCCGCTGCAGCTCCGATTTTACCGGAAGCCGCAGCGGCCTGTCCGCGCTTACTCCTGCCGCTTATATTTACTTATCGCCAGCCCGATACTTAAAAACGCTGCCGCAAACAATATCTGTATTCCCAATCCTCTCCACACCGCCGCGCTCTGGGCCGCGGTAAATTCTGCGTTATTTCCGATAATTCCGTTCACCGTCTCATACCAGTACACCGGAAGGAAGCGCGCCGCTTTCCGGACTCCCTCCGACAGCACGCTTATGGATACAAACACGCCGCCGATAAAGCACATCCCCAATGAAATGACATTCGTGACTCCATTGACCACATTCTCGTTTTCTACCAATATCCCCACAATAAAAGCGATTGCCAGCGCCACCAGCATCATTGCAAAAGAGTTTAACAAATAGTAAGGAAGGTTGCCATCCGTAAGGAACCCCTTCCCGTATACCAGTATCGGAATTAGCATACAGCAAAGCCAGCAGCCCAATCCCACCACAAGAAATCCTGCCACAAGTCCCGCATTCTGCACTTTCAGCGATACGTTGGAGCAGAGAATCCTCCGTCTCACATCCTTCTTACGATAGGCAATCATTACGAAACCGATAATATAGCACAGCACTCCCAGAAACAAATAGGGCAGGAACCGAAACATATAGGCATGGGGCGCCATCCATCCCCCATGGCCGCTCTTATCAACTATGGACACCTCCGTATCCATTTTTCCAATCCTCAGCGCCTCAGCCGCCGCTTCTTCCACGGAAAATCCCGCTCGGGTCAATATCCGCACATCATTTAAAAACGTATCGATCTGCTGGTCGATAAAATACGCGCTGACCGTTCCCGGGACCTTTGTGGTCTTAAGTCTCTGTCCTTCTTCAACATATTTCCGTTCAAACCCCTGAGGAATTGTCACCACATAATAGATGTTCCGGTAAAACAGATTCTCCTGTATTACCTTTTTATCATCCTTAATCTCCACAAGTTGATGTTTCTCCCCCAGATAATCCCGGAGACTTTCCGCCAGCCTGCCGCCGTCCCGGTCTATCACCGCAACCGGCAGGCTTCTTTCCTGAAACTGGTTTATATCCTCTTCTTTTACTGACGCCTGTATCATCATACAAATACTCATAAAGATCATAAAATAAAGGAAAAATATAGCCAGGTTCCTTTTTACCAGTATCAGGAATCCCTTAAATACTGTCATACCGCTCCCTCCTTATCACTAAAAACGACGCTCCCACGCACACCGTACACATAACGGCCAGAATCAGCAGATTCCTTGCCATCCTAGACGTATCATTGTAAACCGCCATACAATAGTAACTGTCGCTGAGCACCGCCGCCGGATTGATCCGGTTGACGATCGGACATCGCTGTTCAATCAAATTCTTCATATTTCCAAACATCAAGCCCGCTAAAAACGCTGAAAACAGCGTAAAGAACACGCCGAATCCCATTTTCATCCCAATTTGCAGATGGCTGATGCTTCCGATCAGTATCCCGATAGATACGCCGATCATACTTCCAAGAAGATTGATCAGAATCATTCCTGCCACATTTCCTCCCAGATCAATATGGAACAAGAACCGGAGCACTCCCGTTAGTATCATTACATTAATAAATTGAATAAAAAATAACACAAAAAAGCTGCATAGTATCATCTTCAGCTTGTGGGTCGGCGTAATGCACCGCCTCGCGCCAAGCGCCGACAAATTCGGCTGGCTGTCACAGCATGACTGAATCCCAAGATAAAGCCCCGACAAAGCGGCATAGGCAATCAGCGCAAAGAAATATGAAATATTCGAATCCAGCGTTCGACCTCCTACGCTGACCTCTTGCGTTGTCTCTTCCCATTCCTTCAATGCATCCGCCGCCGCGCCCAGCGCCTCAGGATGTTTTTCACCTACCGTTTGCATCACTTTTGCATTCCTCTGATAAGTATCCAGCAGAGCTTCTAAGATATTCTGTTCCATTTCCGACTTCGCCACGGTAAGCCCAGGCTCCTTCCCGGCATAAAAAACTCCCTCAATCTCGTCCGCTTTTAGCTTCGCAAGAGCCTCCTTTTCTTCCATCTGCTCCGTCTTAATCACATCTCCGTCCAGTTCCTCCAGAAAGGCAAGAAAGCTCTCTTTCCCGGCTGAAGCTTCTGCTTCTTCCACCACCGCTGTCCGAAGCGCCTTCAAGCCCTCTCCCATATCCCAGTTTCCAAAGGATACATAGAATAAACTGCCTAATATAATAGGAAATGCAAGCGCCCAGAACATCGTGGACCACCCTCTGACAGTATGCATAAACTGATATTTAATTAGATGCGGCATACCCATTCCTCCCTTCTAATCCCTCAGCTCTTTTCCTGTAATCTCCAAAAAAACGTCGTTGAGCGTTGGAAGCTCAGAAAATACTCTGCCAAAGGTAACATTGTGTTCCTCCAAATAATGAAGAATCCGTACCAGATTATGCTTCGCTCCGCTCAAACGCAGCTTTAGTACCTGTTCTTCATAGGTAAGATGAAATACATGAGGAAATTCTCTTAAATCTGCAAGCTGCTCTTCATTCAGCGCCGCAGCTTCTATGGTAATCGTCTCTCCGGTCTTGATCATGCCCTTTAATTCTTCCTTCGTTCCTATGGCAAGCACCCGGCCGTGATCCATGATCGCAATCTTTGTACAGATCTGTTCTACCTCCTCCATATAATGAGAAGTATAGATAACCGTCGTCCCCTGCCGGTTCAGCTCCAAAATCCCCTCCAATATCTTATTCCTGCTCTGGGGATCTACCGCTACCGTAGGCTCATCCATAATAAGCAGCTTCGGCTTATGGGCAATACCGCAGGCAATATTCAGCCTTCTAAGAAGCCCTCCCGACAGCTTCTTAGGACGCGTTTTCCGGTAATCCTCCAATCCCACAAACTGTATGGCTTCCTCCACAAGCTCATGCCTGCGCTTCTTATCCTTCACATATAGTCCGCAGAAATAATCCACGTTTTCCCAGACGGACAGCTGCTCAAATACAGCTACATTCTGCATTACTACTCCGATATTCTTTTTTACCTCATAACAATCCGGACTCATCTCCCGGCCCATGATCTGGATATTCCCCTTATCATATTTTAAGATTGCCAGCATACAGTTGATTGCCGTTGTCTTTCCCGATCCGTTTGGACCAAGCAGTCCGTAAATCTCCCCTTCCTCTATCTCAAGGTTCAGATGGTCTAACGCCACCAGACTGCCATAACGTTTCACAAGATTTGTAATCGTAACCATGCGGTCTCTTGCCTCCTTAAATTAAATGGTCTTTTTTATCGTATCATTCCTTACAATTAGTATAGCTGTATAGCTGGCAGGATAACAGTGCAGAATGTCAGGAATCCATATTACAAATGTCATATATAAATCTGGATTACTCCCCGGATATAGAATTTTAGGAAAAAGTCTGTTATGATGGAATTAACCTCGACGGCCGGATCTTATGGATTTGTAAGATATCCTGATTCCTCCATAGGAATCGTCAATTAAGGAGCTGTTCTATGAAACCGATTCTAGACAGATGCGCCCTGCTGATCTACTGCTTTGGCAGTGTGTTTTTTATTGAAATAAATACTGACTTTTTGATCGCTTTTCTTTCTGCGTCCATTTATACCTGTCTGCATTATTATGGGAACTGTTGGAAATACCGCCGGTTCCTTTCCCTGTTCTACCTGCTGCTGGCGGTGCTGATACAAGAAGGAGCGCTGTTTGTTCCAGCCCTCCTGTACGGGATTCTAGAGGATGGCCGCAGAACAGATTTGTCTATTCTTGGGGTTCTGTGCCTGTTCCGGTTCCGGGACAGCCCCTTAGAAATCCTCTGTTTCGCCATAACCGGAACGCTGCTGTGTCTCCTGCTTAGCTGCCACACACATTCCTATCAGACTCTGGAGCAGGAATTTAAGAAAACCAGAGACGACGGTGTGGAACACAACCTCTTGCTGAGGGAAAAAAATCAAGCGCTGCTTGAGAAACAGGATTATGAAATTTATACGGCTACTTTACGCGAGCGGAATCGGATCGCCAGGGAAATCCATGATAACGTAGGGCATATGCTTACCCGTTCCATTCTGCTGACCGGCGCCGCCAGAACCGTCAGCAAGGAAGACGCCCTTGCGCCCATCTTAGAGCAGTTGGAGCAGACGCTGAATACCGCCATGACAAATGTGCGAAGCAGCGTCCACGACCTGCACGATGAATCGGTCAATTTAAAAGATGCGTTAGAAAGCCTGACCGGCGCATTTTCCTTCTGCCCTGTATATCTGGAATACGATATGGGCTACGAAGTCCCAAAAACGGTAAAATACTGCCTGATCGCCATCACAAAGGAAGCGCTGAATAATGTGATGCGCCACAGCAATGCAGAGCGCGTACACGTTACTCTTAGAGAACACCCGGCTCTCTATCAGCTTGTCATAGAAGATAACGGCACAAAAAAAGCGCCTGTGACAGAAACAACAGGACTGGGGCTGCAGAATATGAAAGACCGGATAACCGCCCTAAATGGCATGATACAGATTCAGGATGAAAAGGGCTTCCGTATTTTTATAACCATTCCTAAAAATGAGGAGAACTGACATGATAAAAATAGCGATTGTTGACGACGACATTTTAGTAGCCGCCGCTTTAAAAACCATTCTGGAATCCGATGAATCGGTCTCCGTAACCGGAACCGGCTCCGACGGCCATGACGCCCTCCCCATATACCGGAAACTCAAGCCCGATGTACTTCTCATGGATATACGCATGAAGGACATGAACGGCCTGGACGCCTCTGAAGCCATCCTTTGCGAATACCCAGACGCAAAGATTCTCCTGCTCACCACCTTCTCTGATGATGAATACATTGTCAAAGCCTTAAAATCCGGCGTGAAAGGATATCTCCTGAAGCAGGATTACGGAAGCATCATTCCCGCCATCAAAGCGGTATACACCGGACAGACCGTGTTTGGAAACGAAATCACCTCACGGATTCCAGGCCTTTTAGAGCAAAGACACGAATTTAACTACGAAGACTATGAAATCGGGGAACGGGAATACGAAATCATTACCCTGATTGCCGAAGGTTTAAGCAACCGGGAGATTGCCGGAAAACTGCATTTAAGCGAAGGAACCGTCCGCAATTACTTAAGCGGCATTCTGGACAAACTGGATTTACGGGATCGTACGCAGCTTGCCGTCTTCTATTACCGGCATTCCTGATATATTTGCCGAGTGCGGCCTTGCCGAAAAGAAAAGCTGACCCTTTAAAAGAAGCCCCCGATTAATCATCGAAGGCTTCTTTCATTTTATTCATAAATCCCTTTTTCTTTGGTTTCGTCTTATTCTCCTCCGGAATATTCAGCGTGTTTCCGGTCAGTTCATCAAACCTGCGCAGCGCTTCTTTTGCCTCTGAACTGAGCTTTTCCGGCGTCTGGATCACCAGCGTCACATAGTGATCGCCCCGGACTTGGGAATTTCTCACAGAGGGCACGCCTTTGCCCCTAAGCCTTACCTTGGTGTCCGTCTTTGTTCCCGGCTTCACATTATAGAGCACTTCGCCGTCTACTGTCTTAATCTTCACCTCCGCGCCAAGCGCCGCCTGAGCAAAAGAAATCGGAGCTGTAGAGAAAATATGCATATCCTGACGCTGGAAGATCGGATGTCTGGATACAGCCACTTCAACCAGCAAATCGCCTCTCGGTCCGCCGTTTACGCCCGGCTCGCCCTTTTCCCTGATTCTTACGCTCTGTCCGTTATCGATTCCGGCAGGAATGGATACGGAAATCTTCTTTCTATTTGAAATAAATCCGCTTCCGCTGCAGTCCGAACATTTTTCCCTGATAATCTTGCCGGTTCCATGACAGTCCGGACAGGTCTGAACATTCTGGACCGTTCCAAAGAAGGACTGCTGCGTATATACTACCTGACCCTTGCCGCCGCATTTTGAACAGGTCTCCGGCGAGGTTCCCGGCTTTGCGCCGGTTCCGTTACACTTTGGGCACGGATCTTTTAACACAACCTCAATCTCCTTTTCACAGCCGAACACTGCTTCCTCGAAGGTAATCCTTACTCCCTTACGGATATTCATGCCTTTCATTGGTCCCTGATTTGCGCGTCCGCTTCTTCTGCCTCCGCCTCCGAACAAATCGCCGAATATATCTCCAAATATATCGCTGAAATCAGCGCCTCCAAAATCGAATCCGCCAAATCCGCCTCCGCCGGCTCCGCCTTCAAATGCCGCATGGCCGAACTGGTCGTACTGCCTTCTCTTTTCTGCATCGCTGAGCACCGCATACGCCTCAGAGGCTTCCTTAAATTTCTTCTCCGCCTCTTTATCTCCCGGATTCATATCTGGATGGTATTTTTTTGCAACATTCCTATATGCTTTCTTTAACGCTGCATCGTCTGCATCCCTGCTGACGCCGAGCACCTCGTAATAATCACGTTTATCTGCCATTGTAATCCCTTTCTTTCACGCGGAAATTCCGCGAGATGGGCTGGCCCATGCTCCAGTCTCCTCCCGCGGAATAGCTTTCCTTAATTTTTACCGAACTATTACTATTGGTCAAACAACTTAGACTTCTTTGTAATCTCCGTCTACAACGTCATCTCCGTCAAATCCTTCCGGCGCCGGACCTGGATTCGGACCTGCTCCCGCTCCCATGTCGGGGCCTGCTCCCTGAGCTCCCTGCGCCTGCTCATAAACCTTTGCAAACAGCTTCTGCGCCGTCTCCATCAGTTTCTCCTTGCCCGCGTTGATCTCTGCGGTCTGTGCCTCTGAAATGTCATCCATGTTCACCTTCTCAAGCAGCTCTTTCAATGCTTTACACTCAGCCTCAACTGCCGCCTTATCTGCCGCATCCAGCTTATCTCCCACTTCTTCAAGGGCCTTCTCTGTCTGGAATACCATAGCGTCGGCGTCATTCTTTGCGTCGATACCCTCTTTGCGCTTCTTATCCTGAGCCTCAAATTCAGCCGCTTCCTTTACAGCCTTCTCAATATCGGCGTCTGACATGTTAGAGCCCGCCGTAATGGTAATATGCTGCTCCTTGCCTGTGCCAAGATCCTTTGCAGATACATTTACAATACCGTTTGCATCAATATCAAAGGTAACCTCAATCTGCGGAACGCCGCGCCTTGCCGGCGGAATACCGTCCAGACGGAACTGTCCTAAGGACTTGTTGTCCCTCGCAAACTGTCTCTCGCCCTGTACTACGTTGATATCAACTGCGGTCTGGTTATCTGCCGCCGTAGAAAAGATCTGACTCTTCTTTGTCGGAATCGTCGTATTCCTCTCAATCAGCCTGGTAGCAACGCCGCCCATGGTCTCGATGGACAGGGAAAGAGGTGTAACGTCCAGAAGAAGGATATCTCCTGCGCCTGCGTCTCCGGCTAATTTACCGCCCTGCACGGATGCTCCCAGCGCTACGCACTCATCCGGGTTCAGAGACTTGCTTGGCTCCTTGCCGGTAAGCTGTCTTACCTTATCCTGTACCGCCGGAATACGGGTAGAACCGCCGACCAAAAGTACCTGGCCAAGTTCAGAGGATGTGATTCCCGCGTCGGACAACGCCCTAGTAACAGGCTCCGCCGTCTTCTCAACCAGATCATGCGTCAGTTCGTCGAATTTCGCCCTAGTAAGGTTCATATCAAAATGCTTCGGTCCTTCGTTTGTCGCGGTAATGAACGGAAGGTTGATATTGGTCGTTGTTGCAGAGGACAACTCTTTCTTTGCCTTCTCCGCCGCTTCCTTCAGTCTCTGGAGCGCCATCTTATCGGCAGACAGATCCACGCCCTCCTGCTTCTTGAACTCTGCCAGCATGTAATCTGTAATCTTCTGGTCAAAATCATCGCCGCCAAGCCTGTTGTTGCCGGCCGTAGAAAGCACCTCTATCACGCCGTCGCCAATCTCGATAATGGATACGTCGAAGGTACCGCCGCCAAGGTCGTATACCATGATTTTCTGCTCTTTTTCATTGTCAAGTCCATAAGCCAGAGCAGCGGCCGTAGGCTCGTTGATAATACGCTTTACATCAAGACCCGCGATCTTACCCGCGTCCTTGGTAGCCTGACGCTGCGCGTCATTAAAATAAGCAGGAACGGTAATAACTGCCTCTGTTACCTTCTCGCCAAGATATCCTTCTGCGTCCGCCTTCATCTTCTGTAAGATCATAGCGGAAATCTCCTGCGGAGAATATCTCTTTTCGTCAATCTTTACCTTGTAATCGCTTCCCATCTCTCTCTTGATGGAAGAAATCGTCTTCTCTGCGTTGGTTACAGCCTGACGCTTCGCAGGCTCTCCCACCAGACGCTCTCCCGTCTTTGTAAATGCAACGACAGACGGCGTAGTCCTTGCTCCCTCTGTGTTCGCGATAACTGTCGGCTGTCCGCCTTCCATAACGGCTACACAGCTATTTGTTGTACCTAAGTCAATACCAATTATTTTTCCCATTATAATTCAGCCTCCTAATTTTAATTCGCAACCTTTACCATACTGTGCCTCACTACGGAGTCACGATACATATAGCCCTTCTGAAACTCTTCTGAAATGATATTCTCTCCGAGTTCCTCATTCTCCTCATGCATCACTGCATTGTGGAAATCCGGGTTAAACTCCTGACCAACTGCCTCAATCGGCTTCACTCCGATCCCTTCCAGGGTGGTCATTAATTGTTTGTATACCTTATCCATTCCCTGGACGAATGGATTTTCTTTTTCTTCCTCGGTAACGGCTCCGAGCCCCCGCTCGAAATTATCCACTACCGGAAGAATCTTATCTATGATATCTTTCGCCCCTATTTCGTACATCTGGGATTTCTCCTTCTCCGTACGCTTGCGGAAGTTATCAAACTCTGCCATCTGACGGGTAAGCTTATCGGTAAGCTCCTCAATCTTCTCGTCCTTCTTATCCTTTTTATTCTTCTTGCCAAAGAACCGGCTCTTTTTTTCTTCGGAAGCTCCGTCGGCATCCGCGCTTTCTTTATCCGTGCTCTCCGCCTCTTTGGCAGAATCTTCGTCTGCCTCTTCCTCTAATGGTTCAGTCTGTTCTTCTGTACAAGGCTCCTCTTCCTTCTCCTGCGTTTTTGCCGACTCCGCCGCAGCTTTCTTCGCTTCCTCCACGGCTTCTTTTACCATCTCTTCCTGAGTCTTTTCCTGATTCATATCCTTTTCTTTATCCAATGGTAATCCACCTTTCTATTAAACTTGTTTATGGAAAATCGCATCCAATTCGCTCTGAAGCCTCTTCAGCGATTTCAGCACATGTTCATAATCCATACGTTTCGGTCCTATAATACCGATTGTTCCCTTCATGCCCTCTCCTAATTCATAGGTGGCGGTTACTACGCTGCAGTCCTTCATATTCTGCACCGGCGTCTCATCGCCGATGTACACCTGAATGCCTGTGTTCTCTTCCTGCGCCAGCGTCTGTGTTACCAGTTCGGTAAGCTGCTGTTTTTCTTCAAAGGCGCTGATAATCTCCTGTGCGCTCTGCTTATCAGAAAGCTCCGGGTACTTGAAAATATTCGTCGTACCGCTGGTGTAGATCTGCATATCCTCATCCACCTGTATGGCGTCCGCAACCGCGTCAAATACGTTGCCTACCACCTCGCTGTGGATTCCCGCCTGCTCCTTCAGTCTTGCGATCAGCCCCAGATTGATCTCCTCAATGGACATACCGTTAAGCGTTGTATTCAGAAGCATATTCAGCTTCAGCAGGTTCTCATTGCTCAATGGCTCCTCCATACTGATGATCTTGTTCTTGATCACATTGCCCCCAAGCACGATCACTGCGATAATCTGCTCCTCATCCACCTTGGACAGCTGAATGAACTTAATCCGGTTCGCGCTGCTTCTGGGTGTGGAAACCATGGTAGCATAATTCGTATTATTTGCCAGAACCCTTGCCGCCTGCTTGAGAAGCTGCTCCATCTTATCTGCCTTCTCAAGCATCCGCTCCTGCAGTTCATTTAACTCCTGCTCCTTCTCATCCATCAGCATATCCACATATAACCGATAGCCCTTGTCGGAAGGAATCCTGCCCGCAGATGTGTGAGGCTGCAGAATATAGCCAAGCTCCTCCAAATCCGCCATCTCATTGCGGATGGTTGCCGAACTTAAGTTCAGATCCGAATACTTGGAAATCGTTCTGGAACCTACCGGCTCCCCAGTCTCCAGATAGGTCTTGATGATCGCATGTAATATTGTCAGTTTTCTCTCACCAAGAGTCTCCCTTGCCTGCATCTCAAACAATCTCCTTTTTTTATTAGCACTCACTAAATTCGAGTGCTAATCTTTACAGTTAATAATCTAACACTAGGTTTTTCATTTGTCAACACTGTTTATACTTTTTTTATTATCTATTGTGATTCTACGTTTCTGTAAACAGGATGAACAGAAACGATTCTACTTCCGGATATACTTCATCCATTCCTTGATCTGCTTCTCATACCCATTGTCCCCTGGCTCATAGAATCTGGCGTCCTTAATCTCATCCGGCAGATACTGCTGCTCTACATAGTGATTGGGATAATTGTGGGCGTACTTGTAATCCAATCCCCGGCCTAATTTTCCGGCGCCTCCGTAGTGAGCGTCCATAAGATGCGCCGGAACTGTTGTCTGATACTGCCTGACATTCTCCATCGCGGCGGATATGGCGTTTACGGCAGAATTGCTCTTAGGAGCCGCCGCCACGTAAAGTACTGCCTGAGAGAGAATAATCTGCGCCTCCGGCATCCCGATGCGCTCCACCGCCTGGGACGCTGATACCGCTACTGTAAGCGCCATAGGATCCGCGTTTCCCACATCCTCCGCCGCGCAGATCATAATTCTTCTGGCAATAAATTTTATATCCTCCCCCGCATACAGCATCTTTGCCAGATAGTACACTGCCGCATCCGGGTCGGAACCTCTCATGCTTTTAATGAATGCGGAAATTGTATCATAATGGTTATCTCCGGCCTTATCATACCGCACTATTCGCTTCTGGATGCATTCCGAAGCTTCCTCTATAGTAATATATATCTTACCGTCGGCGCTCCTGTCTGTGGTAAGTATGCCAAGTTCAACAGCATTCAATGCATTTCTCGCATCTCCTCCGGCCGCCTCTGCCAAAAATTCCAGCGCCTCTTTATCAATCTCAGCCTGATAGCTGCCCATTCCTTTCTCTTCATCATAAACGGCTCTTTTGAGAAGCGTTTTAATATCCTCTTTGTCCAAAGGCTTAAGTTCGAAGATACTGGATCTGGAAATCAGCGCGCCGTTCACCTCAAAATACGGATTTTCCGTGGTCGCTCCGATTAGAATCAGCGTTCCGTCCTCCACAAAAGGAAGCAGATAATCCTGCTGTCCTTTATTAAACCGATGAATCTCATCTACGAACAGGATCGTCTTTTTCTGATACATCCCTTTCAAATCCTGCGCTTTTTTCACTACAGCTTCCATATCCTTTTTTCCTGCTGATGTAGCATTAATCTGTGTAAACTCCGCGCTGGTGGTATGGGCGATCACCTTCGCAAGCGTCGTCTTGCCTGTTCCCGGCGGTCCGTAAAATATAATGGAACTTAGCTTATCCGCCTTAATTGCCCGGTACAGAAGCTTGTCCTTTCCTATTATATGCTGTTGTCCCACCACTTCCTCAAGGGAAGTGGGGCGTAAACGTGCCGCTAACGGCGATTCCTTTTCCATAGTCTGAGTTCTTGCATATTCAAATAAATCCATCCCATAACTCCTGTTTCTTACATTCTTTTTTAATTCTAATCCATATTCCGTCTGGTTCAGACGCCCGGGTCAGTTCATTATCAATTCTTCTACAGTTACAAATTCAAAGCCCTCCCTCTGCAGGATATCAATAATCCGAAGCGCCGCTTCTACAGAGCTTTTATAACAATCGTGCAATAAGATAATATCATTTTCTTCCGCCTCCGTCACTACCTTATTCACAACCTCGTCTGTATTTTCTGTCGTCCAATCCAGCGGATCAACCGTCCACATAACTGGAAGAACCGGCATTTTAAGTTCCAGATCTCTCTGCCATGCGCCGAAGGGCGGACGCATATATTCTACTTCTTCCCCTGTTATGCGGCAGATTGCGTCGTTAGTATCCAGAATTTCTCTGCTTGCCTCATCCTCAGAAATTTTAGTAATCTCTACATGATGGTAGGTATGATTTCCTATCAGATGCCCCTCTTCATAGAGACGTTTTACCACATCTGGGTGCTTCTCCACATTCTGCCCAATCAGAAAAAAGGTCCCTTTCACCCCTCTCTCCTTCAAGCCGTCCAATAGCACAGGCGTCCAGCTGCCGCTTGGCCCATCGTCAAAGGTAATAGCGATCTTAGGCTTTTCCCTTTCCTCCTCTATTGACGCGCTTACAAAAGCAGCCGCTTCGTTCACATCCTTCAGATACGGCTCCTTCTTTTCCTGTTTTGTATTCTGATACTGATAATAAAAAGGACCGAAAAGGAATCCCAGACAAAGCATATAAGCAAGCATAAGCAGCGTTTCCCGTTTTACTGCTTTTCCATATTTCCTCATAGTTTTCCCTTATTACTATTTTCTTACCTATATAGTATGAAAATACAAAATACAGTATGTTGTTTCTTGCAATATAATTTTTTTGATGTTATAATGGCAAACGCATGCAAAATGCAGAAAAACAGACAATAGAAAGGATGAATGAAATTGGAAGAAAGCATCAGACAGGAAAACAAAATGGGTACCATGCCCGTTCCGAGATTATTGGTTACCATGTCTCTTCCCATGATGATTTCTATGCTCGTACAGGCCCTGTACAATATTGTCGATAGTATGTTTGTCGCCAAATTATGCGAGGAAGCGCTCACTGCCGTCTCTCTGGCATTCCCGATTCAGACGCTAATGATTTCGGTGGCTTCCGGCACCGGCGTAGGCATCAACGCACTATTATCAAGAAATCTTGGGGAAAAGAACTTTGAAAGCGCCAATCAGGCTGCAAGAAACGGTATTTTCTTAAGCATCCTAAGCTGCCTATTATTTGCTGTTTTCGGCATCTTCGGCGCACATTTTTTCTTTACTGTCCAGACAAATGACCCGCGGATCGTACACTACGGAACCCAGTACCTTACAATTATATGTGTTCTTTCAGTAGGAATCTTTATGCAGATCACTTTTGAACGGCTGCTGCAGTCTACCGGAAATACAATTTATAATATGATCACCCAGGGAACCGGAGCAATCATCAATATTATTCTGGACCCGATTCTGATTTTTGGATTATTCGGCATGCCAAAGCTCGAAGTCGCCGGCGCCGCCATCGCAACCGTCATCGGACAGCTTATCGCCGTGGCTATGTCCTTTTACTTTAATATTAAGAAAAACCCTGAAATCAATATCAACATGATGAAGTTCCGTCCTCACGGAAAAACCATCTCCACCATATATAAGGTCGGCGTCCCCTCCATTATTATGCAGTCCATCGGCTCTGTCATGACCTTCGGCATGAATAGAATCCTGTTGATGTTCTCATCTACGGCCGCCGCTGTATTCGGTGTGTATTTCAAGCTGCAGAGCTTTATCTTCATGCCGGTATTCGGACTGAACAACGGACTCATCCCAATCATCGCTTACAACTACGGCGCCAGACATAGAAAACGGATTATACAGACTATCAAAATAAGCGTGCTGATCGCAGTGTCTATCATGACGATTGGTTTCCTGATTTTTCAGATACTGCCGGAATTTATGCTCCGCACACTGTTCGACGCTTCTAATAATATGGTTTCCATCGGCGTGCCGGCTCTCAGAATAATTTCTTTATGTTTTATGTTTGCCGGATTTGGAATTGTTGCCGGTTCTGTATTTCAAGCATTAGGAAACGGCGTATACAGCCTGATTGTATCTGTCTGCAGGCAGCTCGTAGTTATACTGCCCGCCGCATACATATTTGCCAAAGTATTCGGTCTTAACATGGTATGGTGGTCTTTTGCCCTTGCAGAACTTGTATCGCTTATCCTGTCAGCATTCCTGCTTAAACGCATCTATCGGGAAAAGATAAAACCCCTTGAAGATTAGACTATGTTTCTGCAGACGCAGTCAGAAATATCCCCCGTACAGCCTATTCCCAATAGTCTGTACGGGGGGATATTTTATCTCTTTTTAACACTGTATCCAAACGTGCCTAAAACTTCTCCCAATTTTAGGTAGGTTCCATGGGAATAAGCGATTAATCCACTCCGGTTCAGTTCAAATTTCCCACTCTCTGTCAGGTATGCAGAATCTACATGGACCGCTTGAACCTCTGCCAGAAACATATGATGACTTCCCAGTTCCTTAATTTCCGTTACGCTGCACTCAATATTCACCGGACTCTCTCCAATCAGCGGAGCATATGCAAGCTTCTCCGCCCCGACTGGCGTAAGCCGCATTTCTTTCCACTTATTCACATCTCTTCCGGATTTCACACCGCACCAATCCGCCGCATATGCCAGCTTCTCTGTAGTAAGATTGACTACAAATTCTTTCGTATCCCGTATCATTCCATAGCTGTGCCGTTCCGGCCGCACAGAAATGTACAGCATCGCCGGATTCGTACAGACAGTCCCCGTCCATGCCACAGTAATAATATTCTGATTCCCAGTCTTATCCCCGGCGCTGACCATAACCGCCGGTAATGGATACAGCATATTCCCCGGCTTCCACATTTCCTTTTTCATATCTGCCCTCTATATCAAAATCTCCAAACTATTTAATGCTGCATCGCTGCTACCAGCGCCGGCACTACCTGTTTCTTTCTGGAAACAACCTTCTTTAATACCATCCTATCCGCATCTTCCGGCAGTCCATAAGCGTCAATGATCGCATCTTTCGCACCGGGGCCGCAGCATAAAATCTCTGATGATTCATCCAAAATATCCGTCAGCATGAAATAAATCATATCCAGATTATTATTTCGAAGCGCCGTCGGCAGATAATCCGCCACCATCCGTTTCACATCCTCCAGCTCGTCCCCGCTCATGGAATTAATCTGTCCTACTCCAAAGACCTTCTCTCCTACGGTAAACTGCTTGAAATCCTGAAAACAAAGTTCTTCCGCCGTCTTATCCTCAAGATTGCTTCCTGCCCGGAACATAGCCGCCGCCATCTCTTCCATCTCAATATCCGCAATCTCCGCCAGCTTCTCTGCTGTTGCAATATCTATGGCCGTACAGGTCGGCGAGCGGAACAAAAGCGTATCCGAAATGATAGCAGAACACAAAAGTCCCGCTATCTGCGGCGTAATCTCTACCTGATTCTCCTGATACATCTGATAGACGATAGTCGCAGTACATCCCACCGGCTGATTCCGAAAATATACCGGCCCCATGGTCTCGATGCTCCCAAGTCTGTGATGGTCAATAATCTCTAAAATCTCCGCTTCTTCCAGACCGTCCACTGCCTGAGACTTCTCATTATGATCCACAAGGATCACCTGCTTCTTCCTAACGCTCATGACACGCCGCCTGGAAATAAAGCCCACCAATTTCTCCTGACGATTTAAAATAGGAAATTCACGAAACTTTTTCTTAGTAATCATCTTTCTTACATCATCCATATAATCATCTAGATGAAAGGCATAAATAGGCCCCTTTGTCATAAAATGCTCCACCGGAACGCTCTGATTGATCAGCCGCGCCACATTAAAGGTGTCATGCGGAGTCTGGATAATTACAATATCCTGCGCCTGCGCTCTCTTAAGAAGGATCTCGGATACCGGAGCATTCTGGCATACGATAATACATCCCACATTAATATCGATGGCACAGGAATGAGATTCGTACCGGTTCCCAAGAATAACCAGATCATTCTCAAAAATAAATTCCGTCATCAGTTCCGGACTGGACGCCCCGATCGCAACCTTGCCGTTTGTGAAATATTTATTCGGATCTCCTGTCAGCAGCGTCCCGTCCAGCGTATCAATAATATTCTTATACTGAGTTTTTGCCTCGCCCAGAATCGTATCGTCATACACATCCATATAGGAACTGGCAATATCGCCTGTAGTAGCAATCCCTAACAGTTCCCCCTCTTCCAATACCGGAATTGTCTTCACATGCTGCTTCTTCATCAGTTCCCATACACGTTTTATAGAAACATTCGGACCGGCTCCCTCTATCACATGGATATCCGCATCCTTCACCTGAAGCTTAACGTCCGTGAGAAGCTTCGGCGCCTTTACCTGAAACCGGTTCAATACATACTGGGTCTCCTCGTTAATCTGCCCCGCTCGTCTGGCTGAATATTTTTCCCCCGAAATCTCCCGCTTCAGATTCGCATAAGCAATCGCCGAACAAACCGAATCCGTATCCGGATTCTTATGTCCGACTACATATACTTTTCTTGATTTATTCTCCATATGTATAAATCCTTTCTTCGTTTAATCCTTCTATACTAAGATTGCCATTTTTTCTTATCCCCGTCAACCGAAATTTGCACTTCTTTGCATTTTCTTTTTGAACAAATCACAACTATGTGTTATACTTAGGGCGAGCATAGAAATTTGCAGCCGGTCCGATCGGTCTCCCCGACTGCGGCTGCAGGGCAGGACATATCGTTCTGTTATTTTTATTGGGAATTTATGGGAAAGGAACATGAATTATGGGCGAAGAATTATTACAGGGAAAAGAAACACAGACAGAGGCGGAACAAACGGCGGAGACTATGGCGGATTATGAGGAGCATTTTGACGATGCGAACCCATGGAATGTAGTAAAACGCTATATGGAAGAGAAAACCAGACTCCCAATCAAGATTGAAGGCATTGTAAATGGCGGCGCAATCGCTATGGTTGAGGGACTGCGGGGATTTATCCCGGCTTCCAGATTATCTCTTTCCTATATTGAGAATCTGGAAGATTATCTTCTAAAGGAACTAACCGTTATAGTTATTGATGTCAATGAAACTGAAAACCGCCTAGTACTCTCTGCGCGGGAGATACTCAAGGAAGAAGAGCAGGCAGAAAAAAAAGCAAGAATTGCCGCCGTTAAGGTTGGCAGCGTTATGAAAGGCGTTGTTGACAGCCTCCAGAATTATGGCGCGTTCATCCGTTTAGAAGACGGACTTTCCGGACTTGTCCACGTATCCCAGATCAGCAATAAGCGCGTAAAATATCCTTCCGATGTGCTGAACAAGGGCGACGAGGTCGAAGTCAAGGTCATCGGAATCAAAGACGGCAAGATCAGCCTCAGCATGAAAGCGCTGGAGGAAACGACTGAGGAAGAAGTTGAGAAGGTTCGTATCCCCAAAGCAGAAAATATTGGAACAAATCTTGGCGATTTATTTAAGAACATCAAGTTATAACCACAAAAGAGTCAGAACACGGTTCTCGTGTTCCGGCTCTTTTTCTAGTTTGAAAATTCATAATCCATTGAAATTGAAATCATTTTTTAGTACAATAAATTCATACATATTCTGCCAATCTATTATTGGCGTTCATTTAAGGAGGAATGAAACTATGGTAACATGGAAGAATCTTGACACATTGGCATCCTATAAAAAGCTTGCAGACCTGAAAAATCACGTCAGCGTTGCCGACGTAATGTCCGGCGAGCGCGGCGCGGACCGTGTGGCCCGCTATCATGCGCCTATGGCTGAAGGGCTTAGCTTTAACTATGCGGCAAAGGAAGTAGACGACGAGATATTAAAGGCGCTTGCCGACTTAGCCGAAGAGCAGCAGCTTGCAGACAAGTTTAAAGAATTATACAACGGAGCGGTGATCAATACCGGTGAAAAGCGCCTTGTACTCCACCACCTTGCCCGCCGCCAGATGGGCGAAACAGTCGTTGTCGACGGAGTAGACAAACGTGAATTTTACGTTTCCCAGCAGGAAAAGGCTGCGGATTTCGCGAACAAAGTTCATGCAGGAGAGATTACCAATGCTGCCGGAGAGAAATTCACCACTGTCGTACAGATCGGCATCGGCGGCAGCGACCTTGGCCCCCGGGCCCTGTATATCGCTCTGGAGAACTGGGCAAGAGAAAGCAGCGCCTTAAAGATGGAGGCTAAATTTATCAGCAACGTTGACCCAGACGATGCAGCCGCTGTTTTAAAATCCATCGACGTATCCCGTTCCCTGTTCATCGTTGTTTCTAAATCAGGTACTACTCTGGAGACTCTTACCAACGAGTCCTTTGTAAAGGATGCGCTGAAAAACGCCGGCTTAGATCCGTCCAAACACATGCTTGCCGTAACAAGCGAAACTTCGCCTCTGGCTAAGAGCGACGATTATCTGGCGGCAGTTTTTATGGACGACTTTATCGGCGGACGCTATTCTTCCTCCTCTGCAGTCGGAGGCGTGGTTCTGTCTCTTGCATTCGGACCGGACGTATTTGCAAGGATCCTTGCGGGAGCTGCCGAAGAAGATAAGCTTGCGGCAAATACAGATATACGCAAAAACCCGGATATGCTGGATGCGTTGATCGGCGTTTACGAGCGCAATGTCCAAGGTTACCCATGCACGGCGGTCCTTCCCTACTCTCAGGCGCTCAGCCGTTTCCCGGCGCATTTACAGCAGTGCGACATGGAGTCAAACGGCAAGTCTGTAAACCGCTTCGGCGAGCCGGTAGATTACGTGACCGGGCCGATTATCTTCGGCGAACCGGGCACCAACGGACAGCACTCCTTCTATCAGCTTCTCCATCAGGGAACCGACATCGTTCCGCTGCAGTTTGTAGGCTTCAAAAACAGTCAGATCGGCATGGACGTTGTGATAGAGGGAAGCACCAGCCAAGCAAAGTTATGCGCAAACGTTGCCGCACAGATTATCGCATTTGCCTGCGGTAAGGATGACGAGAATCCCAATAAGAAGTTTGAAGGCGGACGTCCTTCCAGCATCATCATCGGCGAACAGCTCACACCGGAATCATTGGGAGCGCTGCTGGCTCATTTTGAAAATAAGATCATGTTCCAAGGTTTCTTATGGAACGTAAACAGCTTCGACCAGGAAGGCGTTCAACTGGGTAAATTACTTGCAAAACGCGTTCTTGCCCATGAAACTGACGGCGCCCTGAAGGCGTTCAGCGATTTGTTAGATATCTAATATCTTAGAACCTAAAAAATGCTGCCGGGCAATATTCGGTTTCCCCAATATACGCCGTTGTTTTCAATATACAAAACAACCCGCATATAGGAAAACCGAAATCGCCCGGCAGCATTTTTCAAAAGCATTTCCGCCAGCAATGCATATCTAATCGAACATTAGCAGTTCAATTAGTTTGCCTTATTGATCTGCTTTCATCTCTTCTAACATTTTCTCCGCGATCTTTGCCGCGTCACTCACGCATTTGATACAGCTTGGAAGAGGCTGGGAACCTTTTTCCTTGGGAATATCCCTGCAGTACAGAGATCCGTGTTTCTCCTTAAAGCTTTCTGCCGCCCCGCGGATCTTCTTATAAGTATCCATCTTTGTCTCTTTGGGTTTCTCCATATCTCCCGCGCTGTTTGCAAGGCCCAGCGCCAGAAACAGCCCGGTCGCCGCCCCGCAGGTATCCCCCAAGCCGCCCATGCCGGCGCCAAACCCTTCTGTCATTTTAAAGGCGTCCAGTTCCTTTACTCCGTATTCCTCACAGCAGGCACAGATCACTGCCTGACAGCAGTTATACCTGCTGTCAACAAATTTACTTACCGCATTTTCCTCCAGTTTACCCATATCCGTCTCTCCTTTTTCTACATTCTAATTCTTCACTTTATTTATTCCGCCGCTGCCTTTTCAAGATCCCGCATCCAGCTTGCCACGCATGCGTCGCTGGGCATTCTCCAGTCCCCCCTCGGCGATAATGCGACCGTACCTACCTTCGGTCCGTCCGGCAGGCAGGAGCGCTTAAACTGCTGGCTAAAGAACCTTCGGCAGAAAGTACAAAGCCATTTGTAAATCACCGCGTCCTCATATTCCCCGGCGAACGCATACCGGGCAATCCGGTAAATCTTGCTTGGCGCATATCCAAACCGCAGGAAATAGTAAAGGAAGAAATCGTGCAGCTCATACGGTCCCACAAGATCCTCCGTTTTCTGGGCAATCTTACCGTCCTTCGGCGGCAGAAGTTCCGGGCTTACCGGCGTATCCAGCACGTCCAAGAGCACAGCCTTTAGCTCTTGATCCTTTGTCGTATCTGCATAGTAACGCACCAGATGCCTTACCAAAGTCTTAGGAACGGAAGCATTTACCCCATACATAGACATGTGATCTCCGTTGTAGGTCGCCCAGCCAAGGGCCAGCTCCGACATATCCCCCGTCCCGATTACCAGTCCGCCCATCTCATTGGCAATGTCCATGATCACCTGTGTCCGCTCCCTTGCCTGACTGTTCTCATAGGTCACGCTGTGATCCTCCGGATCGTGCCCGATATCCTTAAAATGCTGCGTTACCGCATCCTTAATCGGCACCTCCCGAAGCTCGGCGCCCAAAGACAGGGACATCTTACAGGCATTCTGATACGTTCTGTCGGTGGTTCCAAAACAAGGCATCGTAACCGCCAAAATCTCCTTCCTGTCCAGTCCCAGAGCGTCAAATGCCTGTGCCGTTACCAAAAGCGCCAGCGTGGAATCCAGACCTCCGGAAATCCCCACCACCGCGCGTTCCGCGCCTGTATGCATCAGTCTTTTTTTCAGCCCCATTGCCTGAATCGTCAAAATCTCTTTACAGCGTTTCGCCCGCTCTTTTTCTTCATCCGGCACAAACGGACGAGCGTCAAATCTCCTTGTAAGCTTCGTCTCCGTAATAGCAATATCAAAGGGAACTCTCATCAGCGTCCGTTCATCGGACATTTTGAAGGTAGTATTTTTCTGCCTCTCGCCGGCCAGCCGGTTCACATCCAGTTCGGAATAGATGATCCCATTCTCAAACCGCCTGCTGGCCGCCAGCACCGTTCCATTCTCCGCGATCATATTGTGGCCGCCGAATACCAGATCCGTGGTGGACTCTCCTTCTCCCGCATTCGCATAGATATATCCCGCGATCAGCCTTGCGGACTGGCCGCCGATTAAGCTCTCCCTGTAAGAAGCCTTTCCGATCGTCTCGTCACTTGCAGAACAGTTGACGATCACCGTCGCCCCCTCTCTTGCCGCCTGAATACTGGGCGGAATGGGCGACCATACATCTTCACAGATCTCTGCAGCTACCGCCAGATTCTCCATACCCTTTGCCTCAAAGATAATCTGCGGCCCGAAAGGAACAGACTCTCCTCCGAACAGAATCCTCCTTGCCCTCTCCGGTCCCTCCCGAAACTGTCTCATCTCATAAAATTCTCCGTAATTCGGTAAAAATGTCTTTGTAACCAGACCCAGAATACGTCCCCCGTTCATTGCCGCCGCCACGTTATAGAGCTCTCCTTCTATAGAAAGGGGAACCCCGGCGAAAACCAGCGCGTCCTTGCCCTTCGTATGGGCGGCAATCTCAAACAGCGCCTCCTTTGCATGCGACAGCAGTACCTCCTGCGTAAACAGATCACCGCAGGTATACCCTGTAACGCACAACTCCGGAAATACTATCACCTTCGCTCCAAAAGCCGCCGCTTCGTCCATCATCCTTATAATCTGCTCTTTGTTAAACTCCACATCCGCTACCCGGATATCTGGCGTCGCCGCCGCTGTTTTTACAAATCCATGCTTCATCTTTCCCATTCCCCTCTCGTCAAAATATCCTTTAATTCCTCAATTGTATACTGGTAGGCGGTATTGCAGAAATGACATTTCACCTCAATATCCTCGCCGTCGTCAATCATGTTCTGGAGCTCCTCTCTGCCGATACTTACAACCGCCTTCTCCACGCGCTCTTTCGAGCAGCTGCAGTAAAACTTCGCAGGCAGCGTATCCGTAATCTCAAGACCCAGACTGCCAAGCAGCGCTTCCAGAATCATTTCCGGCGTATGCCCCCGCTCCAAAAGCTCCGTGACAGAGGTTATCCCTTTCAGATTCTCTTCCAGCTTATCGATCGCCGCATCCTCCGCAAAAGGCATGAGCTGTATGATAAATCCTCCGGCGCATTTGACCGTATTATCCTTCTCCATCAGCACCCCCAGCCCTACCGACGAGGGAATCTGCTCCGAATTCATATAATAATAGGTTAAATCCTGCGCGATCTCGCTGGTTTCTAATATCGTTTGTCCCACATAGGGCTCCTTTAAGCCCATATCCTTTATCACATTCAGCAGTCCGATGCCAAGAGCGTCCGCCACATTGATCTTCCCATTCTTAACAGGAACCGACGCCTCCGGATTGAACACGTATCCTTTTACATTTCCCTGATTATCGGCGGTAACCGTAATTCCCCCAATGGGTCCGTCGCCCCGGATCTGCAGCGTCAGAATATCCGTATCATTCTTCATCATTGCGCCCATCATGGTTCCCGCCGTCATCAGCTGCCCCAGCGCAACGGTTGCCGTGGGACTGGTATTATGGCGTTTCCTCGCTTCTTCTGCCACCGCGCTCGTACATGCCGCGAAAGCCCGGATCTGTCCGCCCGCCGCCGTCGCCCTTACAATATAATCCTTCATCTATTCCATTTCCTTTCATTTGACTTGCAGCATTTTTCCTATTATAGCTCTTTTTTTACGAAAGTACAACTTCTGCTTCCAAATGAGACTTCCCCTTTTCTCTTGCCACAACGCTGATTCGTTCGCTCCTTTCATGGGGCGGCTCTTTCGTATAGGCGTCGTATGCCGTTACAAATTCCATCCCCGCTTTTTCTAGGAGAGCCTGAATTTCCTCCAATGTATACGCCCTCTGAAAATGTGTCTCCTGATATTTCCCATATCTGCCGTCTTCCTCCCTGATAAAAAGAGTCAGTTCATATTCGTTGATCCTCTCCTCCTCATCATAGTAATTATCCCAGATAAAACTGCTCTCTTCCCTGTCCTCCGCGATTGTCTGGTCTCCCAAAAGCTCCCGGTATTTATATTCTGTATTAAAATCTAATACAAAGATTCCGAAAGGGTCCAAATAATTATTTACCAGACGAAATACCTGCTCCAGCTCGTCAGGCTCCGTCACGTAATTCACACTGTCGCAGACGCTCACCACAGCCCGGACTGTTCCGTAAAGCTCAAACTCCCTCATATCCTGGAGCAGATACAAAATATCATATCCAGCCGCCCTCTTCTTATCCATGGCAATCTCAAGCATCTCCGGAGAAGCGTCCACCCCGGTCATGTCGTAGCCTTTTTCTGCAAGCAGAGTTGTAAGGCTGCCAGTCCCGCAGCCCAGCTCCAGCACCAAGCCGTCCCGGATACCATACTCCCGAAGAATCCCGCACAGATAATCCGCCCATTCTTCATAGGGCACGTTATCCATAAACATATCATATACCTCTGCAAAGCCCGTATATGCTTCCATTCCCTCACCCCCGCGTTTCTACAACTTTCTCTTATTTTTCATTAGTATAACAAAAAAACAGGAATCCCTCCAGAACCTGTTTGAAATCTGTTTTCTAACAAGTCTTAAGGGTTCCTGTTTGGAGCGGCGCTGTCAGGAAAATAGACAAGCCAAACCGCCAATTACTTACTATTCGTTGTAGTAGCGTTATTCGCTGACGCCCTCTGTCTCAATGATAAATTTGGTGCTTCCGCTCATTTCAGAAGAAATGCCCGCAAAGGACTGATACTCTTTTCCAAGATCCGCCATTGCCTTTAATCTGTCTTTCGCTTTGGCGATGTCTCCGTCAAATAAATCCGTCAGCTTATCAATAGCCTCCGTCTTATACTCTGCCATTCCGTCTGCAAGCTTCCTGTTTCCGTCCGCAAGGGCATCCGCGCCGTCCGAGAGCGCTCTGGCTCCGTCATTCAGCGTGCGCACTCCCTCAAGAAGGGTTCCTGCTCCGCTGTTTAAGGTAACGGCTCCCTCTGCAAGGGTTCCCGCTCCCGTATTTAATGCGTCTGCTCCGGCCGCAAGCCGGCCCACTCCTCCGGAAAGCTCCTGTCCCCCCTGAAGAAGCTCTGCCGCGCCGCCGGAAAGAGCGCTGTTATAGCTTTGAAGTTCGCCTACTTTTCCCTGCACCAGAGCAATTCCGCCATTTAACTGACCGGCACCTTCTGCAACCATCTGGCTTAGTCCTACCAAACCAGGATTCGTACTGCCGTCTCCCCAGAACACAGTCTGCGCGGCAGAAATCCGACTGCTTCCTGTATTCGCATTCGTCTTCATCTCTTGCGCCATACTCTGAATAGCCTGAACCTGTGCCAGCGCCTCGTCTTCCCCTGTTACCTCCGCAACGGCCGCGGCGCTGTTATCACTGGATGCCGAAAAATACTGCTGGATCTGTGACGCCACATCACCGGCGGCTGCCGGATCGCTTAGTACCGCCGCAAGATATTCTTCCAGTCCGGCCGTATTACACTGAACCAAAGCGCCTCCGTTATCCACCACCTGAGCCTGTGCGGAGATATTCTGAATCGTATTCTCCAGCCCATACAATGAATTACTGATATTTTCCGCCTCATTTACCACGCTTGTATAGGGATTGGAAGCCCCCAGTGCATTGGCGGCATCTACTAATTTATTCTGAAGCAGGTCCGCTCCGTCTTTTATCTGCGTTCCTCCTTCTGCCAGCGTATTCATTCCGCCTGACAATTGGTCTACCCCCTGCGTATAGCTGGTAATTCCATTACTTAGTGACTGAACTCCTGCAATCAGCTCCCCTGATTTACTATTCAGCGTATCAATGCCCGTCTTCAGGGTTCCCGCGCCGTTTGCAAGGTCTCTTGCTCCATCCTTCAGAGTTCCCGTACCGCCGGCAAGGTCTCCCGCACCATTCTGTAAGGTTCCTGTGCCGCCGGCCAAAGTTCCGGCTCCCTCCGCAAGGTCTCCCGCACCATCGGCCGCTTCCTTCGAACCGTCCGCCAACTGATTGGCTGCGTCCTTTAACTCCTCAATGGAATCGTTCAAATCGTCAAAATCATCCATACCGTCAAGCTCCAGATCTTGTAGGAAATCGGTAGACGCCACGGTGATTGTCGGTCCCACGGAAGCATTCTTCACATCTGCCGTAATCGTTACCTCCTCCGGAAGGTCAAAATCCAGATCTCCCTCCGCAAGCTTTAAGTTCTCGCCAATGCCCGGAAAACCAAGCCCCACTACAATCTGTTTATCTGCATCGGACAGCACCCTGCCATGGTCGATCTCTACATTCTGGTATTCGTCCGTGGGGAGCATCATCGCCGTGATCATTGTAAAAGGCGTAAACATCTCTTCTTTCTCTCCGCCAATATCCACCATAGTTTTGGACTGATTGCTATACTGGACGCGGATCTCGGCCTTGCCGTCTTTCCCCTTCAGCTCCTTTGCGCTGATCTCTTTTCCATTTAACTTATAGCTGATCTTCACCCCTACCGGAAGCTCCTTTCCCGTGGTTCCCTGATAGTAAATGTCATTGCCCTCGGACTCCCATGCAATCCCCGCGTCCGCGGATACCTGATAGATCTCATCCCCCTTAATATTCTCGATATCCTCCAGCTCGGATACATCGGACAGCCTGCCGTTTCCGGGATTTTTAATCCATTCTGTAACCGTTGTATTCTTCACATTTCCGGCGGAATCCGTCTTAACATAGACCGACTCCTCTTTTTTTGCTCCCTGTTCTTTCTCTGCTTTTAGGACTTCCTCTGCCGTTTTTTGTGTTTCTTCCTCATTTTCCGGCTCAGCGCCCTCTGTATCCAGAGCGGTCTCGGCCACCTCCTGAAGCTCCTCCGTACTGATATCCGACGCCTTTGCAGTGACCGCGCTCTGCTGATAACCACAGGTTCCAGCCAGCCCCGCCGTAATCGCCGCCGCCATTGCCGCCGCCATAACTCTCATGCTCTTATCATTTTTATTCATTGCAATACCTCCTTGTTATATATGCACTCTATCTTTAAATTGCTTATTTTTCCGGCTATCCTCATTCTTCCCACCCTTCGGTAAGAAGCCCTTGCTGGTCTTTACAATTACCTTGTCAAATATCATAAACATGGACGGAAGGATAAATACTACCACCAGCATACTGATAACCGCCCCTCTTGCCATCAGGATACACAGCGAACTGATCATATCGATATTAGAATACATCCCCACTCCGAATGTGGCAGCGAAGAAACTCAGCGCGCTTACAATGATGGACTGAGCGGAAGCCTGATGGGCTGTCGTCACTGCGTCATATTTACCCGCTCCCCTGCTCCGTTCACGTCTGTATCTGGTCGTCATCAAGATCGCGTAATCCACCGTTGCCCCAAGCTGAATGGTTCCGATTACAATGGAGGCAACAAAAGGAAGGGTGGTTCCCGTATAGAATGGGATTCCCATGTTCACAAATATGGCAAACTCGATCACTCCCACCAGAATAACCGGAAGGCTGACAGAGCGGAACAACAGCAGGATAATTAGGAAAATGACGCCGATGGATACGATACTTACCATCTTAAAATCATGGTCTGTAATATCGATCAAATCCTTGGTAAGCGGCGCCTCTCCCACCAGCAGCGCGTCCTTATCATACCTTTCTGTAATCCGGTTAATTGCATCCACCTGCGCGTTAACCTCCTCGGACGCAACCTTATATACGGAGTTGATCATGACCAGCTGGTATTTGTCTGTTTTCAGCATATTCGTCGCCTCTGACGGAAGCATATCGGAAGGGATCCCTGGTCCAGCCAGCTTATCAATGCCAAGAGTCCATTTCACGCCATCCACCTTTTCAATCTCCCGAAGCATCCTGCTCACATCATGGGAGGGAACCGAACTATTTACCAGCAGCATATGGGTGGTATTCATATCATAATCATCCTTCAGCTTCTCATTTGCAATGATACTGGGAAGTTCCTTTGGAAGCGTCTCATCCAGATTATAGTAAACTCCGGTATGGTTATTTCCATAGACTGCCGGAACCAGAAGAACCACAAATATCAGGGCAAACACCGGATATTTCTTTGTCATCCTGTCCGATAACCGATTAATATTCGGAAGGAGCGGCCTGTGCTTCGTCTTCTCAATCAGCTTATCGCAGCATAAGATCATGGACGGCAGAATGGTTACACAGGCAAGCACGCCGAACAGAACCCCCTTCGCCATCACGACTCCAATATCCTTTCCCAGCGTAAAACTCATAAAGCACAGGGAAATAAATCCTGCGACCGTAGTAACCGAGCTTCCGATCACTGATGAAAAAGTCTGGGAAATAGCATGCGCCATGGCCCGCTTCTTATCGCCGTCAAATCGAAGCTGCTGCTCGTCGTAACTGTGCATTAGGAATATGGAATAATCCATGGTAACCCCCAGCTGCAGCACGGCCGCCAGCGCCTTTGTGATATAGGAAATCTCTCCCAAAAAATAATTGCTTCCCAGATTATATACAATTGCCATTCCGATGCTGATCAAAAACAGAACCGGCACCACCAATGATTCCATCGTAACGCCCAGCACAATAGAGGATAGGAGAACCGCGATCAGCACATAGATCGGAGTCTCGCTTTCCGCCAGCTCCTTGGTATCTGTTACAATGGCCGACATGCCGCTGATGAAGCACTGCTTCCCGGAAAGTTTCCGGATCTCTGTAATCGCGCCCATGGTTCCGTCCGAGGAGGTAGACTCATCAAAGAATACCGCCATCATCGTACCCGTGTCTGAATTGAACACTTCATATATGTTATCCGGCAGCATACTCTGGGGGACGGAAATATCCGCCGCCGAATCATACCAGAGCACCTTCGAAACATGTTCTACCTCTTCGATCTGTTTCTTCAGCTCCGACACGTCCTTATCCTTCATGCCGTCCACGATCAGCATGGAGAATGCCCCCGTTCCAAAATCCTCCACCATAATGTCCTGTCCCTGCATGGTCTCGATATCCTCCGGCAGATAAGTAAGGACGTCATAATTGATTCTGGTGTTCAGATATCCCAGCGCCGAAGGGATCAGCAGCAGGAAGCTCACAATCAGAATGGCCGCCCTGTACTTTACAATTTTCTTTCCCAGTTTAACCATTTACTTCAACTCCTTTTTAAATTATGACTAACAGTCATTTATTACATTCAGCACTATACATCAAAAATGACCATTAGTCAATGCCTTTTATCAAAATTTATGACTTTTAGTCAATTTTTATTCATTTCCCTTGTATTTTCAAAAAAACACGTTATAATGTACAAATAAGGAGTGGGTATTATGGGAAAAATTGATGAGAACAAAAGACAGAAACGGGACGCCCTTCTAAATACCGCCTATGACTTGTTTACCACAAAAGGCATTCAGTCGACGGCTATTTCAGATATCGTAAAGCGGGCGGGCGTTGCCAAGGGCACCTTCTATCTGTATTTTAAGGATAAATACGATATCAAAAATAACCTGGTCGCCCACAAAACCCGCGAGCTGTTTGACAATGCCGGAAAGGAAATGCTTGCCCGGCAGATAACCGGGCTTGAGAATCAGTTGATATTCATCATCAACCACATCATAGACGTGCTTGTAAAAGACCTGCCGCTGCTGAATTTTATATCCAAGAATCTGGTGATGGGCGCGCTGCGCTCTACGCTGATCACCGGAAAGGACTCTGACGACGAGATTTACGAGCGGTTTCTCCAGATTGTCGCAATGGATGAATATGAGTATGAGGACGTAGACGTCATGCTCTTTACGATCGTAGAGCTTGCCGGATCCGCGGGATACAATTCCATCCTATACAAAGAGCCTGTACCCATTGATGAATACAAGCCCTTTTTATACCGGACGGTAAGACTGATCATTGAAAGCCACCGGGTGGAACGCTAAATTAGCGTTTCACCCGGCAGTTCTATCCTCTTTGGTTTCCTTATGTTTTTTGTCCCACGGATATCGGTCCGCCTAAAATTCCCGCTTTCTCAAAACTCTCAGGGAAAGGAACGCCGATACCAGAAGAATGCAGACGCACCCGGCTCCAATCCCACCAATTATTATTCCCAAAGGCGCTTTGTCGATCTTGCCAAACAGCTCCCCCAGTTCTCCTCCTTTCCACCCCATTCGTTTCGCAAGAGCCGCGCCTCCCATGATCAGCACAAAACACACCATAGAAACCGCCATCAACGCCATCCTGCCTTTTTCCGCTCCGAATTTGAGCTGGATGGGAATGGTAAAAGAGAGAAAAAACATAGACACAAGTATCGCCGTCATAACGGATATCAAAAGCTCCTCCACCGAAATGCCGATATTCCTTACCTTACATACCGCCGCGGCAGCGCCAATCACAACAGCCGCCGTCCCGCCGCCCATAAAAATGCCAAAGGTATATTTCTCCGCCACATAATCCTTTCTGCTTATCGGCAGCGTCATAAGGAAACTCATTCCATTATGGTAATCATCATAACTGATCGTACTGATGGTAAATATTGTATACATGATCGTGGCATAACTCACCACAAACGCCAGATTTTCGGATGTGAATAAAAAAACTCCTACGATTACCACAGTTACCAAAAAAAACTGCTTTTGGCTCATTAATAATTTCCAATCCTTGATTAACAATGCTTTCATCTGTCCCATCCCCCTTCTCTCATCAGAATCAGTTCATCAATCCCGCCGTTTTCAACCACCGCATCCGGATAATTTTCCTGATAAAATCTCTTCTCGCTAGTCAGACAGCGGTATCCGTAATCCTCTTTTTTCTCCGACAGCAGATAGCGCTTATCCAGTTTCTCATACTGCTCCGGCGTCACTTTCAGTATCCCATAGCTGCTGAGCAGAATATCCGTATCCTCATGCAGGACAATCTTTCCGTCGTCAATCAGGTAAATATCGTCGCAGAAGGACTCAAGATCGGTAGAAATATGAGAGCTGATCAGGATCGATCTGCCCTCCCGCTCCATGTATTCCCGAAGCATATCTAAAAGAAACTCTCTGGTCACCACATCAAGTCCCGCCGTAGGCTCGTCTAAAATCAGCAGCCTTGCCTTATGGGAAAGGGCTGCGGTAATCTGCAGTTTCTGCCGCATGCCGGTAGAAAAATCCTTCATCTGCTTATCCAGTGGAATCCTGAGTTTGCCGCATTTCTTAAGAAATCCCGCCTCGTCAAAGGAATGGTACATATTCCTCAATACCGGCACAAGATCCCGCACCTTCAGATATTCGCTGAAGCCGGCATTTGATAAAACCACCCCCATCTGCTCCCTGTCAGCCTTCGTAAGTTCTGCGGCCGGCTTTCCGAAGACCCGCGCGCTTCCGCCGTCTATACCGATCAGTCCGAGAGCCGCCTTAAACGCAGTGCTCTTTCCGGCGCCGTTTCGCCCCACCAGCCCAGTAACGCAGCCTTCCGGAACCTCCAGCGAACAATCCAGTGTAAAATCCTGATAGTTTTTCTTCACCTGTTCTAGTACAATCATCTTCTAATCCTCCAAAACAATCATAAATACATCTGTAATTTCCTGATTACTCATCCCTAAGCTTCTGCCTTTCCGGATGGCCTCCTCCAGATCGGCTTCCACTTCTTTGCGTTTTTCCTCCATCATCAGCTCCTGACTGGCGCATGTCACAAAACTGCCCTTGCCATGTACCGTAAGTATGAACCCTTCTTCCTCTAATGCATCGTAGGATTTCTTCACTGTCAGCGCGCTGACCTTCAGCTCTTTCGCAAGGCTCCGGACAGAGGGAAGCATCTCTTCCTCCTTCAATTCTCCCTTCATAATCGCCGCCTTGAACTGTGTTACGATCTGTTCATAAATTGGCTGCATGGAAGAATTGTTAATAATAATCTTCATTTCATCACCCTTTCGATACAAACAGTATATAACAGCATTTAACTGTTGTCAACTGTTTTATACTGTTTATTTTCTCGGATCAAAGACCGAACGACGGGCTTCCGAATCTTTGCTCCAGTCGGCAAAGCTTGAACAGCCGCCAATAAATCACAAAAAAATGCAGTCATTTCAGCTTCACTAAGTAAGCAAATGACCGCATTTTTTACTCTATTTCATTCTACTCTATTTCATCCTGCTCTGTCTCTTCTATTATACAGTCTCCATTACAGCACCCTATCATAACACGCTTTTTCGGACTGATTATGATGCCCGCTAAAACTCCGGCAAATACGCACACCAGAAGTTCCAAAAATAGAACTTTCTTATTCACCACCGTCTCCGTATCCAAGCTGTCCCAAAATTCCTGCATTTTCTCAATTATCATTCCCATTTCCATACCTTCCTTTCTTACCGCTTCCCACAATCTGTATGTTATATCGTCAAAATTCCCTTTGCCGCTTACAGATAAAGGATTTTGATATTTTTAATTTTAACATACTGCGCCGCTGTTTCAAAGAAAATATCTGGTTCAGCAGCTGCGCCGCCGTCATAGGCGCAGCTGCAGACAGAATATTATGATATATCCGTTCACTTCCAAAATCCACCTGCTTTGGCTGCCTATTTCATTGTACTAGCAGATCTTATAAATCCAGCCCTCCGGCGCGTCAATCCTGCCCATCTGGATGCCTGTCAGCGTATCATACAGCTTCTTTGTCACAGGCCCCATCTCGTTCATTCCGCTTGGGAAGCAGATATCCCTGCCGTGGTCTACGACTTTGCCCACCGGTGAAATAACCGCCGCCGTTCCGCACAGGCCGCACTCTGCGAACTCGGAAACCTCGCTTAACAGTACCTCTCTCTCCTCTACCTCAAGTCCCAGATACTCCTTCGCCACATACATCAGGGAACGTCTGGTAATCGACGGAAGGATCGTATTCGACTTCGGCGTTACCACCTTGCCGTCCTTTGTCACAAACAAAAAGTTCGCTCCGCCCGTTTCCTCTACCTTAGTTCTGGTTGCCGCATCCAGATACATATTCTCATCATACCCCTGATTATGGGCGTCCACAATCGCATGGAGACTCATGGCATAGTTAAGCCCCGCCTTCACATGTCCGGTTCCATTAGGAGCCGCACGGTCAAAATCACAGACACGAATAGTAATCGGCTTCGCGCCGCCCTTAAAATACGGCCCTACCGGCGTACAGAACAGACGGAACTGATACTCGTCCGCCGGTTTCACGCCAATCACGGAATTACTTCCGAACATATAGGGACGAAGATATAAAGTCGCTCCGGAACCGTAAGGCGGCACGTACGCCGCATTTGCCTCCACTACCTGTCTCACCGCTTCTAAGAACTGCTCCTTGGATATCGGCGGCATCTCCAGACGTTTCGCCGTATCGATCATTCTCTCCGCGTTCAGATCCGGGCGGAAGGTTACAATATCTCCCTTTTCCGTCGTATATGCTTTTAATCCCTCAAAGCATGTCTGCGCGTACTGCAGAACACATGCGCACTCGTTCATGGTAATATTGGCATCCTCAGTAAGAGCGCCCTCTCCCCATGCGCCTTCTTTATAATACGCCACATACCTTTTATCGGTCTCCATATAACCAAATCCAATGTTAGACCAGTCGATATTTTTCTTTTCCATGATTGTTCACTCCTTTATTCTCTGGCGTCTGTTCAACATGAGCCTATTATAATACGTTCATAAATCAAAATCAAGAGCGCGCTCTATTTTTTCAGAAAGCTTTTTCAGTCTCTTGACAGAGCCGGCCTCTCCTCATCCAGAAATTCCTGCCGGCATAAAAATACCGCGCCGGAAATGAACAGAAAACAGACCACCCATGTTACCGGTTCGCATACGCAGACCGCGGGATACCCCCACGCCGGAACTGCCCACAAAGCAAATACCACCTTTCCGGCAAGTTCTAACCCGCTGCACAAAAGCGGCGCTATCCGGCGCTGGATTCCCTGCATCATATTTCTCAGAATAACTAACGCCGCCATCGGCAAAACCACCGGAATGCTGACATGGACATACAGCACGGCGCTCCGAACTACTTCCCGGCTGTCGGTCCCGGTAATCAACCGCACTGCCGCCGGAGCAATGGAAAACGCAAGCGCCATGGCAGCCGCCCACCAGATTCCGTACAGGAGAAACGATGCTTTTACACCTTCTACGATCCGCCGCCTGCATCCGGCCCCATAATTCTGGCTGGAATAAGTGGCGATTGCCGTTCCCAGCGCGAGTCCCGGAAGATAGAAGAACTCCGCCAGCCGGCGGCCTCCCACCTGCGCGGCAATATATACGCTTCCCAAAGCATTGATACTGCTCTGGAGAATCACGCTGCCGATATTATAAATCGTAAGCATCAGAGCCATGCTAAGCCCCGTCCAGAACATTTCCATCACAAATCTGGCTCCGGCCTTTAATTCTTTTTTGGTAAACCGGAGTTCCGGGTAATTCCTGACAATATAAAACAGCCCTAGGGCGGCGCTGGTTCCCTGCGCCAGCGCCGTAGCGGCCGCCGCGCCCTGTACTCCCATGCCCAGAGGCCCCATAAAGCAGATATCCAGCATAATGTTCAGCCCGCTGCTGAACAGAAGAAACAGCAATGGGGTAACGCTGTTTCCCACCGCCCTCAAAAGGCTGGCCTCCAGATTGTACGCCATCGTTAGCGGAACCCCCGCCAGCAGCACAGTGAGATAACATAACGCCCCCTCCGCCGTTTCCTCCGGTATCTGGAGCAGAGTCGGAAGTTCTTTCCTAACTAGCAGAAATCCGACTGTAAGAACAATTCCAGAAACCGCAGAAAGGCATACCATCCAGCAGGCCGCATCCTTTATCCCCTTCTGGTTCCCGGCGCCGAAATTCCGGCTGACCGTCAAGGCAAACCCATTTGTTAAGCCGATAGCAAAATTAATGATAAGCCCATATAGAGCCGTAGTAGCCCCAATCTCCGCCAGCGCCTGATCTCCCAGCATATGTCCCGCAATGGACGTATCCGCCAGATTATAGAACTGCTGTAAGAGATTCCCCAGAAACAACGGCAGGGAAAACTTAAGAAGCAGCCCCGCAGGGCTTCCTGCCGTCATATCCAACATGCGTGCTTTTCCCATTTTCTGCATCATGGTACCTCCTTGTTACTGTTCACTACGTTCTCAGTAACGCTTCCTTTCTGAATTTTTATTATATCGGAACTTTCTCATTGCCGCTTTCAAAAAAACGGCGTATACTATAAGAAAAACGACAAAGAAGGGATCTTATGATCAGAAATCCCAATTTTATCCAAATTGACCGGGCCTTTTCCGCCTGTAAAGACGAGAAGCCGGGCTATGAATTTAAAGTCCGGGACGCGCTGTCAGAGATCCTTCTTTTTGTCAAAGACAGGAGCCTTCTCCTGCCGCCCCGGGACATAGCCGCCATACCCAAACTGCGGGTAAAGCAGATGCTGGCATATATTGATGGGAATCTTGGTAACCCCATGACCGTAAAAGACATTGCAGACGCCGCCAGTATCTGCCCAAGAGAGTGCCAGCGCATTTTCCGCCGGTATCTGCATTACAGGCCCATGGAATTTGTGCAGAGACGCAGAATCTTTACCGCCGCCGGCCTCCTTACCAGCACCGGCTCTTCAGTGACAGAAATCGCCCTGAGCTGCGGATTCCAAAGCCCCAGCTACTTTTCCAGACAATTCAAGCTGCTGACAGGCAGTACGCCGGGAGAATACCGCGCCGCAGCGCAAAAAAACTCCCAGAAGCTTAATACGCAGACATGAGAATGCAGGCAGTCCCCTCAGAGATGCCCGCATCCATATCGTCACATATCCAAACTTACGCAGCAGACGGCTTCCTTTCTCACAGATGAAACTTATTTACCGCTCCATAAAACTGATGGACTCGATCCCCACGCTTCCGCCGCGCACCACCTCGATGCTTTTGAATTCTTCCTTCATCAGCTTCACCACCGCGTCGTTCTTGGTGGCTGTCTGCACAAATTCCAGCAGCAGGCTGTCCCTGCCGTAATCAATGACCTTGGCCTTGAAGGTCTCCGCGATCTGGAACAGCTCTGTCTTATCCGACGCGCTGCACCTTCTCACCTTCACATACATGATCTCCTTCATTCTCACAAACACATCGGTAAAATCAATGACCTTGATCACCTCTACCAGACGGTTTAACTGCTTTTTGATCTGCTCAAAGGTCTCGTCGTCGCTGACCGTCGCTATGGTCATCCTTGAAACCGTAGGATCCTCCGTGGTTCCCACCGTCAGGCTGTCCAGATTATAGGACTTTCCGGAAAACAGTCCCGAAATCTTGGAGAGCACGCCCACCTGATTTTCCACATACAGGGAAATCCATCTCTTTTTCATACCATTGTGATTCATTTTATACACTCCCTTCTAGCAGTCCATAATCAGATCCTGTAAGGTCCCGCCCGGCTCGATCATCGGATACACCAAATCCTCCGGGTCGATCTCAAATTCCAAGATATACGGCGTCTTAACGCTTGCCATTGCCTCCCGGAAAGCCGGTTCGATCTCTTCCTTTTTCGTAATCCGGATTCCCTTCGCTCCGTAGCTCTCCGCCAGTTTGATAAAGTCAGGCGTATACGGCGGGCATTCCACCTCGCCGCATTTCCCCCGGCAGGCCGCGCCGGAATGGAGGCAGGTCATGGAATACCGTTTTCCATAGAACAGCTTCTGCCACTGGCGCACCATTCCCAGATTATTATTGTTAAAAATGCAGGAAATGATCGGCAGTTCCTCTAACACAGCCGTCGCAAGCTCCTGAATATTCATCTGCATACCGCCGTCGCCGGAAATGGAGATAACCGGGATATCCGGATTCCCAAGCTTCGCGCCGATCGCGCCCGGCAGGCCGTAGCCCATGGTTCCCAATCCCCCGGACATCAGAAGCTTCTTCTTCGGCGTAATCTCCGCGAACTGCGACGCAAACATCTGATGCTGGCCCACATCCGTAACGATCACCGCTTCATCAAACATCCGATTAATGGTATCGATGACATCTTTCGGCGTCATAACCGGCTTCTCCCGCATGGCAAGCGGGTGTTCATCCTTCCATTCCTGAATCCGGCCCACCCATTTTTCCGTATTCAGAGGCTCCACATACTCCAGCATCCGGGTAATCGCATCCCTTGCATCGGCAACAATCGGCACATCCACCTGTACATTTTTGGAAATAGCCGCGGTATCGATATCGATATGAATAATCTTCGCCTTTGGCGCAAAGGAATGAAGCTTGCCCGTAATCCGGTCGTTGAATCTGGTTCCGATCGAAAATAAAATATCACATTCGCTCACCGCCATATTGCAGGCATAAGCGCCGTGCATTCCCAGATTACCAATATACAGCGGATGGTTTGTGGCGATCGCCCCGCGCCCCATAACCGTCGTTACCACCGGTACATTCGTAATTCTTACCAGCTCGGTAAATTCTTCTCTGGCATTCGCAATATTTACGCCGCCGCCGATCAAAAACAGCGGCCGCTTTGCCTTATTCAGCATCTTAATCGCACGCTTAAGCTGCCCGACATGAGCGATGGTATTCGGTTTATATCCTCTGATATTAACCTCTGAAGGATACTCCGCATCTCCATGCTCCGCCATCACGTCTTTGGGAAGATCGATCAGCACCGGCCCCGGCCTTCCGGTTCTGGCAATGTAAAAGGCTTCCTTGACGATCCGTCCCAGATCCTTTCTGTCCCGCACGGTTACCCCATATTTGGTAATGCTTCTGGTAATCCCTACGATATCTACCTCCTGAAATGCATCGTTTCCAATCAGATGTCTCGCCACCTGCCCGGTAAAGCATACCAGAGGCACGCTATCATAATAAGCCGTTGCAAGCCCAGTCACCAAATTGGTCGCTCCCGGGCCGCTGGTTACCAGACACACGCCGACCTTTCCTGTAGATCTTGCATAGGCGTCCGCCTCATGCACCAAGGCCACCTCCTGCCTCGGCAGAATCACTCTTGTGTAATCCTGCTTATACAGCTCGTCGCTGATATCGATGGTACAGGCTCCCGGATAGCCGAATAGCGTATCTACGCCCTCTTCCCTAAGCGCCTTAACAAGCAGCTTATTTCCGCTGATCTTCCTCATATATATCTGCCTCCTTTTCTTTTTTGTCTCTGTTCCTGCCGCATCCTTACGGATACGCGGCAATCAAGCAAAGCGGATTCATCCTCCCTGCCCGGCGCCCCTTTCGCCGCCTCGGCGGCATGCCTCTTCTGCATGGGGCGCGCATTTAAAAACGCCCTAAGCAAAACGCTTAGGGCGGATATGATATCCGTGTTACCACCTAACTTCGGAGACTGCTCTCCGCACTCTGCCAGCACAGGCTTCCGGCCGCCAAATCCATACTGCCTTCCCCCAATACTGCTTCCCTGTAACGTAGGAATCACGTTGAAATCTACTAACGAAATGTCCCGCATCTCTTTCCCCGGACATACCGCCGCGTTCGGTTCACCGCTCAGAGGCTACTTCCATAAGACCCTCTCGAAGATTCGCACCCTCCATCTTCTCTCTTTGCTTCGGGCTGCCTATGTACTCCTCCTCGTCACTGCATTTGTCTGAAATAGTAAGATTGCTACTATTATAGAGGATTGCCTGCTTGGTTGTCAACCGTCTAATTTTACTCTTTTCGGTGATAATCCATTTTATCCATGCGGCAATGCACCAGCCTGCAGATGTTCCCCCATGATACCCTCGCAAGATCCGGATAGCCCGGATAAGGTGCATCTGCACACGCCTCAATGGTTCCGGCCAGCTCCCTTTCAAAGATCTCAAGGCTCTCTGTTTCCGGCTCGTCTGTATGCTGCATCTTAGGCGGCGTCACAAAGAAAACCGGCGCGTGCGCCACATTTTCCTCTATCCACGGCCGGATTCCCGGCAGATCCGTTACGATCACTTTGCAGCCGCAAGCCATAGCCTCCATGACTGTTAACGGAAGGCCCTCGCTAAAGGAGGGAAGCACAAAGATATCGCTTTTGTTATATTCCTTCGCAAGTTCATTCTGAGACAGCTTCCCCAGAAACCGCACCGGATACCCGCACTGTCCCGCCAGCCTTTGAATCTGATTATATTCTTCCCTGTTGCCAGCCCCTCCCGCCAGATATACTTCCAGTTTGGAACCTTCCCACGGCAGAAAGGATAAGCTCTTTAGGAGGCTTGCCACACCCTTTTTTTCTGCAATCTTTCCCGCATAAATCAGCCGCACAGGCTTCCCCTTCCTCATCCCAGACTCTCCCGCAGCGCTGTGGGCGTCTGTCTCCCGGTTCCAAAAGAATATCTCCGAATTATAACCGGTTCCCGCAACCGTTATCTGCTCCTCCTTCACCGGATAAATATCCCTGATCTCTTTCTTTTGTTCCTCATGCAGGGCAAAGATAGCCCCCAGTTTCGGTATCTGTCTGCGGATATATTCCCTTCTTAAAGAAATCTTTTTCATCTGGCGCAGATCCGTATTATGGCAGAAGCCGCATACCGGAAGGTCTGCCAATTCTTCCCTGACAATGGAAGTCACCAGATATAAATGATGGCAGATCACAAGCTCCGGCAGAAAATCTGCCGCCGCGTTCCTTACTGCCTTTCTGAAAGCCCGCTCAAACTGACCAACCATTTCTTCTGTCATCCGGCCGTATATCGTGCTCTCATAAGGCATCTCATCCGACATTCCAGCAATAGGAAAGGGCAGCTCCTCTGTCTTAAAATACACCGGATAAAAAACTACCCCTTCTGGAAACTCCGTCTTATCATCCTGGTAAACGCCTGCAAGCACCGCCTGTTTGTGTCCCTCTCCCGCAAACGCCTTTACCAGCTCCGTTAGATATACGCCGCTCCCGGTACTGTTCGGCTTCTGTGCCGTAATCGTTAAAATCCTCATCTGTTCCTACACACGCTCCACTTATTTCTTTTCTAGTACATTAGTATGACGTTAGTATTTGTATCTCCGGCTCTTTATGATGAACAAATCCGTTTATAAACCGTAAAGTAATACTCCAGATCAAAGCAAGTCTGTTCCTCGCTGGTTTTTGTCATTTCCCACTCCGAATCCTTGTCCAGATTTGGGAAATACGTATCCGCGTCAAAAGTATGGTCAATCTTCGTCACCAGCGCCGTATCGCAATACTGCAGCATAGAACGGTATATGCTTTCGCCGCCGATTACATATACATCGCCCTCATGCCTGCCGCTCTCGGCAATTGCCTCCTCAATGCTATGCACCGCCACCGCGCCTTTCACCCGGTAATTCTTATTCTTAGTAATCACAATATTAACTCGGTTCGGTAACGGCTGGCTCTGGGGAAAACTCTCTAAAGTCTTCCTCCCCATAATTACCACATTGCCTCTCGTAGTCTCCCTGAAAAATTTCATATCCGCCGGAATGTTCCACATCATCCGGTTATTTTTCCCAATCGCCCATTCCCGATCTACCGCCACAATCAATTTCATATTCTTCTCACCTCATACTTTTTAAGCTGTAAATTCTCCCCACTGCTCCTCCATATCCTTAAACCGCCACCGGGATATCCCGAATCTGCTCATGGGTCTCATAATCCATCAGCTTCACATCATCCCTTGTAAATTCATAAAAATCATGAATCTCAGGATTCAGCCAGAACTTCGGAGCCGGAAGGGGTTTCCGCTTAATCAGTTCTTCCACCAGCGGAATATGCCTGTCGTAGATGTGCGCGTCTGCAATCACATGCACCAGCTCTCCCGCTTTCATGCCGCATACCTGCGCCAGCATATGCAAGAGCACCGAATACTGGCACACATTCCAGTTATTTGCCGTTAGCACATCCTGCGAGCGCTGGTTCAGCACAGCGTTCAGCGTCAGCCTGTCGCTCTCTTTTTCCTTCGTCACATTAAAGGTCATGCTATAGGCGCAAGGGTACAGCGCCATCTCATGCAGATCCTGATGCACATACATATTCGTCATAATCCTTCTGCTGTACGGATTATTCTTCAGATCATAGATGACCCGGTCCACCTGATCCATCATACCCTCTTTGTAGGTGTGCTTGACCCCCATCTGGTATCCGTATGCCTTGCCGATGGAGCCTTCCTCATCCGCCCAGCTGTCCCAGATCCCGGAATGAAGGTCATGGATATTATTAGACTTCTTCTGCCAGATCCACAGCATCTCGTCAGTACAGCTCTTGATCGCAGTCCTCCGGAGAGTCAGCGCCGGAAATTCCTTCGACAAATCATACCGGTTCACCACGCCGAATCTCTTAATCGTATAAGCGCTGGTTTTGTCCTCCCATACCGGACGCACCTTCTCTCCCTCAGTGCTGGTGCCGTTGTCAATAATGTCGCGGCACATAGCGATAAATACCTTATCCGCATAACTCATAACTGAATCCTCCTAAAATCCCTTTCTTTCATCCCTTACTGTACCGAAGCGCACAGTTCTCCA
This sequence comes from uncultured Dorea sp., assembly GCA_910584095.1. Lineage (GTDB taxonomy): Bacteria > Bacillota > Clostridia > Lachnospirales > Lachnospiraceae > Claveliimonas. Next base: position 100,493 of record CAJTYU010000002.1, on the reverse strand, counting down.
TAGAATCTTTCCATCCGTAATCTGCCGGCTCCTGTATCTGGTTCCCGCTATTTCTCGCCCAGCCTGCGGTATCCCTGATAGATCCGCGAGGACAGAATGCCCTTCAGCACGTTGGCCGCGCAGCGTTTCACATCCTCCGCCTCAAGCGCGCCGTCCTCTACAGTCTTTACAATCTCCTTCACCGCCGACTTGCTTCCCGGCATGATCAAATCATTCCCCGCCTGGATGGCAGACACATGGCTGCCCACGTTCTTTCCGGTGGCAAACCAATCGGTCATAACCAGCCCCTTAAAGCCCCACTCATTCCTGAGCACCTTCGTCAGCAGGTCGTAGCTGTTGTTCACATACATACCGTTTACCTTGTTATAGCTGCTCATCACAGCGCCCGGAGCCGCTTCCTTCACCGCAATCTCAAATCCCTTCAGGTAAATCTCCCTCAGCGCCCGCTCTCCTACATTCGCATTGGTATGATTCCGGTTATCCTCCTGATTATTGCAGCAGAAATGTTTGATGGTCACATAGCATCCTCTGTTTTTCTGTACGCCTTTCGTGACAGCCGCGGCAAAAGCGCCCGACAGAAGCGGATCCTCTGAGAAATACTCAAAGTTCCTCCCGCACAGCGGGTTCCTGTGAATATTCAGCGCTGGAGCCAGCCAATAGGTAACGCCGTAGGCTTTCATTTCTTCCCCCACTGCTTCTCCTACCTGTTCCGCCAATTCCTTGTTCCAAGTCTGGGCAAGAGCCAGTCCTGTGGGAAAGGCCGTAGTAAACTGATATACAACCGGGTGCTTCTCCGGATTGGCAAACAAAAACTTCTTTACCGCCTCAGGAAAATACTGAAACATCTCCAGATTCGGTTCTACTGCCTTTAATCTCCCTGTTCTGGTTACGGCGGTTCGTTTTTGCAGCCTCAGGCCCGCCGGTCCGTCCGCGAGGGATACGTTGGGAATCCCTTTATCCAAAAGCTCCGCCGTAGTAGAACCCGCCGCTCCCGGCGCTTCAAAGAACCGTTTCCCAGACATCCCGGCTCCCACGGTAAGGGCCGCCATTTCCTCCGGCGTCAGTTTATCCAAAAAGGCGTCCGTTTCCGGCGAATGGAAGATATCCGGCGTCTGATAATCATACGTCCCGCAGGAAATCTCCTTTCCGCGCATTTTAATCCTTGGGAGATCTTCCGATATCGCCTCCTCCGGCAGCATCGGCGGCTGCATTTCCCTTGTCTCCCCATTCTCACAGATGCGGCAGTGTCTGGAAACCACCGCTTCCTTATCCAGCGCAAGCACAGCCTGAGGCCGGGTATTCCTGCTGGAATTTCCCACCCGCACAAGGTAGTCTCCCTGTTCTAATACCGTCGCCGCATCCTCCGTCCGGTAACTTGCAAGAGCTGCAAAGTCAAAACTAAGCTTCAGCTTTTCGCTCTCTCCCGGCTCTAATTTCTTCGTCTTGGCAAACGCCGCAAGCCTCTGATATTCCTTAGCCTGCCCGCTCTGAGGACAGCTCACATAGATTTGAACCGTCTCTTTTCCGGCGCAGCCTCCCGTATTGGTAACCACTGCCTTTACCTTTACCGAAGTCTGCTTAACTGAAACCTTTTCCGTCTCGATCGTAAAATTCGTATAAGATAATCCATATCCAAAGGGATATCTGGGTGCGATTCCATAGCTGTCAAAATAGCGGTAACCGACATAGATGCCTTCCTCGTAATACTCTTCATCCAGATTACCGTTTAGATAGCTGTATTCTTCTGCATTGGGATAATCGGTATAATGATACGCCCATGTATCTGCAAGCTTCCCGGAGGGCGTTTCCTTTCCGCAAAGCAGATCTGCAAAAGCCTGGCCTCCCATGGTTCCCTGCTGCCCGAAAAAGACAACTGCGTTGATTCCCCTGATCTCATCCAAAAAATCCATATCAAGGGACGCCCCCGCGTTGATTACCACAATCATTCTTTTATAATGTTCCGCACACAAAGCGATGCTGCTCTTCTCGGCTTCAGACAGGGAATACTCTTCACGCTCCAGCTTCCGGTCCGCGCCTTCCCCCGCCTGTCTGGCCGCCACATAGATACAGGTATCCGTATCGGAGGCCGCAATCTCCTCCTCCGTAACCGGCTGGCCCGCGGGCATCTGGAAAGGACTCAAAATGTTCAGCAGGTTCGCGGGGTTTAAGTGGAGCAGCTTCTTTCCCAGCTCCTCTTTGTAATCCGCCTCCGCCTTTTTATAAACCGCCCGGTAATCGTCGATCCAAGGCTTGCTTGTCACCGTAAAGCCGTTCTTTTCCAGTCCCTCCAGAATTGATACCGCATGCCGTACATTTACCTCGCCGGAACCGGTTCCTCCTTTGATCGTCCGATCCGCTCCCGCGCCGTACAGGGCGACCTTTCCCGGTTTCAAGGGCAGGCATCCGTCATTTTCCAGCAGCACGATTCCTTCCAGCGCCGCCAGATAAGCAGTCTTTTTATTCGTTACCTCCAGATCCGTCGCCGCATCTGTAAACGCCGCCTTATTCCGTACCTTCATCCTCATACTCAAACACACACCTTTCATACGCATTAATTACCTTTGTATCCAGATACCTATCATAACGCTTAAACTCTCTGCTGTAATTCCTGTGTACGTGCCCATGCAGGAAATATTTCGGTCTGTACCGCTCGATCAGTGTTAAAAATGTCTGAAATCCCCGGTGGGGAAGATCCTTTCCGTCATTGAGTCCGTAAGCCGGGGCGTGAGTCACGAGAATATCGAATCCCCGCCGCCTCACAATCTGAAACCACATCCGCCCCACCCGCAGGCGCATCTGCGCTTCCGTATACTGATGTTTCCCGCCATAATACTCCATAGAGCCTCCCAGCCCCATGATCCGCACGCCTTTGTAGACATAAATCCTGTCGTCGATACAGATACACCCCTCCGGCGGCTTTCGATCATATTTCACATCATGATTGCCATGCACATACAGCACCGGAATCGACGTCAGGGTTGTCAGAAAGGAAAGATAATCCGCCTCTAAATCCCCGCAGGAAATGATCAGGTCGATTCCTTCAAATTTACTTCTGTCAAAATAGTCCCACAGAGCTTTCGACTCTTCATCCGCAATCGCAAGTATCTTCATCCGTCCCTCTTATCCCTTCGTTTTTTCCACACCCTGCTGCTGCACCAGCGGTTCCGAACGCTTTTTCAGTTCCTGCCGCTTGGGAATCTCGCCGATTACATTCTCCGCCAGCCATTCCATAGTAACGACTTCCTCCGGAGACAAACTCTTCCATGATTCCTTCTGGATTACACCTGTCTGTGAATATAGTTCCCCCGCAAATGGGTCAAATATTCTATTCTTAATGTTGGAATTTAAAAGCTCCACCAAACGCTTGGTACCGATAGGAAGCGTCTGGGAGCAGACAATATCCGCCACCCCGGCGGACATGCCCCACCAGTAATTGATCGCCTTCTTGTCCGACGGATTATCGTCATATTTCCATGTTCCGTCCATTATCGTGCGGATCAGCTGCTCGTAAAACCTCCCCCAGTGCCATACCGGCATGGCAAGGCTCCTCGGCCAGTCATTCTCTAAACTATAAAGCCCGAAATATCTGGACGCTTCCTCCGGAGTCACCATATCCTTGCCGGAAATGATCTCCGCTCCCTGCTCCCGCAGATTCTTTACCGCATCCACGTCCTTTTTCGCCGACCACTCCAGATATACCTTCACCCGTGGGTTCACCAGCTTTGCTCCCAGCGCGAAGGCATTGATGTTGGCGATGGTGCCGAAAATCGGATAATCCGCTATGAATCCCAGCTTATCATTCTCCGTCAGCGCCCCTGCGACGGCCCCCATGATAAACTTCGGCTCATGCATCCGGATATAATAGGTCCGGATGTACCTGTGAGACGTATTCAGCGAGCAATTCAGTATCCGCACGGAAGGATGGCTGATCGCCGCCTTGACGCTTGCCTGCACGAAGGAAGGCGTCGTAGTAAAAATAATGTCGCATTTCTGCTTCACCGCATCCTCAAGGGCATACTCAATATTCTTCCTGTTGATATTCGTATAATACAGCGTCTGTACTTCATTCGGGAACTTCTGCTCCAAGTGCAGCCGCCCAAGTTCATGGCCGTAGGTCCACGCTGAAGAGCCGGGCGTCTTTTCATAAATAAACGCAATCTTCAGCCGTCCCTTCCCGGGAAGGAGCACACCCGCCGGAAGAATCTTATTCAGGCTTAAAATCGACTTTTTCTCCTGAACCGGGTCCATCTTCAGCTCGATTTCCTTATCCTTCTCCAAAAGCATATATTCTTCCCAGCTTTTTGCGATCAGCTTCTTAAGTTCCGCGGCGCTCATATCCAGCAGTTCCTGATAGCCATACAGTTCAATCAGCGCCAGAAGCGCGTCCCCGGGCGTAATCTTAAGTTTGTCGTTATTCTTGGCTTTAAATTCCTTCGCAAACCGGATATAGATCGACCGGAAATTCATCCGTTCCTCCTCGTTCCATACCTCGTCCCCGTCCTTCCCCATTGCCTCCTGAAGCTTCGCAAATCTGCCGGTCTCGGAAAACCAGATATAATTAATCTGGGAAAGCTCATAAAAATCCAGAAACTCATAGTAAATCCTGTTTTCTTTCTCATTTGTCCTATCCGGAATAATCCGCGTCACAGTGCCCGGAATAGAATCCACCCCGAAAAACTTCACAACGCTGACTCTTTTATTGCCCTCCTCTACATAGAATTTATTCATATATTCATAAGCCTTGATCGGGTCTCTAATCCCCTCCTGTACCTGACTAGTGCTTAGTGACTCCCATTTCCTTGAGAACTCGCTGCCTTCCTTTAAAAGCGGCATAAAATTGCTGGCAAACGCGTTGCTCCTCCCCGCGTTCTTAGTTCCCGCGATCTGATCCGCCGGAATCTTCACAAGCCCTAACGGCACTTCCCTGTACTGTCCTCTCGGCGGAAGGATATCGTCGAGTACCGGGAGTGTGGGAAGTTCCCCTCGCATAGACTTGAACTGATAATCCTTCTTTGCTAATTTATTTGCTTTGATATAATCTTCTCTTGACATACAGCCTCCTGAAATAATCCTGATTTACCTCTACTTCACCATCATAACATAGCTGGAAAAAAGATTCATCCGTTATTATTAACAAATATTTTTCAGCCGCTAAAAAAGAGCCGCGCATATTCTGCGCAGCCCTCGAACGTCGGGGTATCAGTTAAATAATATCCGCTGTATTAGTATTACCAGCTTTTAAATATCGCTTACATTATACAGCACTCGGTTCAGCATCTTCTGGAGCGCCTGAACCTCTCTCTTGGTCATTCCTACCGTCAGATTCTTATCAATCCTTCTCCTGTCAGACTCCATCCTTCTCTGGATGTCGTAAGCCTTCTCCGTCAGATGGACGTTCTTCTTTCTCTTATCCTTTCCATTGGGGACGATCAAAATATAGCCCTTCTCATCCAGCCGCTGGAGAATCCCTGTCACCGTGGGATTCCTCAAACTCAGAGCCTTCTCGATATCCTTCTGGTTTACCTCTTCCTTGTCGCACCGGAACAGGTAATTCAGCACCTCGCACTGGGACGAAGTAATCCCAATGCCCTTTAACTGATTGTTGATATCCTTTTCATACACATTGTTGATCTGTTTGAAAAGGAAACCAATCGGCAGTCTTTCCTGCATACTATCACCCTTTCTAATTTTTACACTCCCATACCGCAGGCGTACGAATATCATACGTCTGTGATAAATTTACTCCCTATTACATAGTATGCTATATTTCCTCTCCAAAATCAAGCGCAAATTCTCACTTTTTTCCGATACTATCTCGGCGTCGGCATAACCCCGCGCCGCTTGTTATAACAGGCGCTCCCATTCTTAATCTGTTTCCATTCAATATAACAGCCAAGCGGCGGTATTTCCATAAAAAAATCTTCCGTCTGTTTCCCAAGAGCCTTTCTGGACAGACCTTGTTTTCCATGCTAGGATAGAGGAAAAGATTTACAAAAGGTGGAAACATTATGCAAAAAATCATGATTATTGAAGATGACCCCATGACCCGGGACGAGTTGGCGCTCTTATTGAAAAATGAATCCTATCACCCCATCCCGGTCGCCGATTTTATTTCTATCGCGGAACAGGTTAGAGAGGCTTCCCCCGACCTGATCCTGATGGATGTGGGACTGCCGGACAAAAACGGCCTCGCCCTCTGCGCCGATATACGAAAGGCCGCAGATATGCCTATTATTTTCGTTACCGGCCGGGACTCCGTCATGGACGAGCTGAAAGCCTTAAGTCTGGGCGGAGACGACTACATCACCAAGCCTTACAATATCCCGGTGCTGATCGCGCGGATCAAAGCCGCCCTGCGGCGCGGCGGCAGACAGGCGGAGCCTGAAATCCTTGAGGCAAAGGGACTGAAGCTGAATCTGGCAAAGGGGATCATATCGGCGGACGGCAGGAATATCGAACTGACCCGCAACGAGCTCCGCATTTTGGCCCATATGATGGCGCATGCAGGAGAGATCGTCCCCCGCGCGGACTTAATCGATACGCTCTGGGAGCATCAAATCTACATTGACGACAACACCTTGAGCGTCAATATGACCAGACTCCGCACAAAACTGGAGATGCTGGGATTCTTTGACTTTATCAGGACACGGCGCGGACTGGGATACCAGCTATGAAATTCACAGAATTTATCTCTGATCGGGCGGGCAGGCTGATGCTTGGCCTAGTCCTTGCCGCGTCCGCCGCGCTCTTTCTGCATGCCACAGGGACGCAGAACGGAATTATAATCCTTATGCTGGTCTGCCTGTCCGCCATTTCCGCCGCCGTACAGACTGCCGATTTCCTTAAGCTTCGTTCAAGACTGGAAGAGTTGGAGGCAGTCATGGAGGGGCTGGATGAAAAATATCTGTTCGCAGAATGTCTTCCCCCGGCCCGCACCGCATACGAGCGCAGAATCTTCCGTCTTCTGCGGCGCTCCTGCAAGTCTATGGCAGGTTCCGTCTCAGACGCGGAAGCCTCCATGCGAGAGTACCGGGAATATATCGAAAGCTGGGTCCATGAAATCAAAGCTCCCTTAACTGCTTCCAGACTCATCTGCCGGAACGCAGATCCGGAGGCGGGACGCAAACTTCTCCGTGAGCTGTCCCAGATTGAGGCCCATGTGGAGCGCGTTCTTTACTATGCCCGGGCTAAAAACCCTGAAAAGGACTTTCTCATCCAGAAAACAAGCCTTCAGGAACTGACAGCCGAAGCAGTCGGAAACCATAAATCCCTGCTGATTCAAAGCGGCATGCGCATCGAGGCCGGCGATTTAGATTATACGATTTACACAGACCGCAAATGGTGCCTTTTTATCCTTGGCCAGCTATTACAGAATGCGGCGCGCTATCACGGAGACCTTCCGCTCATCACCCTGTCCGCCGCGCCTTATGGCAATCAGGTACGACTTCTGGTAACAGACAATGGAATCGGCATACCGGCCCATGAACTTTCCCGGATCTTTGACCGCGGCTTTACCGGAAGCAACGGCAGGAGCCGCGGAGGTTCCACCGGTATGGGCCTGTATCTGTGCCGAAAGCTTGCCGGTATTCTGGAGCTGAAGCTTTCCATTACCTCGGAAGAAAACCACGGAACTACCGTATCCCTGACCTTCCCCGCAGTAAAACAGGACAAAGGAGAATCCTAGCCGGAAAGAAAAGTTACAGAAATGTAAGGAAAACCAATACCGCTCCGCTACCTTCCGCCCCATTTCTGCTGTATGCTTACATCGTACAACAAACACAGCACATATTGCCGGTTATGGTATATAAGACGTCCCAAACGCCCAGACCGTCTTATAACTGTAACTGCACGAAAGGGGAGAAATTTATGCTGCAGATACAAAATATCGAAAAATATTACGGAAGCAAGAACAACATCACAAAAGCCTTGGACCGGATCAGCTTCGATGTGGCGGACGGTGAATTTATCGCCATCATGGGAGCCTCCGGCAGCGGCAAGACCACGCTCCTAAACTGCATTTCTACCATCGATTCCGTCAGCTCCGGAAGGATCCTTCTGGATGGAACCGACATTTCCGAACTGCCCGAAAGCGAGCTGGCGCAGTTCCGCCGGGAACGCCTCGGCTTCATTTTTCAGGATTTCAACCTTCTTGATACCCTGACCATCGAAGAAAATATCGGGCTGGCCCTTTCTTTGAACCAATGGGATTCCCACACCGTCTTAAAGCATGTCCGGGACATATCAGACTTGCTTGGCATTACCGATATTTTGGGAAAATTTCCCTGTCAGGTCTCCGGCGGGCAGAGGCAGAGGGCCGCATGCGCCAGAGCCATTGCCGCCGGACAGTCCCTGATCCTTGCCGACGAACCCACCGGAGCCCTCGATTCCAAGGCCTCCAAAAACCTTCTGGAAATCATGACGAAGATGAATCAGGAAAAATCCGTTTCCATCCTCATGGTCACCCACGACGCCTACAGCGCAAGCTATGCGAAAAGGGTGCTCTTTCTAAAAGACGGCCGGATTTTCAACGAGCTCCTGCGGGGAGCACGGAGCCGCTCCGTCTTCTACCATGAAATTCTGGATGTGCTCGCCCTGTTAGGAGGTGATATCAGTGACCTTATTTAAACTCTCCCTGCGCAACGCCAGACGGCAGGCGGGGGACTATCTGGTTTATTTCGCCACCGTCATCATCTCCGCCGCACTGCTTTACGCATTTAACGGATTACTCTTCTCGGATGAAATCCGGAAACTCTCCTCCATAATGGAAAGCCTCCCCGTCGTCATTACCTTATCCAGCATTGCCGTAGTCTGCATCATCGGCTGGCTGGTGCACTATACTACGAATTTCATGCTCCTAAGACGAAGCCGGGAATTAGGGACCTACATCCTGATCGGGATGGAACATCGGCAGGTTTCCCGACTGTTTTTTCTGGAAAATCTAAGCGTGGGCGGATGCGCCCTGATACCGGGATTCCTTCTCGGCATCCTGATTTTTCAGGCGCTCAGGGCTGTGACGCTGGCTCTGTTTCAGATTCCCTACCAGTTTTCCTTATCCCTTTGCCTTCCTGCGGCGGGGCTTACGTTTTTCTATTTTCTTCTTATCTACCTCTCGGCGCAGATAAGGGGCAAAAAGCGGATACGAAAGATGAAAATCTTTGACCTAATCTATTTTGACCGGCAGAACGAAACTGCCCTGTTCCGGACAGGAAAAGGGCGCAGAAAAATATTTACCGGCTCCCTCCTGCTTGGAGGCGCCGGCACGTTTCTGCTTCTGATGGGAAACCTGGCGTCGGGAATCGCCGGCTCCGCATGTATTATCCTATTTCTTTTCGGATTCTTTCTCAGCTTCTCCTCCGGCGTACCCGCATGGTTTGAAAAACGCCCGGAGAAAAAATATAAGGGATGGACTCTGCTTATTTTCCGCACGCTGTCCGCCAAGCTTACCACCATGGGAGTTGTCATGGCTGTCATTTCCATGCTGTTTACCGCCGTGCTGATCACACAGGGCGCCGGCCTGGTCTTTGCTGCGGTCTTTGAAAACCGCGCGGAGCAGACCTCATGCTTTGATCTATTTATTGGAAGCGGCAAGCCGGAATATACGTTCCCGCATTATCTGGATTATATTCAGAAGCATATTCCGGTAAAGGATTCTCTGCAATACAATCTGTATCAGGCTGATAACGCAGAAATCACCCGGCACATCTCAACCGATGCCGATATGGAATCCTTTTTTCAGCATTCCGGCGATACGCTTATGCGCTATAGCGACTATGCGGCGCTCCGCTTGATGCTTGATTACCCGGAGGTTAAACTGCATCCCGGCGAATACATCGTCCACTGCATACCCATTTTAAAAAAACCGATTTCCCACATTGCGCCCGACATCCCAGACGGAAAAGAAACCCTGAAACTAAACGCCGTCTGCACCGAAAATTTTATCCAGCGGCTATGGGGTCACGGCAATGGGAACGGATTTGTGCTGGTGGTGCCGGACGAATATGCCGAGGCAAGACCCGTCGCCCACACCGTCTATGCCGCAATGACAAAAAAGCCCCTCAGCAAAGAACAGTACAGAGCGCTGGACGATCTTTTAAGCGCTTACTGCGCCCCCGAACTGTCCGACTACGATACCCTTCTTGTCAAGTCCCAGATTACCGAAGAAGCCGCCGCCGGGATTGCGATCACGGTGTTCCCCCTGTACTATCTGGCCTTGATGCTTACCATAACCGCCGCCGCTATCCTGACCATCCAGCAGCTGAGCGAAACCGGACGGCTCCGGCAGCAGTTCCGGCTCCTGTTCAAGCTGGGGCTAGATCCTTACGAAATAACAAAGATTCTGCGCAGACAGCTTGCTGTCTACTATGCGATGCCCGCAGTCCCGCCCATCCTTATCAGCATTCCGGCGGTATACCGCATCGGAACAGCCGTCGAGCCATGGACCTTAACCGGAACAAGCAGTCCGCCTGTGCTCACGGGCGCCTGCGTCCTGCTGTTCCTCCTGCTTTACTCCGTCTATGCTCTTATGGCATATACCAGCCTGAAACGCAATGTGCTGCCTGTTACAGAGCGCCCTGTCCTCTGATCGCGGTAAACAGCCTTGCCTTGCCAAGGATCCTGCCGACTCCGTAAAACAGCGCCACATTAATGGGGAACATCACCGCTTGTTTGATGATCCGCGCCGGAAGGATCGCGAAAAAAGCGTCTCCATACAGCAGCGTCAGCCAGTATGTGTTAAGCCCGATATTGACAACGATAATGACCAGCGCATTGGCAATTGCCGTCCGCCGGATCGTAAGCGGCCGTTTGTACAGCACCATGCCGTAGATCAGGCCGCTTGCGGCGCCGCTTACCGTAAATCCCGGAAAAAACGGCCCCGTGGGGCGCACCAGATATTTCACCAAATCTGCCGCCCCTCCCATGATCCCTCCGACTACCGGTCCGAACAGCATGCCGGTCATTTCGTCTGCAAGAAAGGCGAAGCTGATTTTAATAAAATCCGTCGCCTGTAGAGAATAAAATCCCAGCACCACCGCAATGGCAAGAAGCATTGCGGTCACTGCTAACGCTTTTACGTCCTTCAGCTCATGAAAGGAGTCCCTGAATGTCTGTTTCAATTTTGTCATAATAAAAATACCTCCTTTGCAGCAGCCCGTAAAACTGCTCATAAGCAGGTATTCTCTCTTATGTGCAGCAGCGGGATGCGGAGTATGCACCGCAAGCAATGGTTCCATTACTTTTCGTCCAGCCGGCAACTCCCCGTCCCGCTGGCACTTGACGCGCATATTCCTACTCTGCGTTAAATCTATTTACTTGTTCCGGATACATTTTAGCACACTAGGCCCTATACTGCAACAGGTAATCCATACACTTCTCAAGCCCCGGAATATCCAAGGGTTTCGCGAGATGTCCGTTCATCCCGGCTTCCCTTCCCGCCGCCATATCCTCCGGCGACACATTCGCAGACAAAGCAATGATCGGTATCGCTGCCGCGTCCGCCCTTGGAATCTTGCGGATAGCCCTTGTTGCCTCAAATCCATTCATCACCGGCATCTGGATATCCATCAGGATCAGGTCGTAATACTCCACCGGCATCTCGGCAAAACGCTGCAGCGCCTCTCTTCCGTCTCCGGCACATTCCACCATTGCGCCCAGCTCTCCGATCAGCTCCACGGCGATTTCCTGATTCAGCTCGTTGTCCTCCACTAGCAGGATCCGCCTGCCCTGAAGAAAAGTCTTATCCTCCGCTCTTCCCTCTGCGGCAGAAATGCGGCCGGAAAGCTCCGCCGGATTCTGGAGCCTTAAAATAACGGTCACTACAAACCGCGAACCCTTGCCCGGACTGCTCTTTACGCTAATGGCTCCGCCCATCATACGGGCAATATTCTGCGCGATGGACATCCCGAGCCCTACGCCGTCCGCATTGTCTGTTTCCGGATCCTTTGCACGGCTAAACGGTTCAAAAATATGCTGGATAAATTCTTCCTCCATCCCTATCCCATTGTCGCTGAATACAAAATCAAAAGAACTGCAGCCATGTTCCGTAAATTCATGCTCTGAGACCGACAGCTCCAGCTTGCCGCCGGAAGGCGTATACTTTACGGAATTTCCCAGTATATTTAGGAAAATCTGCTCCAGCCGTTCTTTATCGCCCAGTACCAGCTCATGCTCCACCTGTACCGGATGCATTTCCAGAGACAGCCCTTTTTCCTGTATCTGGGGCAGAATCAGGGAAACCGTCTGCCGCATCAGTTCCGGTATGGCAAACTCTTCCGACTTCAAGTTAAAATCCCCGGACTTGATTAGGCTGATATCCAAGATCTCGTTCATCATGGACAGCAATTGCCTGCTGGACTCCGACGCCTTTCCCAGACACTCCTTCACGCGCTCCCGGTCGCCCATATGATCCTCTGCGATCTTGATCATGCCGATCACGCCGTTCATCGGCGTGCGGATATTATGACTCATGCTGGAGAGGAACTCCTGCCGGAAGGCATTGGCGTGATCCGCCGCCTCGCAGGCCGCCTCAAGCGCCTGCTGCTCCCGCATCTCCTTGCGCTTGCTGTCCGTTACATCCTGCGCCGCATACACAATGGTCCGGGCCTTTCCCTCTTCATCCGTCTGGGACATTACCGCGGTGCTGCGGATCCATCCGTAATCCTCCGGCCTCATATCCTCCTGCTGGGGTATTTTCCGGTATGCAAGCGTCACATAAGGATGTTTTTCATCCAGATTCCGGCGCAATTTTTCAATACTCATTACATCCAAATACTCTTCCCTGTCGTCCGGATGCACAAATTGCTCTGCATATTTTTTAAGTCCCGTATCATAATCCACCGTCTCTCCCAGCGTCTCCCCGACTTCCTTAAGCTGGGTTACGCTGCGGAAACTGTTCTCCTCCAGATCCGCATAGTAGGTCGCAAAAAACATCCCTCCAAGGCTGCGGATAATATCGGTTCGTTCCTGTTCTTCCTTAAGCCTCTGCTCCTCCTCAATCTTCTCCTCTGTAATATCTCTGCCCAATATATTCACCGACATCCGGTTCCCCTGCCGGGCATAGATCACATGCTGCTCCAGCCACCGGAAGGCGGCGTCCATCATGCGGTACTGACAGACCTCCTCCGAGTATTCCTGCACGCCCGCGGCCTTCTGGTAAATATGCTCCGGACTCATAACCCTTTTAAAGGCTTCCGCATCCTCCGGATAAACCGAGGTTTCTAAAGCTTTATGGAAATACTGGTGGTAGTTCCCGGTCAGCACGTTATGCATCTTTCTGCTGTCGTTGATCCAGACCCGCTCGCACTGTCCATTTTCCAAATAAACCGTTGTCATCACGCTGTAGCGGGATTTTAAGATGGCCGCAAGCTGCATATCCCGGAGCGAAAGGGTATGCTCCTGCCGCACGCGCTTATCCACATTCTGCAGCGCCAAGATCGCATAATTCCTAGCTCCGTGCTGCTGGCCAAAATAAGCGATCACAGCCATATATCGGTACTCATGGTCCTCTTCCCCCCGCCACTGGCAGAGCATATCGACCTTCTGCACGGAAGTCTCCTTTAACTCCCTCAGTCCCTCCAGAGAGAATTTCCGGCAGAATTTCTCCTTATCCGAAGGATGGATCTGCCTGTTCAAGCGGGACCTCATGATCTCGCCCCAAGGCACCGTCCAAGACTTCCAGCCGGTATGGGTATGTCCGTTTTCCCGCACCAGATTCGCCTCCCCGGTATCTAGGTCAATTCCGTAAATGCCGAAATTCTGCTCACCCAGCGTACGAATCACCTCCTGAACACGGATACTGGCGTCATCCAGCTCAAGGCTCTCCTGAAGGATATCGTGGACGTCTTTTACATAGATAAAAATGTACTGATCTCTGTCCGCGACGGTATAATCCGGCACGATTTCCATCAGATTCCAGCGGAAATCACCGCCGGAATTTCTGCGGTAACAGCAGGTCATGATCTCACGCCCGGATTTCAACGTACTCTTTATATGGTCCGGATGGGTAAAAGAAATAAAGTTATTCATGTCGTCGGGGTGAATCCCTCCGTCATAAATAAACTGACCCAGCCAGCTTGAAAAGGAGTCCGTGCCATATCCCACGGCCCTATCCTCCGGCGGTATCTTCACCGTCTCATACTGATCCTTTGTGAGATTCACGCGCAGGATCTTATGGTAAGCGTGGCTGATCGCCTGTACATGAGGCGTAACCGTAATGATAAAAGCCGGAATCTCATTTGCCCATTTTGTCCTGACCGCCGTAATATCTACCACGTCGCCAAACAGATTATTGTAGCTCAGCGTCTGGTTCTCCTGTCTGTCTCCAATGGTAAGCAGCGGACAATTCGCGCAGGAATGGTCTCCCATATCGCGGCAGCACATCCCGGTCTTTACCTCAGGCGATACCTCCCTCATGCGCTGATTGTAGTACAAAATCTCATAATTATCCTCCCGGATCACAAATATCCCTACATTCGGAAGCGCGTCCGCTAATTTTTCATACTCTTTCTTATCCACCATATCACCTTCATTCTTTATTTCTCATATCCTTTATCTGATAAACTGCAAACCCGATTGCGACGAACGCCGCCGCTCCGTCCGCGATCGGCCCCGCATACATAACTCCGTCGATTCCCATAAACGCCGGGAAAATTAGAATCAGCGGCAGCAGGAAGATCACCTGCCTTGTCAGCGACACCACGATGCCAAGCTTCGCCTTGCCGATGGAGGTAAAAAACCCGGACGACACAGGCTGTATGCCGTTGATAAATGTCATCAACATAAAAATCTTAAAATACCGCTCTGCAAAATGAAAATATTCTTCGCTTCCCGAACCAAATATACTGACAATCCGCCTTGGAAATATCTGAAAGCACAGAAAGAACAGAGTTCCCACCGTCATGCAGATGGCAAACGCCTTTCTGTACGCCTCCCTTACTCTTCCGTAATTTCTGGCTCCGTAGTTAAATCCCCAGATCGGCTGACACCCTTGAGAAATTCCGATACAGATTGCAAGAAACACCATATTTACTTTGGAAATGATCCCCGCGCAGGCAAGAGGGATATCCGCCCCATACATGGACTGGGCTCCGTAATGCCTCAATGTATTATTCATGGTAATCTGCACAGCCGCCATCGCGATCTGGTTGATGCAGGACGCCATTCCCAGAGAAGCAATCGCCTTCACATACTCCCCTTTTGGACGGAACATGGACGCCTCGAGAGTCATATTGCGCCTTCTCGCAAAATAATAAACTACCATAAGTCCGGATATGATCTGTCCGATAATCGTTGCCGCTGCCGCCCCTTTGATCCCCCAGTGAAAGGCAAAGATAAACAGCGGATCAAGAACCGTATTGATAATCGCTCCTGTCAGCACACATACCATAGAATAGGACGGGCTCCTGTCCGCCCTTATAATGTGGTTCCCTCCTGTCGAAAGAATCAAAAAAGGAATCCCAAAAGCCGTAATTCCTGTATAATCCCTTGCATAGGGAAGAATGTCCGGCGTCACGCCGAACAAATGAAGCAGCGGGTCAAGGAATAACAGAACCATCACGCCAATCAAAACGCCGCAAGCCGCCAGCATAGCAAGCCCCGTGCCCGCTATCCGGGCCGCCTTCTCCGGGCGTCCCGCGCCGGATTCCAGATTATAATTCGACGCGCTTCCGATTCCCAAAAGAAGAGCAATCGCCGTACAAATGATCGAAATGGGAAATGCAATATTAGTAGCCGCATTTCCCAAAATCCCCACTCCCTGCCCGATAAATATCTGGTCTACGATATTATAGAGAGAACT
Source organism: uncultured Dorea sp. (assembly GCA_910584095.1). Classification (GTDB taxonomy): domain Bacteria; phylum Bacillota; class Clostridia; order Lachnospirales; family Lachnospiraceae; genus Claveliimonas. The sequence continues at coordinate 84,700 of CAJTYU010000002.1, read as the reverse complement.
CACCAGCATACTGATGATCGCCGGTATCGCAAACCTTGCGATCAGCCTGCTGATTTTCTCCCATGCAAGAGGATTCTTCCTTTCTTCCTCCTTAGAATGATTCTTTTTAGTATTCTCTGATAACACTGCCGATCTCCTTTACCGCCTTCATGCACATCAAATGCTCCAGCGCGTTCTGCATATGATACTCTTTTACCGCGTCAGTCACGATCACAAGCTCCGCAGTCCCATCGGTAACAATCTTCTGGACCACTTTACTGATACTTACTTTATGAGCGCCAAACACACTGGCGATGGACGCCAGCACTCCCGGCTGGTCATCCGCCCGCATCCGCAGGAAGAATTTATTTCTGATATCGTCAAACTTCTTCACCGGAATATCCCGGTAACAGGTGCAGGTAATTCGCCCGGTACAGCCGCACACGATATTCCTTACTACGTCGATCACATCGCCCATCACCGCGCTGGCCGTAGGAAACTCCCCGGCTCCCCGGCCGTAGAACATCACATCGTCCACCGCGTCCCCATGGACAAGCACTGCGTTGAAGGAATTTCTCACCGACGCCAGCGGATGCTCGCCGGAAAGCAGCATAGGATATACGCAGGCTTCCACGCCCTCCCCAGTATTCCTTGCAATGCCGACCAGTTTGATCACACTGTCAAATTCCTTTGCATATTTAATGTCCTGTGCTGTGATCTTTGTAATCCCTTCCACATGCACGTCGTCGAATACCACCCGGCTGTGAAATGCAGAGGAAGCCATGATCGCCACCTTTCTCCCGGCATCTAATCCCTCAATATCCGCCGTCGGGTCTGCCTCCGCATAGCCAAGCTCCGTCGCTTTCGCCAGCGCTTCCTCAAAGCTCATCCCCTGCTCGAACATCTTTGTCAGGATATAGTTCGTCGTTCCGTTTACGATTCCCATAACCTCCGTAATCTCATTCCCGGCCAAACACTGCCGTAAGGGACGCATGATCGGAATCCCTCCGGCCACCGCCGCCTCAAACAAAAGATCTGTCTTCTGCTCTTCCGCAATGGCAAGAAGCTCCTCGCCATATACGGCCAAAAGGTCTTTATTTGCCGTAACCACGCTTTTCCCGGCCAGAAGAGCCTCCCGGATCAAGGTCCTTGCAGGCTCGATTCCTCCCATAACCTCGATCACAAGCTCTATCTCCTCATTTTCGATAATGTCCTCCCATCGGTCTGTCAGAAGGGCGGCGTCCACCCCTTCCCTCTTCTTATTAATATTATGGACCAGAATCCCAGCGATCTCCACATTCGCCCCGGCCTTATCCGCCATCTCTTCTTTCTGCCTCTCAAGAAGCTTATAGACTCCGCCTCCCACTGTGCCAAGTCCAAGTAGTCCCGCCTTTACCGTTCTCATCCTATGTTCTCCTTTATTCATCCTAATACAGCGCCTCAGACGCTTCTTCCTTCTTCATTAAATAATGTATCACGATCGAACCGATTGAATTTCCCGCGATGATCGTAATATATTTTAACACATTTACCATGCTAAAGTTCAAGAGCAGATATGGAAAATCTGCAATACAGTGCTCATATCCCGATAAAATAAAAACCATGATACAGAATACGGTAATCAGCATTTTCTTACAGTATACCGCGATGAACATCAGCGCGCCGCAGAGGCATCCATAGAAAAACAGCGCCGGAAATGTATTGGAAAATTTCTTATCCGCCGCCGCTTCCATCGCCTCCATGACCTCCGGCCTCTGGGTGGCAACCATCAGCATAGGTACCGCTGACCCAAGCAGGTTCCCCACAAGCATCACCGCAAGATTCTCTGCAGGAACCGTCCCCGCAAATCCGATCTTTCCCGTATAGAGCTGCAGGCCGCACTCGATGATCACAAGGAGGGCAAGGGAAAACAGCATAGCTCCCGCATACCGGTTGTCCGCAATGGTGTTGATCATCACGCCCAGCCCCACTAAAAATCCACTTAAAATTGAATGTCTGATAATTGTTTTCACAGTAGTTCCTCTCTTTCGTATTCTGCGTAGTTTCCAATATAGAATGTGCCTTAGCACATTCCCACGTCTGGCGCGGTCGCCCGCGTATCATAAAAAAGTATCCGCCGAAAGCTTCCTGACAGAAAGACCCTCCTGTCCGCATCTTGCCGCCGTGTCTTCCGCCATGCGGCAATAATGGAACACATCATCTTCCGGATAAGGAAGGTGATAAAGATACAGCCTCTCCGGGGACAGCCTCCGCAGAAACTCACGCCCAAGCCTGCTTCCAAGCTGATAAATCATCACAAACGCCGCATCAATCCTCACATCCGGAGAAACGCCCCTCACCTGATCAAAAAGCTCCGGATAAAGAACCGCATCCCCGCTGACCCACAAAGACTGCTCTCCCGAACAGATCAAATATGAATAGTGGGGCTCTCCCGCAAATTTCTTTCCGTCATGTTCTGTAGTAAAAGCGTAAATTATGTAGTCCCGCATCCGGATCCGGAGCACGCCCTTTTCTAATAGTACTGACTGAACCTTACTCCTGTCAAGTCCCGGACCATAAATTAAGCAGTCTGGATTTAAAGCAAGGAACTCTTTTACCAGCTCACCGTCATAGTGGTCCTCATGGGTATGCGTAAACAAAAGATCATTGGCCTGTCCGAAAAACTGCTCTTTCCTTCGCATCATCCGGATATACTTCTGCGGAGTATCTGAAAATCCTACCCTCTTTCCGCCATGCAGAGCGTCGATCAATAAGCCTGATCTCCCATTCCAGAGATACAGCCCGGTATTTACCGTATAATAAATCTGAAGCTTCATCCAATATCACCTCGCATTCATGGAAAAGATGAACCAGCGCCGTAAGGATTTCTGCAGGCGGTACCTCTTTTCCTACTGTGATTCTGATTATACCTCTTAGCCGCTTCCGTTACAACTTTAGATTCCACTTAAACTGATACCTTTTTGGAACTTGAAAAATACAGAAACACGGAAAGGCATTGATGAATATAATGATACTGAGGTATTCCTCCTCTTTGAACCGGATAAAGGACATAACGGCCTCAATCTGGAGGATGCCATCAGTTTTTTATAGTAGATATAAGAAAAAAAGCAGGGAGAGATTTTTATGGAAAATTACTTTGAACCAGCAGAATGTAAGACTGAGCAGGTCGGATGTCCGACAATGGGATATCAAGATGTAAACGTCTGCGTACCGGTGACAATCAAAGCCTTCGGAGAAGTAGGCAACGCTACAACAAAATGTTTGGGGAAAGCCTTTATTACATCTGGATGTGCCCCATGCGTCAGCGGCTCCGGGGACGTCTGTAAATTTTCAGTAAGTCAAAAACTTCGTATTGAGGTTCCTATTATCTTTGGCGCAAGAGCAGAAGCCGGAGAGACTATTATTGATTGTGACTGCAGCTACGATTGTGATTACGAGGACAAAGCTGACGAACATAAATTATACAATAATTAACTGAATCATATTCTCACGGAATGCGCTCCCGCGCATTCCTGGAACATGAAATATAACTGTTACGATGCTCCAAATTATTTTTAAAAAAGTGTTGACAATTCCTTTTCTCTGTAGTATAGTAATTATTGTTCTGAGGAACAATAACAGGTTTGCGACAGTGGCTCAGTTGGTAGAGTACAACCTTGCCAAGGTTGGGGTCGCGGGTTCGAACCCCGTCTGTCGCTCTTACAAAAGGATTTCCGTTTTGGAAATCCTTTTTTCTTACCCTCTTACCCCTTTCTGCCGGCTCACGGTTTACTCCGGCACCACAATGATATGCTTCTGCTCTTCATACCCCTTCACAATCCTGTCGGTCAGAATCCTCCCATTGTAAAATGTAGAAAAACTTACCGAACTTACCGTGTCAAACTTAGAAGAATCCGCCGTCACATAACATGCTTCGCACTGTTCCATGGCCATGCTCTTTACAGCAGCCTCATTGATATCCGGCGTGGTAAAGCCCGCCTTCTTCGTAATGCCGTTAGCGCCAAAAAAACCCTTCGTAAAATGATAATTCAGCAGGATCTGCACAGCCTGGCTTCCGATCACAGCGTCCGTTGTTCCTTTCATCTCTCCCCCTAAAAGGATCACCTTCATCCCCTTCTTCACCAGCCTCTGGGCGTGGGAAACCCCATTAGTCACATAGGTGACGCTCGCATCCATCAGGTAATCCAGCATGCAGCCGGTCGTCGTCCCCGCATCCAGATATATGAAATCCTCCGGCTCAATCAGAGACGCGGCATATCTGGCTATCCTCTTTTTTTCCTCCAGATTCAAATCCTTCCGCTGTGCAACCGTAGGCTCCTGAATGGTAAACGTGTGGTAATTCTTTGCAACCGCCCCTCCGAATACCTTCGTAAGCTTACCCGCCTTGTCCAGCGCGGTAATATCCCTTCTCACGGTAGATTCCGAAATCTTTAAAAGATCCTTCGCCTCATTAACCGTAATACTTTTCTTGTCCTCCAATAACTGTAATATCAGTTCATATCTCTGTTCTGTCAGCATATTCCGTCGGCCCTCGTATCCAAATGAAAGTCTGTATTTCAGCAGCTATGTGTAGCATACTCCAACATTTTCCTACAGTCAAGAGATTCCTTTCCTTAACGTATCTATGGTATTCTTAGACAGATTTACCTAAAAGAACTGCACCTATAGAATTCTATCTCCATTTTCGGAAGATAAACTCAACAGGTGCAGTTCTTTCTTTTCTATAATTTAATAGTATCATCCAGTCCGAGCCTTGCGGACCGACATGCTTTCTATAATCCAGCGTGCTGATTAAGCCGCTTTTTTCTTAAGCACTCCTAAGAGCGCCGCACTTACGATAGTTCCCGCAACCAGCGCCGCAACGTACATCAGTGCGTTTCCAACCACCGGGAATACGAAGACTCCGCCGTGAGGAGCCATCAGGGTACATCCGAACGCCATAGACAGCGCTCCTGCTACCGCCGAACCCGCCACGCAGGAAGGAAGTACATGAAGCGGGTCTGCCGCCGCGAATGGGATCGCTCCCTCGGTGATAAATGCAAGGCCCATGATAAAGTTGGTCGGTCCGGATTCTCTCTCCGCCTTGGTAAACTTATTCTTAAACAGAAGGGTTGCCAGCGCGATTCCGCATGGCGGAACCATACCGCCGATCATAACTGCCGCCATAATGTCATAGTTGCCTGCTGCAATTGCCGCCGTACCAAATACATAAGCCGCCTTGTTGAACGGGCCTCCCATGTCAATTGCCATCATTCCGCCAAGAATCAATCCTAAGACTACCTTGCTTGAGCCGCTCATACTCATCAGGCCGTTATTCATCGCTCCGTTAACCGCACCCATGACAGGCTCTACTATAAACGTCATCAAAAGTCCCATGAGCAGAATACCGAACAATGGGTAAAGAAGTACCGGCGCTATCTTCTCCAGCGCATCCGGGAGTTTCTCACATACCTTGATCAGCCCTTTGATGATATATCCAGCCGCAAAACCAGCCACCAGCGCGCCAAGGAAACCGGAGCTTCCGTTTGCCGCCATCATGCCGCCTACAAAACCAACCGCCAGCGCCGGCCTGTCGCCGATAGCCATAGCGATAAATCCTGCCAATATCGGAAGCATGAAACCAAAAGCTACGCCGCCGATATTTTTAAACAAAGCCGCAACCGGAGTAATCGTACCAAAGTTTGCCCTCTCCGCCTCTGCAAGGGCGTTCATATCCACACAGAATCCGTCGATCAGAAATGCAATCGCAATCAGGATACCGCCGCCCACTACGAAAGGAAGCATGTGGGACACACCGTTCATAAGCTGGGTATAAATCTGGTGCCCGATTCCGCCGGACTGCTTTCCTTGGGAAGCCGTCTGCGCCGCTGCATTTTCACTCTTAAAGACCGGCGCATCCCCGCTGATCACAAGGTCTACTAGCTGATCCGCCTTGCTGATGCCGTCGGACACCTGGCAGACGATTACCTTTTTCCCGTCAAATCGGTCCATCGGAACCTGCGTATCCGCCGCAACGATGATTCCGTCCGCTTCTTCGATCTCCTTTGCCGTAAGCACGTTCTTAGCGCCGCCAGAGCCTCTGGTTTCCACCTTTACAAAGCATCCCTTCGCCTTGGCCGCCTTCTCGATCCCCTCGGCCGCCATATATGTATGGGCAATTCCTGTGGGGCATCCGGTCACGGCAAGGATCTTCACCTGCTTGCCTTCCGCCTGCTCCGGCTCGCTTCCGCCAAACTGTTCGTTTAAATCCGGGCGGGCCTCGTCCGCCTTGTTGATGATGTCCATAAACTCATCTGCGGAAGAAGCATTTTTCAGCGACTGGGTAAAGTTATCGTCCATCAGCATCATAGACAGCTTACTCAAAACCTCCAGATGAATGTTATCCTCAGTATCAGGCGCCGCGATCAGAAACAGAAGGTCTACCGGCTCCCCGTCAAGAGAATCAAAATCCACACCGTCCTTGATCACCATAGCCGCCAGTCCCGGCCTGTCAACTGCGTTGCATTTGCCGTGAGGGATCGCGATACCCATGCCGATTCCGGTGGTTCCTTCCTCTTCCCTCTTGTACACCTGTTTACGGTACGCTTCCTGATCATTGATCTTGTCGCTGTCCTTCATCAACGCAATCGCCTGATCCAGCGCCTCCTGTTTCGTTTTAGGCGCTCCGTTCAGAGAAATACTTCTCTTATCCAGTAAATCTGTAATTCTCATGTGTTCGTCCTCCTTGCTCTCCTTTTTCTTTCCTTCTTACCTTTGTTTACTCTATATCCGTCATACAAATGAAATCCTTTTCGTCTATCTGCCGGCAACCTGACGGTAAACCGCTTCTATTTCTTCCTTTGTCGCCAGATTCTCCGAAAATGCGCTGGCGCTTCCCGCCGAAACGCCCATATGGAACGCATACTCATAATCCTGCTTCTCCATCCAGCCCGCCATAAATCCCGCTACCATGGAATCCCCGGCCCCTACTCCGTTGACCAGCGTTCCCTCCGGCGCGGGCGCGCTGTGGACATTGCCCTCGGCGTCGATCAGCACCGCTCCTTCTCCCGCCATAGAAACCAGCACGTTTACCGCGCCCTTCTCCTGAAGCTTCCTTCCGTAAGGGACCACGTCTTCCCTTGTCTTAAGCTGAACGCCGAAGATTTCGCCCAACTCATGGTTATTCGGCTTGATCAGGAACGGATGATACTCCAGCACATTCATCAGAAGGTCTTTGGTCGCGTCCACCGCAATCTGTACGCCCCGCCCGTCAAGCCGCTTCATAATCTTTTGGTAAGCGTCGTCCGGCATGGCTGCCGGGATGCTTCCCGACAAAAACAACACGTCGCCTTCGCTTAAACCGTCAAGCTGTTCCATCAGCTTCTGTGTGTTCTCGCTGCTGATATCCGGCCCCATTCCGTTAATCTCCGTCCCGTCAATGGATTTCAGCTTCAGATTAATCCGGGAAATGCCTTCCGGAATCCGGATAAATCCGTTCTTCACACCCATTTCTTTCAATCTCCTCACAATCTCGTCTCCGGTAAATCCGGCCACAAATCCAAGCGCCGTACTTTCGATTCCAAGGTTCATCAGCACTGTGGATACATTAATCCCTTTTCCTCCGGGAAGCATTAACTCCGATCTGGTGCGGTTGGTAAGCCCGAGTTTAAAATCTTCCACTGATACGATGTAATCAAGGGATGGATTAAAAGTAACCGTGTAAATCATCTTTTTCCCTCCTGTTTTCTTTCTGGCATTACTATAACACCAAACTCATTCAATTTCAATCATATTATTTCACAAAAAACCAAACTCATTTTAGGTGATTCTGCACAAATTTGATTATATTTGACCGTTTATGACCTATTTGAGCGCATTGTAAATGAAAAAATCTATCTTATATAAGGTTCATCTTACAATAAATACCCCCGTCATTTTCGAGATTAATCTCAAAAATGACGGGGGTATTTTTCATCTGTTCTAACGTCCTCCACTAAAAATTCTTAAGAATCCTATCCAGCTTATCTATCTCAATCGGTTTACCGATATGACCGTTCATCCCGGCCTCCATAGCATGTTTCTTATCCTCGTCAAATGCATTTGCCGTCATTGCAAAAATCGGAATCCGCGAACGTTCTCCCTTCAGCTTTCTGATTTTCCCGGAAGCCTCATATCCGTTCATCACCGGCATCTGCACATCCATCAGAATCAAATCATAGGTTCCCGGTTTTGCTTCCTTGACCTTTTCCACAGCTATAGCGCCGTCGGATGCAACCTCAACCGCAAATCCCCTCTCTTCAAGGATTGCAACGGCAATTTCCTGATTCAGTTCATTATCCTCTGCAAGAAGAATCGTCTTTCCTTCGCCAAATGGCGCTGAATCGGCAAGCGGATTGATGGCGTCCTCTCTGAACCCGCCTGTCTCATCTGCTCCTTCCGGTCTATCAGAACTATCCGCCAGACGGAATGCAAGTAAAATCTTAAATTCCGTCCCCTCTCCTTCCTCGCTTTCAACAGATATAGATCCCTTCATCATATCCACAAAGCTCTTTGTAATCGTCATTCCAAGACCGGTACCCTGGGTTTTGCTGACAGTTGACGTCCGTTCCCTTTCGAACGGTTCAAAAATATCTTTCAGGAAATCCCTGCTCATTCCAATACCGGTATCCCGAATCCTAAATTCATAGCAGGCATAGCCTTCCTCTGCGTCCGGCTTCTCTGAAACGCACACATAAACGCGTCCTTTTGGCGGTGTAAATTTTAACGCATTGCCGACCACATTCAAAAGAATCTGATTCAGCCGAAGCTTATCACAGATAACCTCCTCATGCATGATATCCTTTGCTTCTACAAAAAAGTCTATCTGTTTGTTTCGAATGTCTGCCTGTACCATAGTCTCCAGCTCACGGATAATATTCAAAATATTGCATTCCTTCTCTTCCAGATGCACTTTTCCGCTTTCAATATGGCTCATATCAAGCACGTCGTTGATCAGCGAAAGCAAGTGCTGGCTAGAGGTCATAATCTTCGACAGATAATCCGCCACCGCTTCCTTATCATCGATACGGGAAGCAGCCAGACTAGCAAAGCCAATAATTGCATTCATCGGCGTCCGGATATCATGAGACATATTATTGAGAAAAACAGTCTTTGCCTGGTTAGAGCGCTGCGCCTGCTTTAGAGCCTCTTCCAGCATCCTTCTCTGCTCCTGAAATTCCCAGTCCATCTTCTTGTGCTCTGTAATATCAACGAACATTCCAATATAGGAAATCGGCATCCCATTTTCTCTTCTTGAGAGTTTCCCCGTAGTACGAAACCAGCGGTATCCCCGGTCTTTTGTAAGCAGCCTGTATTCTACGTCATAAACCTTTTCTCCGGTATAATCCATTATCGTGCTGTAATACTCCTTCAGGACATACTCCTTTTCGTCCTTGTGAATCAAATCAGACCATGATTCCAGAACGTTGGGAAAATCATCCTCATTCTGATATCCCACCATTCTCCGAAATTCATCGCTCCAAAATACGCTTACCATCCTGCCCTCTGTATCAAATTCCATGCTCCACATACCGGATTCCAGAATTTCATGTACTATTCTAAGAGCCGTAGTCTCATGCTCCAGCTTCTCCAGCGCATTTCTCTTTTCCTGAAGAAGGGCCTCTACCTCTTCAGTTCTCTGCATATTCATATATCGCTCTGTCGCGTCTTCGAGAAATACATAAAAGACATCTCCATATTCATCCGTATGTACAAAATGTCCGTAGTCCTCCACCCAGCGGATACTTCCATCCTTACTTATAATCCTGTATTCCACATAATCCAGATTGTTCTCATCCTGTTGAATCTGATACGCAATACTCTGCTCAACTCTTTCCAAATCCTCTGGATGCACCAGTCCGGGGAAGGTATAACCCGTATATTCTTTAAATTCCTCCAGCGTACTGCAGCCATACATCTGAAGCAGCGCATTATTTGTATAAATCAATTCCTCTTCCCCATCTGCGCGATAGACAAAAAACACTCCCGGCATACCCATTGTTATCTGCTCTATGATCGGAAATGTCTGTTCATTCAAAATCAAAAGCAGGTCTTCTTTCCCTTGCACTTTCATTATCTCAACCTCACATTTATTTTTAGAGATCCTCTATCTCCAACATCCGGCGGACAAAATTGCAGTCTATGCTATTTTACCATAAACTAACATCTTTGTGGAAAAAAATTTAAATTCCGAATTATGTATGCTAATATATTGATATTCTTTTTTCTTACAACAGATATCTTTCACAATTTGACACATATTCCGCCCCCTGTTATAATCATTGCGGTATATTATCGAACATTAGGCGGGTGATTTAAGATGAATTCCAGTTTAATCAAAGGACCTGTTATGGGCTCTATGCTGCGCTTTGCCCTCCCTATGATCCTCGGAAATCTTTTGCAGCAATGCTACAATATTGCAGATACCCTAATCGTGGGACAATTTCTGGGTTCCGGCGCTTTGGCTGCCGTCGGCTCGTCCTTCACGCTGATGACATTTCTAACTTCCATTTTGCTGGGGCTCTGCATGGGAAGCGGCGCTGTATTTTCTATTCGTTTCGGCAGACAGGATAACGAAGGACTAAAGGACTGTATCAGGGCCTCTTTTTTATTGATCGCAGGACTCACGCTCCTGTTAAATGTTTTGGCTTTCTTTCTTTTAAATAAAATCCATTTTCTCCTTCAGGTTCCGGACGGCATATGGGAGCTTATGCGCAAATATCTCATTGTCATTTTTGGCGGCATTACCGCCACATTTCTATACAATTATTTCGCATCCTTTTTGAGGGCTCTGGGTAATTCCATAGTACCTTTGATTTTTCTAGCGGCATGCGCTCTGCTCAACATTGCCCTAGACCTATTTTTTGTGCTGGTATTAAAATACGGCGTTTCCGGCGCCGCTCTGGCAACCGTCATATCCCAGTATATTTCCGGGATAGGCATTGCGCTCTACACAGTAACCAGATGTACGCAATTTCATGGTCTGTTCCAGCGCTTTAGCATCCGTCCCGAATGCCTAAAAGAAATCGCAGATTTCTCCATTATGACCTGCATCCAGCAGTCTGTGATGAATCTCGGCATCCTTATGGTACAAGGTCTAGTCAACAGCTTCGGACCAGTAATCATGGCTGCTTTCGCAGCGGCGGTAAAAATCGATGCATTTGCTTATATGCCCGTTCAGGACTTCGGCAATGCATTTTCTACATTTATCGCACAGAATTACGGCGCTGGAAACAAAGAGCGTATCCGAAAGGGACTAAAAGGAGCAGTCCTGTCTTCTTTCCTGTTCTGTATTGTAATATCCGGCGCAGTCTGGATATTTGCGCGGCCTCTGATGGAATTATTTGTCAATGAAAATGAGACGGAGATTATTAAGGAAGGAATCCGGTATCTTCATATTGAAGGAGCGTTTTACTGTGGAATCGGATGCCTTTTTCTCCTGTACGGCCTGTATCGGGCCATTGGAAACCCGCGTATGTCCCTAATCCTTACAGTGATTTCCCTTGGAACCCGCGTGCTGCTTGCCTATATTCTTTCTGCCCTGCCGGCTATCGGCGTAGCCGGCATCTGGTGGGCGATCCCCATCGGGTGGATTCTTGCCGATACTGCAGGCATCTTTTATTACAAGAAACTGGCATGGTCAATTTTGCTATAATTGGCCCTTTATTCCATTCCACTTTAGTAGTACAGTATGGTCAGGCACAAACAGACGCGCGCAGTCTGGCAAGTTATGTATCATGCTGCGCAGATCAAAGCGCCGAATGAAAATTAAGAAAGAAGGTCTTATAATGAACACAAGTTTAAAGAAACTAGTGATAGCCGCCTTATTTGCAGCGCTTGCATGTACTGCCACCATGTCAATCCGCATTCCGACTCCCGGAACCGGCGGATACATCCATCCGGGCGATGCTGTCGTCATCCTTTCCGGCATTGTGCTTGGTCCCGTTTGGGGGCTGCTTGCCGGAGGCATTGGTTCCGCGCTGGCAGATCTTCTGGGCGGTTACTTTATCTATGTTCCGATTACATTCGTCATCAAAGGTCTTATCGCCTTTACCGCCGGACTGATCTACCAGAAAATCGGCAACACAAAAAAAAGCCGCTATGCCGCGGTAATTTTAGGCGGAATTGTTGATATAATATTTGTAGCCGCCGGTTATTTCCTCTGTGAAGCTGTAATGTATGGTATGGCCGCAGCCGCCAGCATTCCGGCAAACATCATTCAGGGAACCAGCGGATTAATCCTCGCAGTTGTGCTGTATCCGGTATTGATTGCTATTCCGGATATCAGCCAAATGGCTCTCCGAACTAAAACAAGCTAATATTAAATAAGACGCGGTTGGGTTAGGCGGCGGATATTTTGAAATAATCTGCCGCCTAATTCGTCCTTGCAGACGGAAAGATCTCCAGCGGAAATTACTTTCTCACTATATGTTCGATCAATTTTGCGGCAACCACCAGCGCCCCGTAGACAATCCCGGCAACCACCCAGATAACCCAGCTGTATCTGAGTTTTTCATTTCCATCAGGACCGTAGGTCTGCCAGATAAATACAGCGGTAACCGCCAGCCAGTAAATAGCGCTGAGCGAACCAAGCCATTGCTTTCTCTGTTTATTCTCACAGGTATAATCGCCTTCCTGAAGAAGCCTGTCCATAGCTTCTTGTATCACGCCTCCATAAGTAAACGCAACGCATCCAATTCCAACAATGATTAATAACAGGCAGAAACTGCACACGCTGAGAAGATCGTTGTCTACACTCGCAGCGCCGAACAATGGCACCACCGACAAAATACACATTACCGTTCCCCTAATATTCAGATTGTTGTATGTATTCTGGAAATCCTTTTTTCTGTCCTTTACCATTCCGGTCACACCATATTCCGTTTCAAAAATCTCTTTATTTAGATACTCAAATTCCTTTACGCCCGCATCGCTGGAGAGAAACAGCGCTACCCCTGCTGTTACCAGAACAAGCAGAACGCTTACGCCGATTGCTCCCGCCGCGTCCTCCGAAATCCCGGACCTTGAATATTCGCTGAGTACCCCCAACAGCATCAAACATATGGGCGAGATAATACATAGAAAAACTGCCGCGGCTATCTTTGGAGCCGCTTCCTTCCTAAGCCTTAAATATTCCGAAGCTTCCTCCATAGACACCCGCCGTACCGGCACAGGGTCCGCGTGAAAGCTTTCTCCCTCTGCGCAGGCTGGTTCCTCTAATTCTTCCTTTAATAAGTAATCTGTTGATACTTCAAAAATCCTGCTCAGACCAATGATCTTATCCAAATCAGGTACTGACTGCGCACTTTCCCATTTAGATACCGACTGCCTTGTTACGTTAAGCTGATTCGCCAGTTCTTCCTGAGACCATCCTGCTTTCTTGCGAAGGTTCATAATTTTATCTGCTAATATCATAATTCATTCCTCCTTGCTGTCCTTCGAATCTGCAATCACCTTACCATAACTGCCGGTTGCAGTCCAGAAAGTACGCCATCAAATCTGTCAACTGCCGGTTGCAGGCAGTATTTTACTCCATTCATGCATGATAAATTTAAAAGAAGAACGGGCATACAGCCGCCCGTTCTTCCCATATTCTTTCACTTCTATTTTCCGGCAATAATATCAAGCAGACACTGTCTCATCGCTTCAATAGGAGCCTCTTTTCCTGTCCAATGCTCAATCTGGGCAGCTCCCTGATACAGCGACATTCCCAGTCCGTTCAGCACCTTAGCTCCAGCCGCTTCAGCATCCAAAAGGAACTGTGTCTTATCTGGATTATAGCATGCGTCAAAATAGAACTTGTCTGCCGCGATAAATTCCTTCGGCATCGGATTTTCGCCAATATGCGAACCCATACCGATTCCGCTTGCATTCATCACTACGCTGACCTCCGCCGCCTTAGAGAAATCTCCATGTGGAACATATTCCGCTACCGGCGCGAAGTTCTTATTGATATCCTCTACCAATGATTTGCTGGACTCCTCTACAAAGTCTGTGATGTAAATCTTCTTTGCTCCATAGTAAGCCAGCGCTGAACACATTGCTCGTCCTGCTCCGCCTGCTCCAATGCAAAAATATGTATTCTCGTCAACCTTAATCCCGCCGTCCTTTTCAATTGACCTGATAAAGCCGATACCGTCCGTATTGTATCCGATCAGTTTTCCTTCCGGCGTTCTTACAACCGTATTGCTGGCTCCCATCTTCTCGCACAGCGGATCCAACTCATCCAGATACTGAAGAACTTTTACTTTGTTTGGTTTGGTAACTGCAAATCCGGCAAAGTTCATATAACGGATTCCATTCACTACGTCCTCTAAATGCTCGTTATTTACCTCTGTGTAGAAATAAAGCATATTAAGACCCGCCGCCTCGTAGCCGCTGTTCTGCATCTGCGCTGCAAACGACTGCTTCAATGGGTCTCCAAGTAATGTGATCATCTTCGTATTAATATCAACTGTTGACATGGTTAATTCCTCCTATTCCGTTTGCGGTTTCTATGTGTTTATTTTATCACAATCTATTTCAATATACTAGCGCAAACCTATTGAAAGAAATTATCGAAAACCCTGTTATCTTCTATCGATTCCAGCTTTCCTGCCTAACGGCAGCCTCAGGGGACGCGGCTTATTCCACGTCCCGAAGGGCGGATAGATTTTCTTCGCCGGTACGGATCTTAACAATCTTATCGACGCCGTAGACAAATATCTTTCCGTCTCCGATGCGTCCCGTATAAAGCGCTTTTCTTGCCGCCTCTATCACGTCGTCTACCGGAAGATTGCCTACGACAACCTCTACTTTAACCTTTGGAAGCAGCGTCGCGTCAACCTCAACGCCGCGGTATTTCTCACCGCTTCCTTTCTGGATACCGCATCCCATAACCTGAGTTACTGTCATACCGGTCACGCCCACTGCATTCATTGCCTTTCTCAGCTTATCGTAGCGTGACAGTTTGGCGACAATAACCACCTTATACATGCCGGTATTTGATACGGACGCCTTTACCACCTTCACAGCGGCGTCCTTCTGTGCCTGAGAAGCCCCCTCGTATTCACTGACGCCAAGCTGTGTATTCTCATTTTCCTCCATGATCATAGAACCCGCCACATCCATCAAGCTAAAACCTGCATACGCGGAAGTCAAGCCGTGCTCTGTGCTGTCTAAACCTTCGATTTCCTCTTCCTCCGTTACTCGAAGACCCACAGCTGCTTTAATTCCAAAAAATACAATCGTAATCGTAACCACTGTCCATGCGATAACGGCAAGCATACCCACAAGCTGAATCCCGAGAAGTCCGAAGCCGCCTCCATAGAACAACCCGGTTAGTTCATCATTTCCCGGCGCAGACGTTGTAGCAAATAATCCCGTTGCAACAGTTCCCCAGATCCCGTTCAGACAATGAACCGCTACCGCTCCGACCGGATCGTCGATGCGCAGCTTATAATCTAGGAACCATACGCCAAATACTACCAAGACTCCCGCTACCGCTCCGATTACAAGCGCGCCAAAGGCATCCGTTACATCGCAGGGAGCTGTGATCGCTACCAGTCCTGCCAGAGATGCATTCAGCGACATGGACACATCCGGTTTACCATATTTCATCCAAGTGAAAACCATACATACAACAGTCGCAGCTGCCGGCGCGATGGTAGTTGTCACGAAAATAGAACCAAGCTGCTCTACGCTCGTTGCCGCCGCACCGTTAAATCCATACCAGCCAAGCCACAGGATAAATACGCCCAAAGCCCCGATTGCAAGGTTATGTCCCGGAAAGGCATTGACTTTCACGATTGTTCCCCGCTTATCTCTTGTAAATTTTCCAAGTCTCGGTCCAAGTATTTTTGCTCCTACTAGCGCCGAGACCCCTCCAACCATATGGATTGCGCAGGAACCGGCAAAATCATGAAATCCCATCTGCGACAGCCAGCCGCCGCCCCAGATCCAATGTGCTTCAATCGGATAGATCACCGCAGATATTACTGCAGAATAAATACAGTAGGATAAAAACTTTGTTCTCTCTGCCATTGCTCCCGATACAATCGTCGCCGTTGTCGCACAAAACACCAGATTAAATACAAAATTTGACCAGTCAAAATCTGCATAAGATGTAAATATATCAAATCCCGGCTTTCCGATCAATCCCATAAAGTCCTCTCCTAACAGCAGGCTGAAGCCGATCAGGATAAACATACAAGTTCCAATACAAAAATCCATCAGGTTCTTCATAATGATATTACCAGTATTCTTCGCTCTGGCAAATCCCGCCTCCACCATGGCAAATCCTGCCTGCATCCAGAATACCAGCGCAGTCCCTATCAGGAACCACACGCCGAATATCTGTCCGTTCATTACGCTCATAATTTCTTCTGACATAGTAACGCCCTCCTCTTTCTCATTTCATTCATCAAACTGCATATCCTTACACTTCTCACATAATGCTTTTCGCTTGACAGAAAATCTTCTGAAAAACAAAAAAGCGCTATAGAAATCAATCTATAACGCCTTCGTTCGATGTCTGCATAATAGCACCGACAGTTTCTTCTGTCAATATACTTTAGGTAATTTTAGTACAATTAGAGAAATTACACGGATTTTCATAAGATCTTTCAGAATAATTACCATAGATATCCCCGACAGATCTCTTGCATCCACTAAAGTCACAAGATTTTTCATTTGATTTATTTATAGTTTTAATACCCAAGTAAACTGTAATCTACCGCTCTCGCCGCTTCTCTTCCCTCCCGGATAGCCCATACCACCAGAGACTGTCCCCGGTGCATATCGCCCGCCGTATATACATGCTTCACATTCGTGGCATATTCTCCTTCTTTCGTCTGCACATTGGTCTTTGCATTCCGCTCCACGCCGAATGCCTTCGTTACGTATTCCTCGCAGCCAAGGAACCCTGCCGCAATCAGCACCAGATCCGCCCGCACCTCATACTCGCTGCCGGCTGCCTCTTCCATCGTCATGCGTCCGGTTTTCTCATCCTTCTTACTCTTAAGCTTTACCAGAACCGCTTTGCAGACGTTTCCATTCTTGTCCTTGACAAACTGCTTTACCGTGGTCTGATACACCCTCGGATCCTTTCCGAATACCGCCGCCGCTTCCTCCTGTCCATAATCCGTCTTCGACACCTTCGGCCATTCCGGCCATGGGTTAGAGGGCAGTCTCTCCTCTGGCGGCTTCGGCATCATTTCCACCTGAAGAACCGATTTCGCTCCATGACGCACGGCGGTTCCGCAGCAGTCGTTGCCTGTATCTCCTCCGCCGATCACCATGACTCGCTTTCCCTTGGCATACATACAGTTCTCCTGATTCAAATCCGCTGCTTCCGCCTGTTTTCCCTTTTCCGGATCTTCCCAAAGAGCCTTTGTAGTTGACGCAAGGAAATCCACCGCAAAATAAATTCCCTTTGCATCCCGCCCCGGCGCCTTGATATCCCTTGGATTCTTAGCCCCGCAGGCAAGAATCACCCGGTCGTATTCCTTTAAGAGTTCCGCCGCTTTCTTATCCTTCCCCACATTACAGTTATAGACAAAGGTCACCCCTTCTTCTTCCATCACCTTCACCTTCCGGTCAATGATATGCTTTTCCAGTTTCATATTAGGGATTCCGTAGCGCAGAAGTCCTCCCGCCTTATCCTCTCTCTCAAACACTGTCACCAGATGCCCCCGCCTGTTTAACCAGTCGGCGGCCGCAAGGCCGGACGGTCCGGAACCGATCACCGCCACCTTCTTTCCGGTACGGCTCCCGGGCGGCTTAGGTCTTGCATAGCCCGCCGCGTAGGCATGCTCGATTACCGCATACTCATTGGAGCGGACCGCCACCGCGTCTCCGTTCAGATTGCAGGTACATGCCTTCTCACAAAGCGCCGGACAGACTCTTGACGTAAACTCTGGAAAATTATTGGTCTTTTTCAGACGGCTGTAAGCCTCCTGCCAGTTTCCGTGGTACACCAAATCATTCCATTCCGGAATCAGATTATTCAAAGGACATCCGCTTGCCATCCCGGCGATCATTACTCCCGCCTGACAGAAGGGCACGCCGCAGTCCATACATCTTGCGCCCTGTATTTTCTGCTCCTTCCTTGTCAGAGGCTCGTAAAATTCCCTGAAATGGCCGATTCTCTTCTTAGGCTCCTCTGCCTTTTTATCCTGTCTCTCATAATCTAAAAAGCCTGTTGCTTTTCCCATCATTCTCCCCTCCTATTCCTTTCCGTTCTTGATCGCATAGAACGCTTCAATTTTTGCCTGCTCGCTGCTTAAGCCCTTCTCTTCCATCTGAAGGACGAAGGTCAGCATTTTTTCATAGTCAAAAGGAATTACTTTCTTAAACCTCGGAAGATATTTGTCAAAATCAGCAAGAATTTCCGTTCCTATCCGGGAGCCCGTATGCTTCACATGCTCCTCGATCATGCCTTTCAGCTCTAAAATGTCATACTTGGATGTCACATGGACCATATTTACCATACCTTTATTTATCTTGCGGTACAGGGTGTTATCCTCGTCCAGCACATAGGCGACGCCTCCGCTCATGCCCGCGGCAAAGTTATTGCCTACCTGTCCTAAGACAGCCACGCGCCCGCCGGTCATATATTCGCAGCCGTGGTCTCCCACGCCCTCTACAACAGCGGCCGCGCCGGAATTACGCACGCAGAAACGCTCCCCCGCAACGCCGTTTATATACGCCTTTCCTTCGGTAGCGCCGTAGAGCGCCACATTTCCGATAATGATATTTTCATTCTGCCTGTAAGAAGCTTCCTTCGGCGGGAACACGGCCAGCTTGCCTCCGGATAATCCCTTTCCAAAATAATCGTTGCTGTCGCCGGAAAGCTTCAGCGTCAGTCCTTTGGGGATAAACGCTCCGAAGCTCTGTCCTCCGGCTCCCGCGCAGTGGATCACATAGCTGTCCTCCGGGAGTCCTTCCGGGTAACGTCTGGTAATCTCAGAACCAAAAATCGTTCCAAAGGTCCTGTCGATATTGGACACCTTGACATGAACGCTCTTTTTCTGCTTCCTGTCCAAGGCGCTTCCCAGCTCCTTCATAAGCACACGCTCATCCAGCGTCTTTTCCAGCTTAAAATCATATTTTTTCGCCGGGTTGAAAATTTGTTCCTTAGAGCCCGCATAACTCTGACGGAGGATTCCAGACAGGTCAAGAGCCGCCGCGTTTCTTGATTTCGGCTGTTCCTTCACCTTCAGCAGATCGGTGCGCCCTACCAGCTCGTCAATGGAGCGCACGCCCAGCTTCGCCATATATTCCCGCAGATTTTGTGCGATGAATCTCATAAAGTTAATGACATATTCCGGTTTACCTCTAAAGCGCTTTCTGAGCTCCGGGTTCTGAGTGGCGATTCCAACCGGACAGGTATCCAGATTGCAGACCCGCATCATCACGCAGCCCATGGTTACAAGAGGAGCCGTTGCAAACCCAAATTCCTCCGCTCCTAGGATCGCCGCAATCGCCACGTCCCTTCCGCTCATCAGCTTCCCGTCGGTCTCGATGCGCACACGGTCTCTCAATCCGTTTTGAAGCAATGTCTGATGGGTCTCCGCCAATCCCAGCTCCCAGGGAAGTCCCGCATTATGGATAGAGCTTCCCGGCGCCGCGCCGGTTCCGCCGTCATAGCCGGAAATCAAAATCAGTCCCGCACCGGCCTTTGCAACCCCCGCCGCAATGGTTCCCACTCCCATTTCGGATACCAGTTTCACCGAAATGCGGGCGTCCTTATTAGCATTTTTACAATCGTAGATCAGCTGCGCCAAATCCTCAATGGAGTAAATATCATGGTGAGGCGGCGGTGAAATCAGTCCCACTCCCGGCGTAGAGCAGCGGGTCTTTGCAATCCACGGATAGACCTTTCCCGCCGGAAGATGTCCGCCCTCCCCCGGCTTTGCGCCCTGCGCCATCTTAATCTGAATTTCCTTTGCGCTGACCAGATACCGGCTGGTCACCCCGAATCTTCCGGAGGCCACCTGCTTAATCGCAGAGCATTTATCAGAATCCAGACGGGCCGTATCCTCCCCACCTTCCCCGCTGTTAGACTTGCCATGGAGAACATTCATTGCCTTTGCAAGCGTCTCATGAGCCTCCTGTGAAATGGAACCGTAGGACATCGCTCCGGTCTTAAACCGCTTTACGATCTCATCTACCGGCTCTACCTCATCGATAGGCACTCCCTTCTCCGGGAAACGAAACGCAAACTGCCCTCTCAGATTCAGTCCCGCCCCCTCTTCATTTACCATCTCGGCATACTGCCGAAACATCTCATAGTTTCCGGTTCTTGCAGACTGCTGGAGCATATGAATCGTCCGCGGATTGTACAGATGCCGCTCACCCTGACTCTTGCTCTTATGCTGTCCGATACTGTCCAGCGTCATATCCGTATCATAGCCCAGAAGGTCGAAGGCCTCCGTATGCATCTTCCCATAATCCTCTGCAATCTCCCAAATACCGATCCCGCCGATCCGGCTGACCGTATCCGTAAAATATTTATCGATAAAAGATTGTTTCAGGCCCACCGCCTCAAAAATTTTCGCTCCCTGATAGGACTGCATGGTAGATATTCCCATTTTGGACGCTATCTTCACAATGCCGGACAAAATCCCTTTGGTAAATGCATCCACCGCCGCATAATAATCCTTCTGTATCATCTTATCCTCAATCAGCCGGCGGATCGAGGCATAGGCAAGATACGGGTTCACAGCACAGGCGCCGTAGCCTAGAAGCGTGGCAAATTCATGAACCAGCTTCGGCTCCCCGGTTTCGATGATAATCCCCACCGCCGTCCGTTTCTTGGTGCGCACCAGATGCTGCTGCACCCCGGAAACCGCAAGCAGGGAAGGAATCGCCATATGAAATTCATCCACACCCCTGTCGGAAAGGATCAGGATATTCGCTCCGTCATTGATGGCCCTGTCCACCCGCACAAACAGATAATCCATCATGGTTTCCAGATTGGAATTTTTATAATATGTGGTTGGGATTACCTCCACTTGATAGCCTTCCTGCTTCATATTTTTAATTTTGATCAAATCCGTATCGGTCAGAATGGGATTATTCACCTTCAGCATCCGGCAGTTTGCGGCGCGCTCCCTTAGGAGATTTCCGTCCCGGCCCAGATAAACCGCCGTGGAGGTCACTACCTTTTCCCGGATAGCGTCAATGGGAGGATTCGTCACCTGGGCAAACAACTGTTTAAAATACCCGAAAAGCGGCTGTCTCTTGTCGGAAAGCACTGCAAGGGGTACGTCGACTCCCATAGAAGAAATGCTCTCGCTCCCATTAACCGCCATTGGCAGAATCCCCCCTCGGACGTCCTCATAGGAATATCCGAATGCTTTCTGCAGCCTCTGGCATTCCTCCTTGGAATAAGAGGGAACCGATTCATTTGGAATCTTTAAATCTTTTAATTCAATCAGCTCTCCATCCAGCCATTCCCCATAAGGCTCTCTGTCCGCATAGAAATTCTTCAATTCCTGATCACCGATCACGCGTCCCTTCACGGTATCCACCAGCAGCATCTTCCCCGGATGCAGACGCTCCTTCATAACGATTTTCGCGGGATCCTGCTTTAACACTCCCACTTCCGAAGAAAGAACCAGCATATCGTCCTCTGTAACGTAATATCTGGACGGCCGCAGCCCGTTACGGTCAAGCGCCGCTCCCATACAATCGCCGTCAGAAAACAGGATAGACGCCGGACCGTCCCACGGCTCCATCATCGTTGCGTAATACTGGTAAAAATCCTTCTGGTTCTGAGGCATGCTCCGGTTATTAGCCCATGGCTCCGGAATCGTAATCATCACCGCCAAAGGAAGCTCCATTCCATTCATTACCATAAATTCCAGCGCATTATCCAGCATAGCGGAATCTGACCCAGAGGTGTCAATTGCCGGAAGAACCTTTAGCATCTCCCCTTTCAAATAGGAAGATTCCATGGTTTCCTCCCGGGCGTGCATTTTATCCGCATTTCCCCTGATGGTATTAATTTCTCCGTTATGTACGATAAAGCGGTTCGGATGCGCCCGCTCCCAGCTTGGATTCGTATTGGTGCTGAATCTGGAATGCACAATGGCAATGGCTGACTCATAATCTTTATCCTGAAGATCCTCAAAAAACAGCCTGAGCTGATCCACCAGAAACATTCCCTTATATACGATGGTCCTACTGGAAAGCGAGCATACATAGGTATCGCTGCTCTGTTCAAACACCTTGCGCACAACATACAGCCTGCGGTCAAAATCCAGTCCTTTCTCCGCGAATTTTGGACGTTTGATAAACGCCTGTTCAATACACGGCATACACTCAAGCGCTTTCTTTCCCAGCGCCGAAGGACGCACAGGCACCCTTCTCCAGCCAAGAAATTCCATTCCCTCCTTTTCGGTGATAACTTCAAAGATCTTCTTCGCCTGATTCCGCTTCAGTTCATCCTGAGGGAAAAAGAACATACCTACGCCGTAATCCCTCTCGGAATCCAGAGGAATGCCAAGCACCTTACAAACCTTCGCAAAAAATTTGTGGGAAATCTGCGTCAGGATTCCCACTCCGTCTCCGGTTTCCCCCTCTGCGTCCTTCCCCGCCCTGTGTTCTAGATTTTCCACAATCTCCAAGGCATTCTCTACCGTTTTATGGGTTTTCTTTCCCTTAATATGAACCACCGCGCCGATTCCGCAGTTATCATGCTCAAATTCCGGCCTGTACAGACCCTGCCTCTCAAATCCACTCATATATGCATTCCCCTTTCCAAGTAAAAACAATCAATCAGCCGGCGGCGCCGTGCCCTTTTCGTGATTCATTGTTCACACAAAAAGGCGCGCCGAGACTTCACCTGCGGAAATCTACAGCACGCCTTTGTGTTGCATTTTTTAATTTTGTATATTATAGCGGAATTTCACACACAGGTCAATCCTAAATTCACACAAATTTTCAGCCCTTAGGACGAGACGGCCCGCCCCCTAACCTGGCCTAGGCAAAGCGAAAGGATTTTTCAGCCGCTTTTTCGCATCCTCACGCTTTCTTCCATAGACTCCAGAAAATCATAGGGGACCGCCAAATCTCCATAACCGCTGGCAAGATCTAATCCTTTCTTCATCGCTCCGTGAAAATCGCTGCCGCCGGATCTTAAACACCCATACTGATCCGCTATATCATCCGCCGCCTTCCTCCACCAGTCGTCAAATTCGCAATATCTGGTTTCCAGCCCGTCCGCGCCCATCTCGATCAGCCTGCGGCATATATCGATACAGTGCTCTGGATTTCCCGGATCGATCTGGTGCATATGCGCTACGAAAATCAGCCCTCCGGCACGATGTACCAGTTCCATACATTCGTCCGGCAAAAGCACTTCCTTCTGGACATACCCCGGCGTTCCTTTGCTCAAATACCGGTCCAGAGCCTCCCTGAGATTCCCTGCATATCCTCTGGCAATCAATATCTGAGCGATATGGCCTCTGGCAAGAAGCTTTCCATCCCCCAGCTTTTCAAGATCGCTCCGGTCAATACGGAAACCGGCCTCCTTTAACTTATCCACCATCCTGAAATTCCGCTCGCTCCGGCACACCGCCATCTCGCCCAGACGGTCGGCCAGCTCTCTATTCTCATAATCTATAAAAAGCGCTGTCATATGAACGTCGCATTCATCCAGCCGCGTGCTTAATTCCACTCCTGGAATCACCCGCACTCCAAGCTTCCCGCCTTCCCTGACGGCCTCCGCCACTCCCGAAACTGTATCATGATCTGTAACGGCAACTGCCAGCAGCCCTTTTTCCTTTGCATACCGGACCAGTTCAGCCGGAGTATAAGAACCGTCCGATGCGGTTGTATGTGCATGTAAATCTATTATTTTCATAATCATTCATCACCTCTCTCGAAAATATTATATCTTTTTTTCACATCCATAGCAAGTACTTTTTACCAAATCTTTACTCGTTTTTTACATTTGTCAATATAAAAATATTTTTGTGCGTTTCGCATAATAAACTCTCTATTTATCCCCATTTTATATTTACTTTTTTTAAATTAACTTCTATTATCGTTTATTTTTTCACAATTTATTTCAAATTATCTCCAAACATTTATTGAATTTTATAAAATTTTCTCTTTACACTTTTGTATTTTCATGTTAATCTTAGATTGTAAATTGAAAGTATGAAAACTTTATTTTTACATTAGTAAACATTGCTCGCTCACTATGAGGACGAACTGAAGGGAGGTTCACAAATGAAACGTTTATTGTCACTTTTCATCTGTCTCATGCTGGTATTCGGACTAATCGGATGCGCATCTGACGACAAACCCGCAGACAGCGGCACAGAAACCGCGGGAAATAAAGAAGGTTCTGACAAAGGCCCAAGCGGGCATCTGGTCATTTACACATCCGAACCCCAGGATCTGGTAACGGAGATGCTCGACGACTTTGTATCCAAGAATCCAGACGTCACCTACGAACTGTACCGTTCCGGTACCGGAGATGTAAAAACCAAGCTCTCCACAGAGTTAGAGGCCGGAGGCACGGACGCCTGTATTTTATGGTTTGCGGATTTAGGCTACATGTACGATCTGGACGACGAAGGATTAATCCTTCATTATTCTCCGGAAAGCGTTGCTTCCGTCCCGGATACATATAAATATAACGAAGGTATGGGACATGAGGTCCGGGCAATCTACTCGGTATTATCCTATAATACCACGCAGATTGACACCGCGCCCAAGGACTGGGCGGATGTAACCGGAGACGACTACACCGGTTCTCTTGCTCTGGCCAACCCGGCATATTCCGGCGGCGCAATGACTACCCTGTCTGTTCATGTAGAACCTGACAACGAGACAGTCGTCGGCTGGGACTGGTATCAGGATCTGGCTGATAACAATGTAAAGATGGAGCAGTCTAACGGAACCTTATTAACCAAGGTTTCCTCCGGCGAATACAAAGGCGCCGTAATCGTGGATTACCTGCCCCGCAATGCCAAGAGCGAAGGTTCGCCTGTCGATTATGTATATCCGGCTTCCGGCTCCGTACTGATTCCTACACCGCTCTGCCTGTTAAACACTATGCCAGAGGAAAGCGCAGAGGCAGCCAAGGCTTTCGTAGATTATATGTTTGAAATCGAGACCCAGAAGCTGTTCGTAGAACAGGGGTATGTTCCTATTATCAACGAAGCCGCAGAGGGAAGTGAAGTCCCGACTATTGACGATATCAAAGTTTTACCTATGGATGTAGAGTATATGCGCGAAAACTCCAGCGACATGCTGGATCAATTCTCCGCAATGTTCGGAACACAATAGTACGCTGATTTCACACAGTATTTTAGCAGAAGCCGCGATTTACTAACGGCTTCTGCTAATTTCATTCTACTTGAAAGGACACGATACCGCTATGTTTAGAAAAAAAGACTCCTCGCCCGCAAGAGGCTCTATAGCTCCCACCGCCATCTGGTGGATCGTTGTAGCCTTCCTTGCTCTGACCGTCATTTATCCTTCTATACGCCTGATCATCAACAGCCTGAAGGTTGACGGCGGATACGGTCTGGATAACTACGCAGTTGTTTTCTCTGACCCCGGCATCTTAAAGAGCATGAAAAACTCCTTTATTGTCGTAATCCCGGCCAGTATCTTTTCCACCGTCATCGGTGTGTTTTTATCATGGGTCGTTGTCAGGACAAATGTTCCCGGCGTCAGATACTGGAAGCGGCTTTTATCCATTCCCTATTTTATTCCTCCGTTTATCGGAGCGATTGCATGGACCTTCCTGTTAGGACCCGTAGGATATATTAATAAATTCCTGATGTCCGTATTTCAGCTTCAGGAAGCCCCCTTTAACATTTACAGTCTGGGCGGCATGATCTTCATCATGTCCATGTACCGGTACGCAGTATCCTTCATTGTTGTACTGCCGACCATGAAGCGGATCTCTGCGTCTATGGAGGAAGCCGCCCGCATTTCCGGCGCTTCCCCATGGCGCACCTTAAGGGACATTACGCTTCCTCTGATTACGCCTTCAATCCTAGGCGCCATGCTGTTAACATTTATGTTCATTCTGGCAGATTTCGGCGTTTCCTCTGTATTAGGCGCGCCGAATCAAATTCACCTGATGACGACGCAGATTTACTATATGATCTGCAATTCATCCATAGCTAACAACCTTCAGATTGCATCCGCCTACTCTTTGTTCCTGTCCCTGTTCGGTCTCATCGGCCTTTGGGTGTACAACAAAGTGCTGGCTGCGAATAAATTTGTGGTTGTAAGCGGCAAGAGCGCCGCCGTAGAACCTACGCGCCTTGGAAAACCGGCACGCTGGCTTCTCTTTGTATTTTTGGTAATCTTTTTCCTGTTTACCACCTGCGCTCCTATTATCGCCACCCTGATCACCTCGCTGACCAAGACCTACGGACTGCCCTTTGGCATGGATAACCTGACCTTCCAGAATTTTGCCCAGATGCTCCAGATCCAGAATGTAGCGCGGGCGTTCAAGAACAGTCTGTTCCTGTCCACAGCCTCCAGCGTCATTATTACGCTGGTTACTCTGATCATCGCTTACATCACGATCCGCGGCGGCGTCAGAGGCATCAAAGGCGTTCGTTTCATGCAGATGGTTGTAGTGCTGCCCTACGCCGTACCCGGCGTGATCATTGCCTTATCCATGATTTTGGCGTTTTCGCAGCCTATATTGGGCATACGGCTCTATAACACCATCTGGATATTGCTGATCGCATACATTGCGCGTTTTATGAATCTGGGATATAACAACATATCCGGCGCCATCAGTCAGATAGATTCCTCGTTAGAGGAGGCCGCCCGTATTTCCGGCGCTTCCCAGCTTAGGGCTTTTGGCGACGTGATGCTTCCTTTGCTGAAGAACAGCCTGATCAGCTCCTTCTTCCTAGTAGTCGCGCCTACCATATCCGAGCTGTCTCTGTCGGGACTGCTGTGGTCTGTAGGCAATGAGACTGTGGGAACCATCGTATTCTCCGCCAAAGAAGAAGGCCGCATTCTTTTAACCGCCGCAATTGCAATTATTTTGATCATACTGGTCGTAGCTATCAACCTGTTTGTCAATTCTCTGACTGACAAAGACGAATAAAGGAGGCACTCGCAATGGGAAAATTATCAATTCGGAACCTGACAAAATCCTACGGCGATCACACCGTAGTCAATAAAGTAAATATAGACGTAGAAGACAGCCGGCTCCTTACGATCGTAGGCCCGTCCGGCTGCGGAAAGACCACCATCCTCCGCATGATCGCGGGTTTTATCGAGCCGACCGGAGGCCAGATATATCTGGATGACAAACTCCTTGTCGACGTGGAAAATCATGTGGCGCCTATCGTTCCCGAAAAACGCAACGTAGGGATGGTATTCCAGTCATACGCCGTCTGGCCCCATATGAAAGTTTTTGATAACGTCGCCTACCCGCTGAAGCTGCGCAAAACAAGCAAAGACGTTATCCGAAACGAGGTAATGCGCGTATTAAAGGTCGTTCATCTGGAAGGGCTGGAAAACCGCATGGCCCACGAACTTTCCGGCGGCCAGCAGCAGAGAGTAGCTCTTGCCCGCGCTCTGATCATGAAGCCGAAGCTTCTCTTACTGGACGAGCCGTTATCCAATTTAGACGCCGCGCTACGCGAGGAGATGCGCGGGGAAATCAAGGAAATCCAAAAAACGCAGAATATCACGATTATCAATGTGACCCATGACCAGATCGAAGCCATGACTATGTCAGATAAGGTAGCCGTAGTCAGAAAGGGCGTGCTGGAGCAGTTCGCTCCCCCATATGAATTATACGAGAACCCGGTCAACACCTTTGTAGCAAAATTTATCGGCTCCGCCAACATCCTGCCCGCCGTCAAAAAAGCCGATGCGAAAAGAGACGCGGACGGAATGATGGATATCTTAGTAGCGGGCTGCTATCCTATGAAGGTTCCTTATGTGAACACCGCAAAGGAAAAGGGATTCGCAGCCGTCCGCGCCCACCACATGGCCCCGGACGATACTTCGCCCTTTCAGGCTCACATCCGCCGGGCCCTCTATCAGGGAAGCCAGATTGAGTATTATCTGGAAGCTCCCGGCTGCGAGATGTTCCGGCTGCTCTCCAGCGTAGATTTTATTAAACCGGAAGGCGCAGATATCACAGTAAACATTCAGAAGGCGGTGTGGTTAGATGAATAATTTTACATTTAAAGTAAATCTTCTGGGCTGGTGGGGCGCTTTTCCGCAGCCCGGCGGTGCTACCTGCGGTGCGCTGGTTACTACCAGCGAAGGAAAATTTCTTCTGGACTGCGGCGGCGGCGTGCTGTCCAAATACTTTGAATACGCTAATTTAACCGACCAGTTTCAGGGCGTACTGCTCTCCCATCTGCACTATGACCATATGGGAGATGTGGGCTGCCTCTACTACGCGGTTAATTATGCGCTCCGCGTAGGGCTGCGCACGAACAAGCCACAGGTTTACGCGCCCTCCACGCCCGCTACCATGTGGGACGCCGTCCAGTATCCCTTCTGCGATACCCATGTACTGCAAGACGGCATGAAACTGCGCATAGCGGGGGCGGACATTACGGTAAAAAAGGTCAATCATACCATTGAATGCTACGCATTCCGCATTGAAAAAAACGGAAAAACCCTAGTGTATTACACAGACACCACTTACGATCCATCCCATACCGAGTTTTTAACCGGCGCGGATCTTCTGATCTGCGAGGCGACGATTTCCATGGGAACAAGGCATACCATAGGCGCGGGCCATATGACTGATATCGAAGCCGGAAAATCCGCCTCCAACGGCCATGTGAAAAAGCTGTGCCTGTACCACCTGCCCAGCGACGGAGATATTCCTTTTATGAGAATCCGCGCAGGCTCCGTATACGACGGCGAGATCTACACTCCGGACATCTGCTCGGAATTTACAATCTGACGCGCCATATTTGATTATTTTTATGTAGGAGGCCAAAACAATGTTGGCAATATTTGACGGAATCCGCGGCTTTTCATTTCTTTCCATTGCGCTCCGCATTCTGCTATCCTCTATTTCCGCCGGCTTGATCGGTTTCGAGAGGGGGCGCGCGGGGCGGGCTGCAGGTTTGCGGACCCATATCTTAGTGTCTCTGGGCGCGTGTATCGTAATGTGCTTAGACCATTATCTGGTCACAGCGGTCAATCCCGCGGCGGATCCGGCCCGTTTAGGCGCGCAGGTGATAAACGGAATGGGATTCCTCGGCGCCGGCACCATTCTCGCTACAGGCAAACGGGTAACCGGACTTACAACCGCCGCCGGTCTCTGGACTACCGCGTGCATCGGACTCGCATACGGAGGCGGATACTTTGAAGGCGGAATACTGGCCACGGCAACCATGCTCGTGGTCATGATAATCCTGCATCGGCTCGAAGGGCATACCTCGACGCTGATAGGCATGGAACTGCTGGTGGAGACCACCAGCCCGGAGGATATCCCATACCTGCTGGAAACCACAAGAAAATGCGGCGCCCAGGTAATCAACGTAAGTATAAACAGCGATTCAAAAAAAGTAAAAAAGGGCCACATCCTTACCCGTCTTTCCCTGCGGGTAGGGAGGACCTTCGATTCCTCGGAAATACTGGACACTATATCCCAAAAGACTTCCGTGGTTAAATTCGAAGAATTATAACAACAGTATTTCGCCTGTGCGGCCGGGGCCCGCTTACCGGAGACAGCCTCTCAGCCGCACAGGCGGAAATATTTTTCCTCTAAAAATAAAAAGCAGTAAATGTAATCCGGTTATCCATTTACAAGAAACGTTTGTTGTACTATAATAAAAACTGTATGCTTCTGCATATTTTTGAAAATACGCGTAAAGCATACTACAACTTGCGAAAACTAATTCATATATTATAAACAGTACAACAGGCAGAGAACAGCCGCTGGGAAGCGGTTTCTGCATTTAAGCCTTTCAGTAAAGACAGAAAGGCTGCTTTGGAGGAAAAATCTATGTATAGAGACATGACCAGACAGGTAATGGTAGGAAATGTTCCCATCGGCGGAACCGCTCCCATCACAATTCAATCCATGACAAATACAAGGACAGAGGATGTGGCCGCCACCGTGAAGCAGATTCATGAACTGACGGACGCAGGCTGTCAGATCATCCGATGTGCCGTTCCTTCTTTTGAAGCTGCCAGAGCGATTCCTAAGATCAAGAGCCAGATTAGGATTCCTCTTGTCGCAGACATACATTTTGACTATAAGCTGGCAATTGCCGCTATGGAAAACGGAGCAGACAAGATTCGCATCAATCCGGGCAATATCGGCAGTCCTGAGAAGATTCAGGCCGTAGTAGAAAAGGCTGTAAGCTGTCATGTGCCAATCCGAATCGGCGTAAACAGCGGCTCCTTAGAAAAGAACCTGATACAAAAATACGGAGGTGTTACGGCTGAAGGATTGGTGGAGAGCGCTCTTGACAAAATACAACTGGTAGAACGTTTCGGCTTGAAAGATATCATTATCAGCATCAAATCCTCCGATGTTATGATGTGTATCAAAGCGTACGAGCTCATGGTCAAAGCCACGGATTACCCGCTGCATGTAGGGATCACAGAGGCGGGTCCTCTTTCCAGCGGCATTATCAAATCCAGCGTGGGCCTTGGCATCATTCTTCACAAAGGTATCGGCAATACTATACGCGTATCCCTGACCGGCGACCGGGTGGAAGAGGTGCGGACCGCGCAGAAGGTACTCTCAGCGCTTGATCTCAGGAAATGCGGCATTGAGGTAATCTCCTGCCCTACCTGCGGCAGAACCCAAATCGACCTGATCAGCCTAGCCAGCCAAGTAGAGACACTGGTTGCCGGATACGACTTAAACTTAAAGGTTGCAGTCATGGGCTGCGTCGTCAACGGTCCCGGAGAAGCCAGAGAAGCAGATCTTGGCATCGCCGGCGGACGGGGCGAAGGCCTTCTCTTCAAAAAAGGCCGGATTATCCGCAAAATGCCCGAATCACAGCTTCTGGGAGCCTTAAAGGACGAGCTTGACCACTGGAAACAATGAAAACAAATCCTTTAATAATAAAATATGAAAAAAATAATTAATAACGAACGCATGATGCTGCGCGTATGCGACCTATACTACAACAGAGACATCAGCCAGAGCGATATCGCCAAATTAATGGATCTCTCGCGCCCTACCGTCTCCAAGCTGATAAAAAGCGCCAAACAAAAGCGGGTCGTCGAAATTATTATTTCCGATCCCCAGAAACGCTGTTATTCTGAGCTGGAGCGGAAACTAGAAAAAACTTTCGGACTGCAGGAGGTTATTGTTGCAGATACGGTCGAAGAAAGCCAGCAGAAGGATGTTCTGGCAAAAATGGCGGCGGGCTATTTAAATTCAATATTAAAAAACGGCGATATCATTGGCGTGGGTATGGGAACCACGCTTCGGTACATGGCGCCTTATGCTTCCAGACAATTCCAGAACCTTACCTTCGTTCCCCTTCTCGGCGGAAGCGGCAAATTAGACGTCACTCTGGATGCAAATCACGTTGTGGACATTTTGGCCAAAGCATTCCATGGAAGCGGCCTGCATCTATATGTACCCGCAATCGTCTCCCGTTCCCAAACCAAACGAACGCTCATGAAAGAAGAAAGCGTGCGCAACGTAATGAATTATTACGATTCCCTGAACGCAGTCATGGTCGGCATCGGCACCGGCGACGACCAGTCCTCCGTTTTCCAAAGCGGTTATTATTCCGAGGAAATGAGGGATAAAGTGAGGCAGTCTCAAGTATGCGGCGATATCTGCATGCACTTATTTGACAAGGACGGTAACGTTGACCAGATCGAGTACAACAAACAGGTATTTGGAATCAATATAAACAAACTGAAAAAAGTTCCTTATGCAATCGGAATCGCCAGCGGCCTTCACAAAGCAAAGGCGATCCATGGCGCAATCCAAGGCGGCTATATTAATGTCCTAGTCACGGATGCACAATGCGCAGAAGCATTGTATCAGATGGGCATAAGCGGAGATTCCTCCAGAGACAAAAAAGAATAGCAAACCGACTTTAGAATTCTAAAAAGCCGCCGCACTGATCACTCAATGCGACAGCTTTTTTCATATGCATGCACCCAGTCAGTTTTTACCAAAAACCAAAGAAACACGATACTGCTTAAACTCCACGTAAGAGGATAGGCCCAGCAGATTGTCTGAAACACCGGAAAAAAGCGAATTGCGGCCGTCACATACAATACTCTCACCCCGCACCAGAACCCCAGCATGGTAACCATAGGAACCACCGATTTCCCGCACCCTCTCAATACTCCCGTTGCACTGTGGGAAAATGCCAGCAGAAAATAAAACAATGTTACGGTTTTCTGCATAATCACTCCATACCTGACCGCCTCATCCGCTTTCGCAAAGATCCGCAGAAAATAGGGGGAAAAATTAAACGCGATCACTCCGATCACCTCTGCCACGGCAATACAAGAAAATATCCCAAACGCCGCTCCCTTTTTCGCCCTGTCATACTCTTTCGCTCCCAGATTCTGACTGATAAAAGTAGACATGGTAAGAGACATCGCCATAATCGGAATAAACACAAATCCTTCTATCTTCGAATGGGAACCCATGCCGGACATGGCGTATTCCCCAAAGGAATTTACATTGGTCTGTACCACAACATTTCCAATACTGATTACCGAATTTTGGATCCCGGCAGGAAATCCCTGATAGATGACATCCTTCATCATATATCCGTAAACTTTCAGCTTTTTCCAGCCGATCCGCGCGCAGCCTTCATTTTTTCTCATCCGAAGGATACAGAGCACGGCGCTTAACCCCTGGGATAATACCGTCGCAACGGCAGCGCCCGCCACACCCCAGTGAAATCCCGCCACAAACAACAGATCCAGCGCCACATTTACAAAAGAGGACACTGCCAGATAATACAAAGGATGAAGGCTGTCCCCCAGCGCCCGCATAATAGACATGAACATATTATACATAACGATGGTCACGCTGCCTCCAAAATATATTTGAAAATAAATAATAGACTGCGGCAGTACGTTTTCCGGCACCTGCATCAGCCTCAATATCTGGGGCGCGCCAAATACTCCCGCTATCGTCACTGCAGCGGAGGCTGCAATACCAAATAAAATATTCGTATGTATCGCCCTCTCCACATTCTTATCATCTCCAGCGCCGAAATAACGGGAAATCACCACCCCTCCCCCAATTGCAATCCCATTAAAGAAACCTACAATTAGAAAAACAAGGCTTCCCGATGTACTAACAGCCGCAAAGGCCGTATTATCCGCAAAATTCCCGATCACCCATGCATCCGCCATATTATACAGCTGCTGTAAAAGCTGTCCAAGAATTAAGGGAATTGTAAAACTTATAATCCCCTTCGCCACCGAACCTTTCGTCAAATCTATTGCTTCCCGCTTCATCTTCATCGCCTTATCCTAATACCTGTACGCCGCCCAAAAGTACATAAGAAATAAACCACATAATGATCGTAGCCATGCAGATCCCAATCACTACCGCCGGGAATGCCTTTTTGAACTTAATTCCAAGAAGCGCCGCGATCAGAGAACCCGTCCATGCCCCGGTTCCCGGAAGAGGGATCCCTACAAACAGCACCAAACCCCAGAACTCATATTTCTCGATCTGGTCGCTCTTGCTCATCGCCTTGTTTTCCAGCCTCGTCACCATAGGCTTAAAGGTCTTCGTCCCCTTAAGCCAGTTAAAAACCGGCGTGATCAATAATAAAATAAACGGCACCGGAATAATATTCCCGATCACGCAAAGCGGAATTGCCTTAGCGACCGGAACGCCTAAGATCGGTCCCGCTACCAGAAGCGCCCCTCTAAGCTCTAAGATTGGAATCATAGAGATAATAAAAACAATCGCTTCCTTTCCAAAACTTCCGCTCAATGCATCTATCACGCTTTGTACAAGTGTCTCCGTCATACTCTTATCCTTTCTTAATCTCTGATTTTATTTCTTAAGAATTGAAATAATTTCTCCATCTCTTCTCTTGTTCCCACCGTAACGCGCAGATACTGTTCGATACGCCTGCTTCCCCAGTACCGCACATAGATCCCGGCTTCCTTTAAGGCTTCAAACAACTCCTTTGCATCCTGCTCCGGATGCGTTACAAATATGAAGTTTGCGCCGGAATCCAGACAGACAAATCCAAGCTCCCTAAACCGTTCCTTCGCCCACTCCCTTGTATCGACAATTTTTCTTACCGTCTGTTCAAAATATTTCCGGTCCTTTACAGCCTCCACGCCGCAGACGAGGGAGGTCTGGTTCATCGTATAGGAATTAAAGGAATACTTCACATCATTCAGATACCCGATCAGCGCGGGAGACGCAATGGCGTAGCCGATCCGCATCCCCGCCATGGAACGCGCCTTCGAAAAGGTCTGCACCACAATCAAGTTCTCATAGTTCTCAAGGAGCTTTATGGCAGATTCCCCCGCAAAATCAATATATGCTTCGTCTACAATGACAATGACATCCCGATTATGTGAAAGGATATCCTCCACAAAAGCAAGGTTTTCATAAATCCCTGTGGGCGCATTGGGATTCGGAAAAATCACGCCTCCGTTTTCCCGATAATAATCTTCCTTTACCATGCAAAAGTCCTCATCCAGCCTGCAGCATTCATAGGGAATCCGATAAAGTTCTGCCCATACCTTATAAAAAGAGTATGTAATATCCGGAAATAGGATGGGTTTTTTAGAGTTAAAGAACGTAAGGAAGCACATGGACAGCACATCGTCCGAGC
Organism: uncultured Dorea sp.; assembly: GCA_910584095.1. GTDB lineage: Bacteria > Bacillota > Clostridia > Lachnospirales > Lachnospiraceae > Claveliimonas. The sequence goes on along the minus strand of CAJTYU010000002.1, from coordinate 49,943 downwards.
CGACTCCCACAAAGACCTGATCCCTTCCCACGCCGTAATACTCTGCCAGAGCCTCCGTAAGCTCCGACGCTTCCGGATCTGGATACAGGCGCAGCCGATCCGTTTCCATCTGCTCTAACGCTCTCCTAACTCCCGGCGCCGGCGGATAGGGATTCTCATTAGTATTCAGCTTAACCGCCCTGTGCCGGGGCTGTTCTCCCGGCACATAGGGATCTGCCTTACGGATATTCTTTTCATACGCTTTCATCTTAAAAATACTCCTTTGCAAGCTCCGCAAACTTTGGCAGCGAGCGGATGATAGTCTCGTAAGATACGCAGTATGCCAGCCGCACATACCCCGGACACCCAAAAGAGCTGCCCGGAACCATCAGGATATGATACTTCTTTCCCGCAGTGCAAAACTCCTTCTCATCCTCCACCGGAGATTTTACGAACAAATAGAAGGCTCCCTCCGGCTTGATACACGAAAAACCGCAGTCTGCAAGCCCCTGATACAGAGCCTCCCGGTTCCGGTTGTAATAGGAAATGTCCGTCTTCTCCTTCAGACATTTCTTTACAATCTTTTGCTGCAGAGTAGGCGCGTTCACAAAGCCAAGAATCCGGTTGGCAACATTTGCCGCAGATAATACCGCCTCGCTGTCCGCCGCCTCATCCGGAATCACCAGATATCCGATCCGCTCCCCCGGAAGGGACAGGGATTTGCTGTAGGAATAGCCTACGATCGTATTGGCATAATACTTCGTCAGATAAGGAACTTTAACGCCGTCATAGACCAGTTCCCGGTAAGGCTCGTCGGAGATCAGATAAATCTCTGTGCCATACTCTTTCTGTTTCTTCTCCATAACCGCCGCCAGTTTCTTTATGGTATCCTCGGAATACACCACTCCTGTAGGATTATTCGGCGTATTCACAATAACAGCCTTCGTCTTTGCCGTAATCTTCGCCTCAAATTCATCAAGCTTTGGCTGGAAATCCACGGTATTCGGAGAAATTTCCACCAGTACTCCGTCATAATTATTCGTGTAGGAACGGTACTCGCCAAAATACGGCGCGAATACAATCACTTCATCGCCGGGATTTAATAGCGTTTTTAAAATCACGTTCAGTCCCCCCGCCGCCCCTACGGTCATTATAATATTTTTTCCTTCAAAGGCAGTCCCAAACCGCTCATTCAATGACTCCGCAACCGCCTGCCTTACGTCCCCATAGCCGCTGTTGCTGTTGGTATATCCATGAAGGACCACCGGGTCCTCGTCCGCAAGCAGCTCTAAAATCGCCGTCTTTACGGCCTCTGGAGCCGCCACATTGGGATTTCCCAGACTAAAATCATATACGTTCTCCGCTCCGTAAATACCAGCCATCCGGTTTCCTTCCTCGAACATCGCGCGAATAGCGGAACTGTTCGCCACCATCCCTTTCATTTTCTCTGCTATCATCGTCCCTCTCCTCCTTCTGTATCGGTTTCCTGCCTCTGCGTAACAACGCCTTTCTCAACCATAAAGACCGGCTTATAGGAGCGTTTTGCCTTGCGAAGCCCCTCCGCCCCGGTATCCTCTTCCCGGTTCACATACCTGTAATTCTTACAGGCATGCTGCACAAACTGCTGGTTGATCATCGTATAGGCGCCGTCGATATTCGCGAAAGCCTTCTCAATATGCACCACGAAGGTATCATCGCAGATGGGTTCTCCGATGGTAAAGGCGGCAATCTCTCCATCCACCTTCAATACGCCGCCCACAAGCTCTAATTCCTCGAACAGCCGAAGCGAATTTAAGGTTACGCAGATTTCCGCATTCTTTTCCTCATCATCCTCACAGCCGTTCTCATTGCGCCACTTCAAGGCCATCTGAAAACACTCCTCCAGATTCTCCTTGGTGATCGGCTCATAGCTCCACCGGTCTTCATAGACCGCCTTGAACTTATTAATGTGGTTCCGCTTGCTGTGGAGCTTCTTGCCGGAAAGCGTGGCAAGCTTCTCGGATTCATAGACATAATCCGCCGCGTCCTCATTGTATTCAATCTGGAACCGGCCCGGATACCACTGTTCGATACAGTCATAATTATCCGGCGTTACATTATACATCCGAAAGGGCGTCTTCCGCTCCCTGCTGTATTCCATCAGCGCCTCTATGGCGCGTCTCACCTGTTCCGGCTCTCCTGCCGGATAGGCGAAGGAACACCCTTCTTCATTCTCGCTCTTAAATACCAGCGAATCCTCCACCACAGCAAAAGTTACGTCATAAAATCTCGCCCAGAGATAAACGTTCGTAAATGTACGCTCGCAGCTCCTGCTGGTATGATGCGCAAAAAAATGGCTGATCAGTTCTTTATCCTGCAGTTCAATTTTTTTAAATCCAATATCCATCATGATCTACCTTCTTTTTTCATTCTTCATTCTTCCTTCTTCTCTGCTTATACTTTCCGACCGCATACAGCCCTGTTATCACAAAGAAAAATATAAGCAGCAGAGCAATGCTGTAAACCGTTACCGCAAATCGATTCGGGTTCTTTAACAATTCCACAGGATTGGCGCTGTCCTGTATGATCTTCCGGCCTTCCCCCTCGCGATACCTTTCCGGTATCCGGGATACTCCCTCTTCATCCTTTTCAAAAGACTCCAGATATCCCGCAAGCGCATACCACTCCTTCAGCTCCTGGCCTTTCTGGTCGTAAATGATATATTCTTCAAAATCCGTGATGACCTCTCCCTTTTCGTTCTTCGGAGATAGCTTTAGGATTCCTTTTGACTGATCCTCTACCGCGCCCAGCATCTGCGCGCTATACAGGCCGGAAACGACCCGGTACAGCTTATCATCCTCAATTTCCGTCAGATTATCCTGAATAAACGGCTCTTCCTCTCCAATATTGTCTCCTGTCATCCCCGTCTTCGTTACCCGGTTTAAGATCAGGCGGTTCGGATTGAAGGTCCAGCTCATCCCACTGGGATAAATCTGCGCATAGGTCATGATCGGCGAGATCGAAGCGTCGATCTCCGCCACGGTTCTCAGTTCTTTCCCTGTCAGATATACGCCGACCAGCGGATAACCGGTGATTCGGTCGGGGCCGATACCGAGGGCGCTCACATTAAACGCATCCGATACCGTGATCTCTCCCTTCTGGAACGAATCCCTCACCACGCCGGAGGCAACTACAGCCAGATCCACCGGCACATAAGAATCTCCCTCCGCCTTTTTTACCGCATAGACATAGGAATCCGCGATCAGGCTGCCCAGCGTATCCTCCCGGAGCTCGGCTCCCAGATCGTCGATTTGTGTAAAGGCGATCTCATTCTTTGCCAGCACCTCTCCCATGGTATATCCGAACCGGGACAGATATTTCTCGTCAATCGTATCCCGGTATTCCCTCAAATACCCTTCGATCTCTTCATCCTGAGCTACCGACTCATCCATCCCGTTCAGCCGGTAATCGGCAACCTTCCAGCGTCCGTTTCCCGACGGAACCAGCTTCAGTTCTCCCAAGTTCCTTCCGTAAGAACCGGCGGAAGCAATCACCGTGTCTCCGTAAACGATCGGCTCATTGAGCGTGGTATGGGTATGTCCGCTGACGATCACATCGATCTCCGGCACTTCCTCCGCCAGAACCTCGTCCTCAGACACCTTTGCCTCCCCGTCCGTCCCGCTGTGGGACAGGCATACGATCATATCTACATCCTCGTCCTGAAGCTTGTCCACCACCCGTCTGGAAGCTTCCACGATATCGTCAAAATCAATGCCGCTCTCCGGCGCGCAGACCTCCGCGTCCTCTCCCACAACACCGTAAACGCCAATCCTAAGCCCTTCCCGCTCTATCACCGTATATTCGCTGCTCCCATAGTCCTCCAGCGCCTTTTGAATCAAACGGTTGTCCTTGGAATTGTTCTTCTCCCAGTCAATATTGGCGATCAGAAACCGGGGCAGGGTAAGAGTCTCATCCTCTTCGGCATTCTTAAGCGCGCTGTGAAGCATATTCGACACGCCCTCGGCCCGGTAGTCAAATTCATGATTGCCGAAGGTGACGGCATCCACTCCCAGCCGCCCAAGCATGGTAAGCTCTGCCGCCTCCGTCTCGTAAATCGTCTGATACAGGGTTCCCATGGAAAAGTCTCCCGCATCAAATACAAAGGTCGCCGGATTCTCCGCCCGCCTCTCATCCATCTTAGTCTTTAATCGGGCAAAGCCGCCTGCGAAAGCCGTCTCCTGTCCGCCCCTGGAATCTCCCGCTCCCTGAACCTTATACTCGTCCAGTCTGGAATGGATGTCATGGGTAAATAAAATCGTCACCTCATCCTGCTCCCGCATCGGGCCGGCCTCCCCCGCCACCACGGAGCCCACGCTTAACGAGCAAAGCATCAAAACCGCCAGAACCGCCGACTTAACTCTATTCTGAAAATTCATAACAAATAGCCTCCAGTCATTTTAAATCCTCTGTTCTAAAGGCATAAAGAACCCACTCTGCACAACTTGGCCCAGCGAAGGTTCTTATATCCTGCTTATTCTTCATTCATATTTGCAAGTTTGGCCGCCTGATCCGCCGCGATCAGGCTATCAATAATCTCATCTAAATCTCCGCCGAGAATTCCATCAAGCTTATGGAGCGTCAGTTTAATCCGGTGATCCGTCACCCGGCCTTGCGGAAAATTGTAAGTACGGATCTTCTCAGAACGGTCTCCAGTGCCAATCTGGCTTCTTCTAGCCGCCGCTTCCTCCGACTGCTTTTTTTCAAGCTCAATCTCGTACAGCTTAGAACGCAGCAGGCGGAACGCCTTTTCCTTGTTCTGAAGCTGGGATTTCTCCGTCTGGCTGTAAATCACGATCCCGGTGGGATAATGGGTGAGCCGCACGGCCGAGTCTGTGGTATTGACGCACTGGCCGCCGTTTCCGGATGCCCGCATCACATCAATACGGATATCTTTTTCGTCAATTACAACGTCTACTTCTTCTGCCTCCGGCATAATCGCAACCGTAACCGTAGAAGTGTGGATGCGTCCGCCGCTCTCCGTCTCCGGCACCCGCTGTACCCGATGCACCCCGCTTTCGTACTTCAGCCGGGAATAAGCGCCCTGTCCATTGATCATAAATACACATTCCTTAAAGCCGCCAATCCCATTCTCATTCAGAGAGATCATCTCTGTTTTCCAACGCCTTCCCTCTGCATAATGCACCAGCATCCGGTAGATCTCCGCCGCAAAAAGCGCCGCCTCGTCGCCGCCGGCGCCGGCGCGGATCTCCACCATAACATTCTTGTCATCGTTGGGATCTTTGGGAAGCAGCAGAATCTTAAGTTCCTTCTCTAACTCCTCCACTCTGGCCTTGGAGTCGTTCAGCTCCTCTTTCGCCAGCTCCCGCATCTCTTCATCCGACTCCTCTTCAAGCATAACCAGACTATCCTCTATCGCCTGCTTACACATCTTATATTCTTTATATGCCTCAACAATTGGAGTCAGGTCATTTTGTTCCTTCATAAGCCTGCGGAACCGATTCTGGTCGCCCGTCACATCCGGCTCCTGTAATTCGCTTAAAATCTCCTCAAAACGAATGAGCAGATCCTCTAATTTGTCAAACATCTCTTTCTCCTCCTACCTTGTTACCATTCGCTCCGTTCCCGGTAACCCTATATCCTCTCTTCATCCGAAGCGCTTCGCCCGCCGCGGTCCGGATAAACCTCTACGCTCTATCATATCTTCCAATTACGACCCGGTCAAGTCCCGCCAAGTCCTTTTTCGCCTGTATCTGCCGATAGCCCCGCTGCTTCATCAGTTCTGTTACCATTTCCCTCTGGTCATACCCAATCTCAAACAAAAGCCATCCGCCGGGGTTCAAATACCCTTCCGCCTCCCGGATAATTCTCCGGTAAAAATACAGTCCGTCCTCCTTGCCGTCCAGCGCCAAAAGCGGATCGTGACACCGGACCTCCTCCTCCAGCTCTTCAATCACAGCAGTCCGTATATAAGGAGGGTTCGATACGATCAGATCATATCCGCCTTCCAGCTTTTCAAACAGATCGCTTTCTGCAAAACAGACCCCAGCCTGATGCCGCGCGGCGTTTGCCATGGCCGTCCTGACCGCCTTAGGGGATATATCGCTTCCTGTAAAGCTGCTGGTCTCATCTGCCAGCCCCTTCTCTCTTCCAATCCGTTCCAGACTGATAATAACGCACCCGGAACCTGTGCACAGATCCAACACATGCATTCCCGGTTTCAGGAGCTTTAACGCTTCCTCGGCCAAAAGTTCCGTGTCCTGCCTCGGAATCAGCACATCCCGGTTCACCTGAAAAGAAAGTCCCATAAATTGCTGTTCTCCGGTGAGATGCTGCAGCGGAATCCTCTTTGTGCGCCTGCCGATCAACTCCAGATACTCCTTCTTCCCTTCCTCTTCCATCTCCCGAAAGGGATCCAGCGCATATTCTGTCAGCGTAATCCCGGCCGCCTTCTCAAGCAGCAGTCTGGCGTCGGTAGACGCATCAGCAATCCCGGCCGCCTTAAGAACTTCTTCCCCGGCCCTAAGCGCCTCTCTCAAGTTCATATATCGTTCTCCTGTTCGAATTTGCGCCAGTCAAAAACAGCCTCTACCGCCTGTATAGCAACCTCGATCATCCTATCATCCGGCTCTTTGGTCGTAAGCTTCTGGATTGCAAGCCCCGGTTTACTGAGCAGGTTGACAATGGGATTCTCACTGCTGCCCGCCAGCTTCAGAATCTCATAAGAGATCCCGGCAATAACCGGAAGCAGGGCAATTCGTATCACCACTCTCATCAGGGGCGATTCCGCCCTGACCACCATCAGCAGACAGATACTGATAATCAGCACAAAAAACAAAAAACTGGTGCCGCAGCGCTTATGCTGTCTGGAACTGATACGCACATTTTCAACATTCAGCGGCAGGCCATGCTCAATACAGTTAATGCACTTATGCTCTGCTCCATGATACTGAAACAGCCGTTTGATATCCTCCATTCCAGAGATCAGTAAAATATACGCAATAAAGATTCCAATCCTGACAAATCCTTCAATAACTGTCCTTATATTATAGGAAGGAATCAAATTTTTCAAAAGACTTGACAGATAATAGGGAAGAACCATAAAAATACCAACCGCCATAATCACCGATACGATCACCGTTCCAGTCATCAGAAGTTCTTCCTTCTTCTCATTCTTCGCCGCCTCTTTCTCCGTAACCGCGTCCTTTTCCTCCGAATCTTCTTCGAAAAAGGATGCCGAATACATAAGCGTTTTCATTCCGATTACCATGGAATCTATAAAATTAAAAACCCCTCTGATAAAGGGTATCTTCGTCAACGCCGTATGGTTCTTCACAATACTGTGGCAGGTATCCTTCTTAACAACAATATCTCCGTCGCTTTTTCTCACGGCAACGGCATATTCATCCTTGTTTTTCATCATGACGCCTTCCATCACGGCCTGACCGCCAATGTTTGAAGATTTCATTACTATTCACCTCAATGCCTGGAAAAAACGGCCGGCGGCCGTTCCCCTCTGGTACATAACAACAGAAAGGGTTGAGATTTCAAGAACCTCAACCCTGCACCTGCTGACTTATTTATCCAGTCCGTATTTCTTGTTAAACTTATCCACACGTCCGCGAGCCTGTGCAGCCTTCTGCTGACCTGTGTAAAACGGATGGCACTTGGAGCAGATTTCCACGTGGATATCTTCGCTTGTAGAACCTGTCACAAATGTGTTTCCACAGTTGCATGTTACAGTTGCCTGATGATATGCTGGATGTATTCCTTCTTTCATTTCATTCACCTCTTCTTTATTGTTATCGCCGCGCTGTGCGCTTTACAAATTTCGTTTCATAAACAGCTTTGTAATTGTATCATAAAATCCCATCGATGTCTAGATGAATTTTGTCTTTTTTACCATTTGGATCAACTCCTGATTACTTTTTGTCCGCGAGAACATGTTTAGGATATTCTCAACCGCTTCATCCGCCCTAAGGCCGTTAATGGCGCGCCGCATGGAATCTACTGCCTCCTGCTCTTCCTTTGTAAGCAGAAGATCCTCCCTTCTGGTACCCGACTTCGGTATATCGATAGCCGGGAACATCCGCTTCTCCGACAGCTTTCTGTCCAAAACAAGCTCCATATTGCCGGTTCCTTTAAATTCTTCGTAAACCACATCGTCCATTCTGCTTCCAGTCTCCACCAGCGCGGTAGCCAAAATCGTCAGGCTGCCGCCTCCCCGCATATTCCTCGCCGCGCCGAAAAACCGCTTCGGCATGTGGAGCGCCGCCGGGTCAAGGCCGCCGGATAAGGTCCTTCCGGAAGGCGATACCGTCAGGTTATAAGCTCTTGCAAGCCTTGTGATACTGTCCAGCAGGATCATAACGTCCTTGCCATGCTCCACCAGTCTCTTAGCGCGCTCGATCACCATCTCGGATACCCTCTTATGATGCTCCGGCAGTTCATCAAAGGTAGAGTAGATTACCTCCACATTCTTCCCTTCGATCGCTTCCTTTATATCCGTAACCTCCTCCGGACGCTCGTCGATCAGAAGGATCAGAAGGTGTATCTCTGGATTATTCCGCCTTACAGACAGCGCCACCTGTTTTAAAAGCGTCGTCTTACCAGCCTTCGGCGGCGATACGATCATCCCCCTCTGTCCCTTTCCAATTGGGGACATCAAATCCATAATCCTCATGGCGGTGCTTGTCTTGCCGCACTCTAAAGAAAGGCGCTCATTGGGGAAAATCGGAATCAGATCTTCAAAATTCGGTCTCCTGCATGCAATCCCTGGATGAATGCCGTTCACCTTCGTCAGATACAACAGCGCGGAAAACTTCTCCTGCTGGGTCTTAATCCGGGTATTCCCCTCTAAGATATCCCCGGTCTTTAAATTAAACCTGCGGATCTGGGATGGGGATACATAAATATCATTCTCTCCCGGAAGATAATTCTCACAGCGGATAAATCCAAATCCGTCCGACATCACCTCCAAGATCCCATTTGCCGTAACACCGCTGTCAAGCTTGTCAATATCATGAATTTCCTGCTTTTCCTTATCGCCTGTGTTTGCGGAACGCTCCTTGTCGCGGATATCCTCCTCCAGCATGCGCTCAATAAGTTCAGCCTTTTTCATTCCCGAAATACCGGGAATCTCCCTTGCCCTAGCCAGATCTTTTAACGTAGCTAACGGCAGAGATTCATACTTCTCTCTCATCATATAATAATTCCTTTCTCTTCAATTCGTCATATTATCTATCGCGTTGGGAATAACAGCCGGAACTGACTCATTTGAAATAAATATAAATTCATTATACATGATTTCCCATATTTTGCAAACTATTTTTTCACTGGTTTCAGTTTGACTTAACCCTGTAAGAATGCTATGATATCATAGTTAAAATAAAGAAAGAAAAGAAATTATAGAAAAAGGTGATCGTCATGACAATAAACGAAAAAGCATTACAAATGCATAAAGACTGGAACGGCAAGATTGAAACTACCGCCAAATCCCATGTAAATACCAGAGAGGATTTGGCGATCGCCTACACCCCCGGCGTAGCGGAGCCCTGCCGGGTCATCGCCGAAGACAAAGAAGCCGCCTACGCCTATACGATCAAAGCCAATACTATCGCCGTCGTATCCGACGGCAGCGCGGTCCTTGGCCTTGGCAATATCGGCGCTCTCGCCGCTATGCCTGTGATGGAAGGAAAGGCAGTCCTGTTCAAAGAATTTGGCGGCGTCAACGCAGTACCCATCTGTCTGGACACACAGGACACAGAAGAAATTATCCGAACTGTGGTAAATATCGCCCCGGCCTTCGGCGGCATTAATCTGGAGGACATCAGCGCGCCCCGGTGTTTTGAGATCGAGGAACGCCTGAAGGAGATTCTGGACATTCCAGTCTTCCACGACGACCAGCACGGTACTGCCATCGTGGTACTGGCCGGAATCATCAACGCCCTGAAAGTCACCGGGAAAAAGAAAGAAACCGCCAAGGTCGTTATGAGCGGGGCGGGAGCCGCGGGCGTTGCCATCACCAAGCTTTTATTAAAATATGGATTCAAAGACATTACCATGTGCAATTCGAAAGGAATTATCAGCAAGGATTCCCCAAAGCTTAACTGGATGCAGAAGCAGATGGCCGAGATCACCAATCTGTCAGAGAAACAGGGAAGTCTTGCAGACGCGCTTATCGGCGCAGATATCTTCATCGGCGTCTCCGCACCTGGTATCGTCACCAAGGAAATGGCGGCTTCCATGAACCCGGACGCAATTCTGTTTGCCCTTGCCAATCCCACTCCGGAGATCATGCCATGTCTCGCCAAGGAGGCCGGTGCAAAGGTAATCGGAACCGGCCGCAGTGATTTCCCCAATCAGGTAAATAATGTAGTCGCTTTCCCCGGCATTTTCAAAGGAGCCTTGGAAGGGCGGGCGCCCCAGATCACCGAGGAAATGAAGCTTGCAGCCGCATACGCCATTGCGGGCCTTGTTCCGGACGGCGAACTAAATGAGGACAACATCCTCCCGCAGCCCTTCGATCCAAAAGTGGCGGAGGTGGTAAGCCAGGCCGTCAGAGAACATATCTGATGCGGCAGACCGAAATAAGGACGAAAAGAACCCGCTGGGGCGAAAAACGTTACCATTCCCTGGACTATTATTTGAAAGAAACCTATGGAAAAAAGCTCTATAAGATCGCTCTGGACGGCGGCATGACCTGCCCGAACAGAGACGGAACCTTAGGGTACGGCGGATGCGTCTTCTGCAGCGCTGGAGGCTCCGGAGATTTTGCCGGAAACCGGAATCTGTCTATCACCGGCCAGTTAGATTCCGGCCGGAAACTTCTCTCCGATAAATACCGGGGAGACGGCTATATCGCATATTTTCAGGCGTATACCGGAACCTACGGCCCCTTGCCCCATCTCCGTCAGGTCTTTACAGAGGCCCTTCAATATCCCGGCGTGGAAATCCTTTCCATTGCAACCAGACCGGACTGTCTGCCGCCCGACGTTCTATCTCTTTTGACAGAGCTTTCCCTCAGGAAACCTGTCTGGGTGGAGCTGGGCCTGCAGACCATTCATCCGGAATCCGCCGGTTTCATCCGCAGAGGCTATGAACTTCCAGTATTTGAACAAGCTGTAAAAGAACTAAGGCGCATCGGCATTTCCGTGATTGTTCATGTGATATTAGGGCTGCCCTCCGAAGATACGGAGTCAATGCTTGCAACCATTGACTATCTGAACACTCTGGATATCCAAGGGATTAAGCTGTCTCTTCTCCATATATTAAAGGGAACCGACTTAGCCGTCTATTATCAGAAGAAGCCTTTTCCCATTCTGACGCTGGAGGAATATATTGTACTGCTGGGCCACTGTATCAGCAGGCTGCGGCCTGATATCGTCATTCACCGCCTTACCGGAGACGGACCAAAGCCCTTGCTGATTGAACCTAAGTGGACCGCCCACAAACGATTCGTATTAAATCAGATTCAATCTTATTTCAAAAGCCATGATATCTGGCAGGGAAGGAGTTATACCAATGGCAGAATTACTCACTCTCTATAAACTGATCATCCTCTATATGCTGGACCGGGTGGATTTCCCTCTGTCCAATTCACAGATTTCGGATTTTATGCTGAACAAGGAATATACCACCTATTTTAAACTCCAGCAGGCGCTCTCCGAGCTTATCGACGCGGGCTTTATCCAGGAGGAACCCATCCGCAACCGTACGCTTTACACCCTGACTGAGGATGGGGCCTCAACCATTGAATTATTTCGAAAAAATATATCGCATGCTATCCGCCAGGACGTAAACGACTACCTGATGGAGAAGCAGTACGACCTAAAAAGCGAGGTATCTGTGAAATCCGATTATTACCGGAATACAAATCAGGAATACTCTGTTCACTGTCAGGTTATGGAACATGCCCTTCCTCTGATCGACCTGACGGTTACAGTTCCCTCCGAGGAGGAGGCCAAAGCTGCCGCAGATAACTGGCAGAAAAAGAATCAGGAAATCTATGCGCAGATTATGGCGTCGCTTCTCTGATTCTGACTTATATGAATGTAAACTACGAAAGGGATTGATGCATCATGAAGAAATACCATGCAAAACCATCCGGGAAAATTCTATTGGAACTATACGGCAGCTTCTTTAAAATCGGCGCTCTCACCTTTGGCGGCGGGCTTGCCATGCTGCCCATGCTAAAGCGCGAGCTGGTAGATTCCAAGAAATGGGTTACTGAAGAAGAAATCCTTGATATGTATGCCATCGGGCAGTGTACGCCCGGCATTATTGCAGTCAATACCGCCACCTTTGTGGGCTTTCAGGAAGCGGGAATCTTAGGCGGCTTCATCGCGACCCTCGGCATGGTCTCCCCGTCCCTGATCATCATCTGCCTGATCGCTTCAATACTAAAGAACTTTATCAATCTTCCGGTTGTGCAGCACGCGCTCGCCGGAATCCGTATTATGGTCTGCGCCATGATGCTTCAAACGGTAGTCACCATGGCACAGAAGGGCGTAAAGGACAGGCTTGGGATTTTCCTGTTCCTTGCCGGTTTCCTGATCGCAAGCTTTACCCCCGTCCCGCTGGCGCTGGTTGTAGTCGCTTCCGCACTGGTGGGAATCATTGCAAAGAGACGGGAGGCGAAACAGGCATGATCTATTTCCAGCTTATGTATGAATTTTTCAAAATTGGGTTATTTGCCATCGGCGGAGGCATGGCCACGCTTCCGTTCCTGATGGACTTGACTGCAAAATACGACTGGTACACCAAAGCAGAACTTACCAACATGATCGCCATCAGCCAGAGCACCCCCGGCCCGGTAGGCATCAACATGGCAACCTACGCCGGCTACAATGCCGCCGGAATCCCCGGCGCTATCGTCGCCACCCTGTCTCTGGTGGCGCCTGCCCTGGTTATCATTATGGTGATCGCCAAATTCCTTGCGGATTTCAATGAAAATAAAACGGTGCAGGCAGCCTTTTACGGCATCCGTCCCGCGGTAGCCGCCCTAATCGGCTACGCCGTGTGGGAGCTGGTTAAGATTTCTCTGACTATCTCGGACCAAAACGGCGTAACCGCCATTGATTATCTTGGCGCTTTGATCTGCGTCGCTTCCTTTGGTGTCATGCAGATCAAATACTGCAAAAAGCTGCATCCGCTGGTGTGGATCGTCCTTGGCGGGGTCATCGGAGTATTGTTGAAATTGTAAAAAAAATACGTTCAGGTTTGTATTGAATGCACTGCTAATTCGTTTTATCTCTCTGTGTCTGGCTGCAGCTTTTGCTGCAGCCAGCGCATCCGCCGCTGCATTTCCCGGCTTTCTTATCACGGATCACGCTTCTTACGGCAAAATATATCAAAATAAGAACAATTGAAAGTACGATAAATGTTCCCATACGATCCTCCCTACATTTTCCAAAGGCCATGCCTTTTCGCATAAGAACAGCCTCCGGATACTTGTATCATATCATATTTATTTTACCCCTGCCATACTCCTGATCTTCACATTCAAATTTCCACTTTCCCTGTATGGCCGAAACAGCATATATATGAAGCCTGCAATCAGAATCAGAGCCGCAGCAGTGCCGATTCCAAAGCCTCCGCCTGTGAACGCGGTTCCGATCTGGTAAACCACCAGCGATACCGCATAGGCAAGCACGCACTGGTAACCAATGGCAAACGCAAACCATCTGCCGTTGTTCATCTCCCTTTTAATCGCGCCCATGGCTGCAAAGCAAGGCGCGCACAACAGATTAAATACTAAGAAGGAATATCCGGCCGCCGCCGTCATGCTTTTTGCAAGCTGCCCCCAGATCTCCGTTCCTTCCTCTGCGACCTCGGCAAAGCCAAACAGAATACCAAAGGTTCCCACTACATTTTCCTTTGCAATCAGTCCGGTAACTGCCGCGACCGCCATTTTCCAGTCGCCCCATCCAAGGGGTGCAAAGACCGGCGCCATCAGGCTTCCGATACCGGCTAGGATACTGCAGTTTAATTCCTCTGCCTCCAGCATTCCGAAGGAACCGTTCACCCATCCGAAATTCATAAAGAACCATAAAACAATTGCGGACAGCAGAATAATGGTACCGGCTTTCTTAATAAAGGACCAGCCTCGCTCCCACATACTTCTGAGCACATTTCCCACTGTGGGCATATGGTACGCCGGAAGCTCCATAACAAAGGGCGCGATATCTCCCGCAAACATCCTTGTCTTCTTTAAAATAATACCGGAGCAGATAATCGCCGCGATTCCAACAAAATAAGCGCTTGGCGCCACCCATGAAGCGCCGTCAAACAGCGCTCCTGCAATCAGCGCAATAATCGGCAGCTTTGCCCCGCAGGGAATAAAGGTAGTGGTCATGATCGTCATTTTACGATCCCGGTCATTTTCAATCGTCCTTGATGCCATAATGCCGGGAACACCGCAGCCGCTTCCGATCAGCATCGGGATAAATGATTTTCCGGAAAGCCCGAATTTACGGAAAATCCGGTCCATGATAAATGCCACCCGAGCCATGTATCCGCAGGACTCAAGGAATGCAAGGAAGAAAAACAACACCAGCATCTGAGGCACAAATCCGAGAACCGCGCCCACGCCCGCTACGATACCGTCAAGGATCAGCCCTTGCAGCCAGTCGGCACAGCGGATAGCAGTCAGCACATGTTCAATCGCCGGCGGTATGATCTCGCCAAACAGCACATCATTGGTCCAATCTGTGACAAACGCTCCCACAGTTGTAACAGACACGTAGTATACCAGCCACATAATCCCCGCGAAAATCGGCAGCGCCATCCACCTATTTGTGACAATGCGGTCAATCTTATCAGAAGCGGTTATTTCTGCCTTCCTGCTTTTCGTCACGCAGTCCTCGATGATAGAAGAAATATATACATATCTCTCATTGGTGATCACACTCTCCGTATCGTCGTCGAAAAATTCCTCCATTTCTCTGATCTCTGCCGACACATCCGGCGCCAAGGTCAGCTGGCAGGCAATCTTATCGTCCTTCTCTAACAGCTTGATTGCAAAGAAACGCTTCTGTTCCTCGGAAACCAGCCCTTCCAGCTTATACTCCGCCGCTGAGATGATTTCCTCGGCCTTCGGACAAAATTCATGCTTTACTTCCGCCGCTTTCTTTGTCCCCGCTAACTCTACCGCTTTCAAAGCCGCTTCTTTAATTCCTGTTCCCTTTAGGGCAGAAATCGTTACTGCCTGACAGCCAAGCTTCTCGGCCAGCTTATCCGTATGTATGGAATCTCCATTTTTCTCCAAAAGATCGGCCATATTAACAGCCATGACCACCGGGATGCCAAGCTCCATGATCTGGGTAGACAGATACAAATTTCTCTCAATATTCGTTCCGTCTACAATGTTAATAATCGCGTCCGGCCTTTCGCCGATCAGATAATTTCTCGCCACAACCTCTTCTAGCGTATAAGGGGATAAAGAATAAATCCCAGGCAGATCAATAATCACTACATCTTTATAGCCTTTTAATTTTCCTTCTTTTTTCTCTACGGTAACTCCCGGCCAGTTCCCAACAAACTGGTTAGAACCAGTCAATGCGTTAAATAGTGTTGTCTTCCCACTGTTGGGGTTCCCGGCAAGCGCAATTTTTACTGACATCTTCTCTCTCCTTTGTTTCATTTATTGTTCGTGCTAACTATCATATATAAGTTATAACTAACTCATGTGTAAAAAATATGCTTTTCTATAAGTTCTATTCCACACAGATCATCTCAGCATCTGCTTTCCGGATCGACAGTTCGTAACCTCTCACCGTCACCTCCACCGGATCGCCAAGAGGCGCCACTTTCCTCACAAAAACTTCAACGCCCTTCGTAATACCCATATCCATGATCCTTCGCTTTACCGGACCGCCGCCGGTTACTTTACTCACCTTTACCGTCTGCCCGCAGGCCGTCTCTCTTAACGTCTTCATCCATTTCTCTTCCTTTCCCTGATTTTTTGATACTCCGTACCCTGTACAAAGTATCGGTGATCAAACCATAACTTTCATCGCCATGTCTCTGCCTATGGCGATTCTGGAATCCTTCACCTTCACAATTACGCTTCCCTTAATATCCGATATTACCGTAACTGCTCCTCCTGCAACAAATCCAAGATTTTCCAGAAATTTTCTGGTTTCTTCCTTCCCGCCCACCTTCTTAATCGTCAGCGGCTCCCCGGTATTCGCCATAGTAAGCGGCATCATGATCAACCTCTTTTCTTTATAGTTTCTATTTCTTGAAAATGCTTTTTACATGTTCAATGTTAGTATAAACTAACTTTAATTAGATGTCAATAATTTATTTTAGCAACAGCAAACTTTATTTCACACAAGCCCGCCTTGTCCTCCTCTTTCAAATATGATAATATTAAGTAATAATATCAGAATCAAAAATCTGGAATCCGGTGCAGACCCATTTGCACACGGCCAACAGAAAGAAAACATGAGGTAAGATGAATGTCAAATAACGAATCTTCTGAAAATTATCTTGAGACTATATTAGTACTAAGCCAAAACCGTCCGGTAGTGCGCGCTGTGGATATCGCCGCGGAACTGAATTTTAAAAAATCAAGCGTCAGCGTCGCCATGAAAAAGCTCCGCCAGAATGAACACATCGCCGTTTCCCCGGAAGGTTTTATTACCCTTACGGAATCCGGGCGTGAAATAGCCGAACGGATCTATGAACGCCATCAGACGATCTCCGCATGGCTGGCCAGATTAGGCGTTGACCCGAAGGTGGCTGTGGAAGACGCCTGCAGGATCGAGCATGTAATCAGCCAAGAATCCTTCGCCGCTATCAAAAAACATATAAAGCCATAAAAGATTCTTACGCTAACGCGGGAGATTTTAGATCTGCTGACGCCCATGTGGTTATGTTATTATGGGAACTTTAGGCTGTCTTAAATGGCAGCCTTTCCTCTCCTCAAAATACGCTGTCAGGAACTCAAAAAACTCCACCACATTACGATTATCCGTCTTATTCCTGTTATAATTTATGATAATGTCCCTCTGACAGACCGGCTCCGCAATCTTCAAAAGTCTCACATTCTCGCTCTCGGCGCTGCCCCATGTAAATTCCGGCCAGAAACCGATCCCCATATTTGCCGCGATCATATTCTTAACGGCGGCGGGATTATCGCTCTCAAAAATAATCTTCGGCGTGAACCCGGCATGCTGACAGAACCGGTCGCAGATATAGCGGAACTCCCTTGAACCAAGCAGGCTGATAAATCCCTCCTCGGCAGTTTCCACAAGGCAGATAGAATCCGCCCCCCGGTATTTCCCATTTTCCGGCACGGCAAGGTAAATCTCTTCCCCGCATGCAAAGCTGTTTTTCTCGTCGCCGCCCTGATAAAATAATTTTGTCGTGACGGCGATATCGTACAATTCGCTCTCCACATTCTGGTGCAGCTGGAAATGAATATCCTTATGCTCCTTTTTATATTCAATGATCGCTTCCATCACAAGGCTCGACGCCGCCAGCACGTTCATATGAATCGTTTCGCCCTCTAACGCCACCATCATTTTAAGCTGCTCGGGAATATCGTCAAACTGCCGCATCAGCGGTTCTAATTTCTTCTGCAAATATCTGCCGTACTCTGTCAGCACAATATTGCGCCCTTTTGCCGCAAAAAGAGGCACTCCCAAGTCCGCCTCCAGCCTCCGTATCGCCTGCGTAAGGGCGGGCTGTGTAATATGAAGGTTCTTCGCGCTGTTTGTCATATGCTTCGTCCTTGCCGTTTCCAGAAAATACCGGATCTGCATTAGTTCCATTCTGTTCTTTCCCCTCTCTCATCCCGGACAATCCATTCGCAATATTAACTATCATCTTTTATTGCATCAAAATTTCTTTTTGGTATTCCGCTTCAAATTCATAATATCCACATTATGAATTTGATAAATATTATATATTAGACGTAATTGTAAGTCAATGCTACACTATGTAAGGAACAAGAAAGTTATCTAAGAAAGTGGGGAAATTAAAATGGCTGAACTTCTCGAATCTACTATGCTGGTTTGTTTTGGATTGTCGTGGCCTATGAATCTGGCCAAGAACATCAAGGCTAAATCAGCAAGAAATATGAGCCTGCAGTTCATATTGCTTATCATTACCGGCTATGTTGCCGGAATCACCGCAAAAATCTATACTCACCGATTCAATTATGTGCTGGTGGTATATCTGCTGAATCTGATAATTGTATCTGCTAACGTGATCGTCTACTTCATCAACCGCCGCTATGACCGGCAGGAGCAGGCGGCAAAGGCAAAACTTAGCAGCCAAATTTCAGGAAATACAAAAAAGGAAGAAACTGCCGCACCTATCAAACCCTCAATTCATAATCAAGGAGAAGACGAAATGGAAACCTATCGTGAATTAAACAGTATTACAGAAGCAGGGGGCGTTGTACTATTTGGCTCCAATACATTTGCAGCCCTCCCAGTAGGCGAGTTAACGCAGGCTTTCCGCATCACGGAGCCTATCTATAACCGGAGCGTCAAAAACGTGCGCATCGACCATATCGAAAGCTACCTGAAAGTATGCTTATATGATCTGAATCCACGTAAGATTTTTGTAAATATGGGAGACGTGGATATTCTGGATGAAAATGTAGATATCGACAACTTTATCGCCAAATACGAATGGCTGCTCTACATGATTCACACAAAGACAAAAGCCTCTATCTACATTGTGCCTATTGTCTCCGCCAGCCAGAGCGCATTTCAGATTAACCAGCGGTTAAAAACACTGGCTTCACAGACCGGCTGCAAATACATTGACGTATCCGGCGTATTGGAGTCCAAACGCCCCACGCTCCGTCTGTTTGAGCTGCTTAAGGTGCATATGCGCAATCACCCAATCAACTTTGCAGACGCGATGGAAACAGGCAATCTCAGCAATCGTGAAGCTGCGGACGTACCAAATGACAGCCAAGCTTCCGCCGAGCCGGGAATGAGCCGTACCCCTGTTTACGCAAAGCACTAACACAGTTAATTCCGACTATCGGTAAGACAAATTTTTTGATACGAGTGATACAGGCAAAAGCCTTTTCACTAAATTCCTAATATAGAAAATGCTCTCTTCCGGTGAAAACCGGACGGAGAGCCTTTTCTATTTATTACACTGCAGCCTCTGTCAATATTCTTCTCTTCGGTCAAAATCATACGTACTTCTCCCAGAAATACCCGTTCCGCTCACATCGGCATTCGAGGGTTCATTTAAAATTTTCTTCGCAAACAGAATTTGCTCATTGATGCTTAAAGAACTTTCGTCTATAATAATATCAAGCGGCGCAGACAGGGAGGATAAAAAATGGCAGGAAGACAGGTAAAACTCCAGCAAGCAGAAAAAGGCAGTATTCTATACCACTACACCAAAAGCAACGGCGTCAACGGTATTTTAAGCAACAATTGCTTCTGGGCAACCAAGAGCAATTTCCTAAACGACCCCAATGAATTTTCCCACATTCAGGGGATCGTCGATAAGATCTGCCATGAAAACATCAAAAAGCCTGCTCTAAAGGAAATGTTTCTTCAGGATTCGATTTACGCCGAACAGGAAAAACAGCGGGATTATTTTGTGCTCTCTTTCTCCAAATGCCGGGACAGTATTACCATGTGGTCAGAATTTGCAAATAAAACCGGCTATAATATCGGTTTTAAAAGCGACGGAATTATCGCCCGGATCGAAGAAGCGGCGGAAATCGCCTATCACGGCCTTGTAGTTTACAGCGCAAAGCAGCAGATGCAGCTCATCCGGAAAAACATCTGCAGTTACCTGCCAAATTTTCTCCGGATGCCGTTAGACGATATTCTGGAACTGGGAAAACAGGACCGTCAGAACGAAACCTACCAGAAAGCCTGCAGAAAATTTCAGCGGACCATCGAAGTTTACGCCATGTTCTTCAAGCACGAAGGCTTCGCGGAAGAACAGGAATACCGGTTTATCTTCAAAAAGCAGAAGGATACCATAGTACATTTCCGCGCAAAAGACGGCTTTATGCTTCCCTATATCGAGATTCCCTTAAGCGAGAAAAATCTGCCGATTGAAGAAATCATGGTAGCGCCCCAGAACCATATTGACCTTGCCAAAAGCGGTATGGAATATATGCTGCGCACAAAAGGCTATAAGGCGAATGTATCCTTGTCCAATATAAAGCTGAGATATTGATATTGTCGCAGCGCCTGTATTAATTGGCGGTAAAGATACATCCGCTTCGATTGCAGCCCTATCACTCAATGATGCCTGACCACCCGGAAACGCGCCATCCGGACCTCCTCCTCTGGTTTAATCCCCGCTTTCTGCTTTGCAATCGCAATCTGCTCCGCCACCGTCTCAACGCCTTCCAGATTCGGAAGCAGCAGTCCCTGACGGTATCCTCTCGTCACGATGACCCCATACTCTTTCACATCCAGCTTCTCCGGCGAAGCAATTTCTTCGATTTCACCCAGCACATCCACGCTGATTTCCAGCAGATCAAGTTCCTTCGGCTCCAGCGGGGAAAATCTCGGATCTTTTACTGCCGCGCTGACTGCATTCTCCATAATCTCTTCTGCAACGGTCTCTCTAACAGCTTTTATCGTCCCAATACATCCCCGGAGCCTGCCTTCTCTCTTAATAGAAACAAATACCCCGGCCCGGACTTCGTATAGTTCCTTCGGAAGCCCCTCTGGGAGCTTAAGTCTTCTCCCTGTGCGGATATACTCCTCTATGGTTTGTCTGGCAATCCCCACGTAAGCGTCCTCCTTCTTCCTCAGGTTTTGAAGACGCTCCCCTTCTCTTTTCCAATACTGGTCTAAGAAATTCCTATGCGGATTTCTGCCGGCAGCCTCATAGGTACAGATTCCATACCCCACTCCAAAGGGTCCTTCATAGGAAAGCCGCCGGGATGAAACTTCTCTCCTATCCAGCGCCCCCGCCATCATAACAAAGGAACGGTGGCCGCACTCTCCCGCCTTGTCGCAGAAATCCTCCGAAAAATCAAACAGCCCTCCAAAATCAGCGTTACCCATCACATCCATGATCCGGCTGTCATAATCCGGCCCCTCTTTCCTGTATCCATAAGGCCCGTCCTCCTTCAGCCTGTGGGATAAATCTCCGCTGGCAATAACGACCGTCCTTTGCCCTAACGCCTCTGCCGTCTCCTGAATCCGTCTGCCCAGCTCATAATGGACGGAAAAAGAAAGGCCCGATAGCCCGACTCTCACCAGCTTATAATCCTTCCAATGCTGATTTACGAAATACAGCGGCACCATAGTTCCATGATCCAGCCTCTTATCCCGCTCCCCGGCCGTTCCCGCTGGAATCTCCCCCGCCTCTGCCAGTTTACAGAGATTCTCCCTGAATATCCTGTCATAGACAGTCTCTATCCCAATACGCCCAGCCCCAAACCGGCCGAAATTCCCCTTCGCTCCGGCTCCCGGGGAAATATGGAAATAATCCGCATACATCTTCTGATGCGGCGAGATCAGTACAATTGTCTCCGGCCTCATACCGGCGATTCGGCGTCCCGCCTCCTGATATGCGGCAATCGTTCTCTGTATCTTCTGCTCCTCTCCCCTTCCAACCTCTGGTATGATAAGCGGCGGATGGGGAACCATAAACGCTCCTACAACCATAAATTCTACCTCTCTTTACAGAAAACCCCTCTGCGCCAATATAAGTGAACCGCCGGAGCCTTCCCAAAAACGGCGTCCAGCCAAGTCACTGCATACAAAAAGAATAACATCATACGGTTTTATATGCAAGCTGTTCTCTTCCATCAGCCGCCTTTGCATATTCTCCCCGCAAATCGAAGTTATGCAGCATCGGCCCGCATCCCCGTCATCCGCCATAATTGGGGACGCGCCACAGCCGCCAAATATCCATGAGGGCGCTGCTGCTTGGCTTGCTGCTTCGCGAAAATAAAAACAGGAAGCTCCTTTTCTGGACGCCTCCTGTAAAAAATCACTGTATATGACTTCCTACGGCGGCATTATCCGCATCAGGTTAAAGGGTCGAAGTTCGATTACTTCCTCTCAGCCTGCCGATACAAGCTCCCCTGTTTTTATTTGTATGTTTATTATATTCCGCTTCTTGTAAAAACACCAGAAGTTTTAGCTTCTTTGAACTTAAACCTGGTTCTGCTGACAGAAGCCGCTTAATTTTCATCCTTATACAGTGCATAATAGTCTGAATCCATATGATCCATCATCTGTGCAAACCATTTTTTTGCATCATCCAGCGCCCTGTTATAAATAATAGGCGCCATTTTCTGCTCAAATAAATCCAGCAGCTGCATCTGTTCGATCATTCCGATTTCTTCTCCCCGCTCATCCAAATAAAATGCCTTGATTTCATCATTTAGATGCTTTCTCTGAGAATCGGACAATCGGATCTGCGTCAATTGTTCTCTCTTTTTCATCGTTTCTTCTCCATATATTATAGCAGTTTCATCATCCAACATGCGTCTGCATAATGACCGTCCGCATACTTCATAGCGGGGTTGCATCTGCGGTTGTTTTCTTTGGCCTGGCTGTCCCTTACCCTTCTAATGAAGAAACTGACGCAGCACATTCATCAATAACTCGATATCCAGAGGCTTCGCGATATGGGCGTTCATGCCGCTTTTCAGTGCAGCTTCCTTATCCTCCTCCATGGCGTTCGCCGTCATAGCGATGATCGGCAGGATCTTCGCATCCCTGCGGCGCATCGCCCGAATCTCTTTAGTCGCTTCATATCCGTTCATTACCGGCATCTGCACATCCATCAGCACAGCGTCATAATACCCTTCCGCAGACCGGTCTATCATTGCAACTGCATCGGTTCCGTCTGGCGCGGATTCGATTTCAAACCCTGCTTCCTCCAAAATTACTTCTGCAATTTCCCGGTTCAATTCATTATCTTCTACTATAAGCAGCCTCTTTCCGCTGTAATCCGTCCTCGTCCAGACGCTGCCCTCGTCTGTCTGCTCTGCATCTCCTATATTATATGCCGCCAGCAGCGCCGACTTTAAGTCCGACATAAACAGCGGTTTGGCGCAGAACGCGGTAACTCCGGCCGCTTTTGCTTCCTCTTCAATATCCGCCCAATCGTATGCCGTAAGAATGATAATCGGCGCATCCTGCCCCACCACGCTTCGGATCCTCCTTACAGTCTCAATACCGCTAGTCTCCGGCATCTGCCAGTCGATGATGTAGGTATGATACGGGTCGCCTTCTTCATAGGCAGATTTGGCCCGGTATACCGCCTCTCTGCCGGATGTGGTCCATTCAGAACGCAGGCCGATGCTCTTTAGCATTTTGCTCACGCTGTCGCAGACGCCGAAATCATCGTCTACCACCAAAGACCGCAGGCCTTCCATTTCTTTCAGCTGTTCTGCATTTTTCTCGATGTCCTGAAGCTTAAGAGAAAGCTTTACCGTAAAGGTACTTCCCTTTCCCGCTTCGCTCTCTACCGAAATCTCTCCGCCCATCATATCAATGATGCTCTTCGTGATAGCCATACCAAGGCCCGCGCCTTGTATGCCGCTTCTTGTGGCGGTCGATTCCCGCTCAAAAGGTTCAAAAATGTGTTCCACGAACTCTTTCGACATTCCGATCCCGTTATCCTTAATGATAAAAACATAATCGCCCCATCCATGCTTAAAGGTGGTCTGCTGCATAATACGGAACGCCACCGTCCCTCCCGCCGGCGTATATTTAATCGCGTTGCTCATCAAATTGATAAAGATCTGGTTCAGCTTCAGCGGATCGGCGATTACATCCTCATTGGCTACCTCAAAAGTATCAATAAACATCTCAAGCTGTTTGGACTTGACCTGCGGCTGGATAATGTTTACCAGATTGTGAATCAGCTCCGGAAGATTGCACTCCTGATTATGGATCTGCAGCTTTCCGCTCTCAATACGGCTCATATCCAGAATATCGTTGATCAGCCCCAGCAGATGATTGCTGGAGGACAGGATCTTCTGCAGGCAGTCCCGCACCTGATCCGTACGGTCCACATGGCTGGCGGCGATAGTTGTGAACCCGATAATCGCATTCATCGGCGTACGGATATCATGGCTCATATTAGACAGGAATGTCGTCTTTGCCTGATTGGCATGCTGCGCCTGCATCAAGGCATCCTGAAGCGCCTTGGTCTGCTCCCGCTGTTTCCACACCTGCTCCGTGATGTTGCGCCTCACGAACAGCACTCTCACAGGCTGCCCATCCTTCCTCTCTAAACATGCGGCAATCAGATGCTCCCATTCTTCTTTTCCATTGCGCAAAACATGACATTCATGGGCAGCGGAATCCTCATCCGCCAGATTCTTCTTAAGCGTATCCGGCCGGCAGAAATGACGGAACATCTCTTTCCCTTCGTCTCCGATCATATCCTCGGCATGGGCCTCTATCACCTCACTGTATGCGCCTTCCATAGGGATGCTGGGATTCAATGGACCGCTCCCCGCTATATATGAATAGTAATTAGTTGCCAGATTGATCATAAGATACCGGGAAGAAAAGATCATATTCATGCCCCGGAGCACATCGCTGATCATCTTATTCTCCGTTTCCAGTGCCTTTCTCTGCCTTTTTGCACGAACTATCAGAAAAGCAATATAAATCAGGAACATCACAAGCAGGCAGATCTCCAGCATCACCCCCGCCATATTCGCCCGGGTTACCATCGACTGAGTAACATTTTTCGGAAACGCCTGTACCAGAACAAAATCATAGTCCGGCAGATCTATTACACTTAGATTGTCTATTTTGCATCCCTCGCTGCACAAAAGAGCCGCTTCACCGCCGTCTGTAAATACCCTCCGCGCCGCTTTTGCGGTTCCGCCGTCAATGACGCCTGTTTTGGTAAAGGACTCCAAAAGATTGTCTCCGTAATCCTTATCTCCTGAACTGGCAATCACCTGTCCCTGCTGGCTGCAGAGGTATACGTCGGCAGTCTCCCCGAAATAATTGACAGAAAGCATATCCCTCAGATACTTCTCCGCAAAATACAGTCCCAAAAACATCCCGGCAATCTCCTGCTTATCATATACAGGCGCGAAAAAGACCATCATTGGTTTCCCTGTGAGCCGGGATTTTTCCACCGTCTCTATCCCACTCTCCCCTCTCGTTCCCCTGATAAAATAATTCCGGTCCAAACTATTATTCGTACCTCCGTCGGAGGCAAGGTTGATCCCCTCCGCACTGGTAAAACGGATGGCGTCAAAGGTTGTATTTTCTTCCATCTCCTTTAGAACGTCCATATTCACATCCAGCTCGTCCACACCCTCGCTGATTAAGTAGGCGCTGTTTTCGATTCGCTGCAGCGCGTTGTCAAACTCGCTCTCTATTCTCACCGCCATCTGCCGGGCGCAGTCCTCCGCATAAATCCGGTTTTGTTCCTGAATCCGCTCCTTGTTCTGCGTTGTATAGAAATAAAACAAAACAAGCATAGCCGCCAGAAAAAGAAATGCGTATATGATTTGCTGTCCCGATTTTCTCTGCTGTTTCATCTGCCTCGGCACGCTATATTGTCCAGCTTTCCGGACAAACCAAGCTGTGCCATCACCTCCCCCTTCTATATCATCCGTCTATTTCTCATGGTATAGCTTTCCGTACATAATTATAATATAACACAAACCATGCACGACAAAAAGAAGTGATTTAAAATTATCGTTATTTTTCAATCATTGGATTATACTCAGCCAGGAAATAATTCACAATGGGCATTCCCCCAAAGGCACATTAAATAAACCACTTCCAGTTATAGAACAGAAACATGCAGCTCCACGTCAAAGCAATGTAAATAACCGGCTCCGAATTACCAAGCGAAATAATCCGCTGTTTTTCTTTCCGGTTAAAAAAATACCCTCCAATCAGCCTCCACGCCGCATATCCCAAAATCGCTCCCAGCGTGTTCATCATCAAATCATCAACATCTGCGACACGGCCGGTTGGAAGCTGGGCTATTTCGATCAACGCAGAAAAGAACAGTCCCGTCAAAGCAGTCTTCCTAACATTTCTGTAATTTTTCCATATATACGGCAGCAAAAAACCAAGCGGCATAAACAGGATCACATTGGTGCAATATGTGAACAATCCCTCCGACTGAAACGGCATCAAATTTATGCGCGCCTCTCCAAGCGCAGACGCCAATCCGCCCTTATCCATAATATCCCATACCGTACCCGTCCCTGTCAGATAAAAAACAATCCGTATATAAAGCATCATCATATACGTCCATATACAGTGAAATGCCGTAGTTCTTCTCCCGCACAAACGCTGCACAAGCTGATAAGCCATTGCCGGCCCTAAGATTAAAATAATTGGAATTATAGTCATAAGCATAATTCTTCCCATCCTTTCCTAACTATTTCAATCTATCACAAATATCTCAAAAAACCTTAAAATCAAACGAAATTATTTCTTAATATTCTATGTATTCTTCCCTCTATATTTTTCAGATATATAAATGAACGGATACTTGCGGATGCGCAAAAAATAAAAGAGTTAATTTAATAAAAATCACAGAAATCAAAAATTGACTTCTGTGATTTTTATTGTTTTAAAATGCTCGATTGTTATTTAGCAGAACAGTATAATCAGCTGCGAAGCCAGCACAACCGCGATCAGCGCAATCGGATAAGTGGCCGCGTAAGCCGACGCGATATCTTCCGTCCCGGCCATATTAATCAGCGTCCCAAGAGCCGGGGTACTTGTCATGCCTCCGGTCAGGGAGCCAAGATTATTTAAGAGCGGCAGTTTCAATAGATTTTTCGCAATAATAAATCCAATGATCATCGGAAGTATCGTCATGATTGCCCCATAAAGGAAATACACCGGTTCAAAGTATTCTACGAACTTCGCGCCGCCGGATACTCCCGCGCCGATCAGAAACAGCATAAGTCCCAGTTCCCTTAACATTTTCAGCGTAGAGTTCTTCGGTACGATGGATATCTTCCCGATGTGTCCGTAATGTCCGAACACAAGGGCTGTAAGCAGGCATCCTCCGGTAGTCGTCAGGGAAAAATTCTTGTAACTGATGCTCCCAACAATGATTCCAACAATCGCCGCCAGAGAAAACGCCATAAAGCCAAATTCGTCAATCTCCGTTAAGATCAAATTCTTTCTCCTGCTTCCGCCGCTTTCCTTTGCCGAGATCTTCTCCACCTCCGCGTTCATATCCGCCTTCATAAGCTTCGGCACGATCTGCACGAACAATACCACGCCCACAACGCCGAACAAATAGGAAATACCATAGCCCACCGATACCAGCGCCTCCAAATCCGCCCCCACGGCAGCCTTTGACGCGGAGAACGCCGGAGTGCTGGTAAGGGCTCCCGACAGAATCCCTACCAGAATTGCCCGAAACTGCTCGTGGGTCAGATCTGTAAACTGTCCGCCGATCAGGATACAAGCCACGCAGGTAACCGCCGCGGCAAGGATAATAACTGCCCCCAGCAGTACATAGGACTTAAAATTCCGTTTCAGGTTCCCAAAAAAGTTGGGTCCCGCAATAAAACCTACCGAAGTAACAAAGAAGATAAGCCCCATATTCTCAACGATTTTCAATGCCTCCGTAGAAAAGGTCGCATCGCCCGCCATCAGATTATCCGACAGCTTGCCGTACAGCAGGCAGCCATACACCAGAGCCACGATAAATACTCCGGCTGTTCCCAGATTAATTCCCTTTACCGTCACCTTCCCGACCGTATAACCGACGGCGGCAATTGCAAAGACTGAAAATGTAAGAAATACTACAGCCTTTACTGCTAATATTCCTCCAAATAACTCCATGTCTTACGGCTCCCTTCTACTTATGTTCCTTAAGATAAGCGGCGCGTCCGCTCTCGTATAAGTTATTTCCTTCACTGTCGATGATTACGACTAAAGGCATATCCTCCACGTACAGCTTCCGCAAAGCCTCCGCCCCCAGATCTTCGTAAGCGATCAGTTCGGCCTTCTTTATGCATTTTGCAAGAAGAGCGCCCGCTCCGCCGATGGCGCCGAAGTATACGCCGCTATATTTCTTCATGGCCTCCACGACCTCTGGAAGACGGGCTCCCTTTCCGATCATGCCTCTGGCGCCTACCGACATCATCGTCGGCGCGTAAGCGTCCATACGGCCGCTGGTGGTAGGACCCGCGGAGCCGATGACCTGCCCCGGCTTTGCCGGAGTCGGCCCTACATAGTAAATGGTAGCGTCCTTTGGGTCAAAGGGAATCTCCTCTCCCTTTGCAAGCGCCTCGCACATCCGCTTATGGCCCGCGTCCCGGGAAGTATAGATGGTCCCGGTTGCCAGCACGCTGTCTCCGGCATGCAAAGTCTTTGCAAGCTCCTCAGTAAGTGGTAATGTAATCTTTCTTGCCGCCATCTAAATCACCTCCGTTTTATGACGCGTCACATGGCAGTTGATATTGACCGCGCATGGCATGCCTGCAATATGAGTCGGCAGTGTTTCAATATTCAATCCGATGGCCGTGGTCTTGCCGCCAAAACCCTGGGGGCCGATTCCAAGCTGGTTGATCTTTTCTAACATCTCTTTCTCAAGGTCCGCATAGAACGCATCCGGGTTAGAAGAATCCACCGGGCGCATCAGCGCCTTCTTTGCAAGAAGGGCAGCCTTATCGAAGGTTCCGCCGATTCCTACGCCCACTACCATAGGCGGGCACGGATTCGGTCCCGCGGTCTCTACCACTTCAAGAATAAAGTCCTTGATTCCTTGTAAACCATGGGAAGGCTTGAACATACGGATCTGGCTCATATTCTCGCTTCCGAATCCCTTTGGTCCTACGGTTACTTTGATTTCCTCGCCCGGAACGATCTCTGTATAGAGCATGGCCGGCGTATTATCCCCGGTATTGCCTCGGCGTACAGGATCTTTTACAACGGATTTCCGGAGGTATCCCTTATCATAGCCGCGGCGCACGCCTTCGTCGACGGCGTCTGCAAGATTGCCTCCCGTCAAATGTACGTCCTGCCCAATCTCAAGGAATACGCATGCCATGCCGGTATCCTGGCAGATCGGCACGCACTCTTTGTCGGCAATCTCAAAATTCTCGATAATATTGTCAAGAACGCCCTTTGCGATCTCACCGTCCTCACAGGCGCGGCAGTCTTTGATCGCACATTTCACATCCTCCGGAAGATGCTCGTTTGCCGCGATGCAGAGCTTTTCCACCACGTCTGTAATTCTGCTTACATCTATCTCACGCATATCGTTTCTCTCCTTATATTTTCCATAAAAATATCTGCCTGAAACTATCTCTCATGGCGGGCATATTTCGGAAGAAGCTTTGGCGATACTTCTCCGGTATCCACAGACGCCTCCTTAAGTTCTCCGGTATACTCTGCCACATGGTCAATGTTCATGGTTCCAAGTTCTACCTCTTTCGCCTTTGCAGCCGCCTTCTTGCCCGCGTTTCGTCCGAATACGATCACGTCAAGAAGGGAATTGCCCATCAGCCTGTTTCTTCCGTGGATTCCTCCGGCAACCTCTCCCGCTGCCAAAAGATTCGGGATCGTCTTGGTGAAGCCTTCTCCGTCAATCTCAAGGCCGCCGTTCTGGTAATGGAGGGTCGGGTAAATCAGAATCGGAACCTTCCTCATATCGATGCCATAATTCATATACATACGGAACATAGCCGGAATCCGTTTCTCGATGGTTCCCTCTCCTCCGAGGATCTCGATCATCGGCGTGTCAAGCCATACGCCCTGCTGTCCGCCGGGAGCCTCTACGCCGCGTCCTTCTCTGCACTCGCGGATAACGCCGGAGGCATTCACATCACGGGTCTCCAATGGATGGATGTATGCTTCGCCGTTGGCGTTCACGAGCTGCGCCCCTACGGAACGGACCTTTTCAGTAACAAGAGCGCCCCGGATCTGCACCGGATGGGCAACCCCTGTAGGATGGTACTGGATGGAATCCTGATAAAGAAGCGGTACGCCGGCTCTGTATCCCAGCACAAGGCCGTCAGCTGTTGCACCATAATGGTTTGAAGTTGGGAAGCCCTGATAGTGCATCCTTCCCGCGCCGCCGGTTGCGATGACAACAGTCTTCGCTCTTGCAACGGAATAATCTCCTGTTTCCATATTCAGAAGGATCGCGCCTGCTGCCTGACCCTTCTCGTCTTTGATGATCTCTACCGCGGAGGTAAATTCTACCACCGGGATCTGGCGGTTTAACACCTCGTCCCGGAGGGTACGCATAATCTCCGCCCCGGAGTAATCCTTACACGCATGCATTCTCTTTCTGGAAGTACCGCCGCCATGGGTGGTTACCATGCGTCCGTCCCCGTCCTTGTCAAACATTACGCCCAGCTCGTTCAGCCATTTGATCGCGTCGGGAGCCTCCATAACAAGGCGCTTTACCAGTTCCGGCCTTGCGGCAAAATGCCCGCCGCCGAAACAGTCCAGATAATGCTGTACCGGAGAATCGTTCTCCTTGTCCGCAGCCTGAATGCCGCCCTCCGCCATCATCGTATTCGCATCCCCGATACGCAGCTTCGTCACGATCATGACGTCTGCGCCCGCGTTGTGCGCTTCGATGGCGCAGGAGGAACCGGCGCCGCCGCCGCCGATCACCAGCACGTCTACGTCGTAATCAATTTTCGTAATATCAATCTTTTCATCCGCGATGCGGCTTGTGGAATGAAGCATTTCCGCCAGCTCGATGGGAGCTTTCTGCCCCTTATTCGGGCCCGCCTTGATCTCCGCAAAAGCATCTGGATTATAGTCCGGATGGAATTCCTTAAGGAGCGCGTCTTTTTCATCCGCAGTCAGGCGTCTTGGCTCTGCAGACATACGCTCCGCTCTCGTCGCCTCTACCTTCTTGATGGATTCCATCATATTCTCTGGATATGGTGTATACATAGTTTTGCGCCCTCCTTACTTTTCAATCTCTCTCGTATTATAAAGTTCCCGCATCTCTTCGATCGGTTTCTGCATGATCTGCTCAATCAGGCCGTCATACTCGCCTCTATTGATTTCTTCCACCCTGTTTGCAAGATGCTCTGTCTCCGGCGCGATGTATTTTCCTGTAAGACGTCTCGCCAGAACCCCTACGTGGGGATGGGAAATTCCCGCCGGACATCTCACGGTACAGCAGCCGCAGCCGATACAGTCGAAGGATTCCTCCGCGCACTTCTCAAACTCGCCCCGCTGCGCGTAAGCGATGTACTGCATCACGTTTAAGTCCTGAGTGCAGGCCTTGGTACAGGCATTGCAGCCGATGCAGCTGTAAATCTCCGGATACAGCTCCATCATAATCCGCTGATCAGCCTTAATCTCCTCAATGTCATAGGTCCTCTTATCTGTAGGGAAGAAAGGAATGCTTGCCACATACATGCCTTCCTCTACCTGAGTCTGGCATGCAAGACAGGTCTTTAACTCGTTCTTGCCCTTGATCCGGTATACGGTAGCGCAGGCTCCGCAGAAACCATGGCGGCAGCCGCATCCTCTTTTCCATGTATAACCAGCGTACTCCATGGCGGTCATGATCGTAAGGTCTGCCGGTACGCTGTATCTCTTACCGCTAAAATATACATTTACCATATTTTCCATGTTATTCGTATCCTTTCTTAATACTCATTCGGAAGCTCGTCGATTTCATCAAAACGGAACACCGGACCGTCTTTGCATACATACTTTGAACCGATGTTGCAGCGTCCGCATTTGCCCACGCCGCATTTCATACGGAGCTCTAACGTCGTATATACCTGCTCTGTGGTGAAACCAAGCTCCTTTAACCCTGCAAGCACGAACTTGATCATGATCGGAGGCCCGCACACAAGCACGGTCTTATTGGTGTCAAATCCAAGCTCCTTCACATAGTTCGGAACAAATCCAACATGGCCGTCCCAGCCTTCCTGCTCTCTGTCTATGGTCAGATGCACGTTTACGCCCTCGGCATTCATCCAAACCTCCTGAATCTCCTTTAGCTGTACTAAATCATCCGCTGAACGGGAACCGTAGACAATGTCCACAGTACCGTAATTTCCCCGGTTATCCAACACATAATTGATCACGGAGCGCAGCGGCGCCAGCCCGATACCGCCGGCCACGAACAGAAGGTTCTTACCCTTTAACTCTGTCTCTACCGGAAACGCATTGCCGTAAGGTCCGCGGACGGTAACCTGATCGCCCACCTCAAGACTGTGGAGGTACTCGGTCAGCATACCGCATTTCTTAATGCTGAATTCCTGATATTCCTTGTTGGTCGGAGAAGAAGTAATGGAAAACATACCCTCGCTGATGCCCGGCGCGCAGACCATGGCGCACTGTCCCGGCATATGCTCAAAGAGCTTGCCGCCCTCCGGAGCATTGACGCGGAAGGTCTTCACGTCCGGAGTCTCCTGACGGATATCCGTGATCACGCCTACCTTCGGGATCAGCGTATCCAATGTATAATTCTTATGACATGTACATTCGCCCATTATTGTTCACCTCCCTGATTCTGAAATGCCCGGATTACCTTTACAATGTTAAGGGCCTGCGGACATTTCTCCACACAGCGTCCGCACCCTACGCAGGAGTACATCCCGTCGTTGTTTGCCGGATAGTACACCAGCTTGTGCATGAACCGCTGGCGGAACCGCTGCATCTGGCTGGTACGGTTGTTGCCGTGGGCCATCATTGTAAAGTCTGAATACATGCAGGAATCCCAGCACCGGTAACGGGAAACCTTATCCCCCGCGCTGTAATCCTTGATATCGTAACACTGGCAGGTGGGGCACACAAAGGTGCAGGTTCCGCATGCCAGACATGGTTTGTATAATTCCTCCCAGATCGGGGAGTCGAATTTCTCAGAGAGAGCGTCTCCGTTCCAGCCTTCTAAGGAAAGGTTCATATAGGGAAGCTTTTCCACAACCTTATGGATTGCCTCTTTCTCTGCTTCCACTGCCGCTTCGTCCGCATTGGTAAACAGCTCCTTTACAGCCTCAGTAAGAGCCTTGCCCTTTTCAGTCAAAGCTTCCCAGTACAGATCTTCCCCCACTGTCCACACCGCAGCGTCTGAAGCGGGAGCGGCGGCGTCCACTCCGAACACCTTGCAGAAACAAGTCTCCTCCGGCTCATGGCAGGCCATGGCAACGATGGTTCCATGATCTCTCCTTGCCGCATAGAAGGTATCCACCGGATCGGATAAGAATACCTTATCCAATACCTCTAAGCCCTTCACGTCGCAGGCTTTCATGCCGAATACCACAAAATCCTGCTCCTTTAGAGCCTCCGGCTCCACAGAAATCTTCTTTCCCTCTTTCTTCACAGTATAAAGCCCCTCGCTCTGTGGGAAAAATGCGTCCTTTGCTGATTTCACAGTCTTCAATGTATCAAGGTCAACCTCTGCGTCCTCGCTCCATGCCGCATAATTGGTCTGTCCCGCCGTCTTCACCGGGAGATACAGCTCTCTGGTTTCGGCGATTAACCGGAATAATGCGGAAAGATTTTCTTTTGCTATCTTATACATACATTATCCCCTCTTTCCTACAATACTTGGTTCCGCATCCTCAAACGTGTAGTTGGTAAGCGGTGCTTTCGACGTGGTATCTGCTCCTGCCTGATATTCGCCGTACAGCTCGTCAATATCCTTGATAAACTTCCGGTTGAATAAGTGGAGCGGGATCCCCTGCGGGCATACGCGGCTGCACTCGCCGCAGTCCGTACACCTTCCGGCCACATGGAAAGCGCGGATGATATGGAACATCTTCTCCTCAAAAGAATCCACATTAGCCTTCTGGGAACTGTCGAACTTGGTGCTGTCAAATACGCACTTGCGGCAGCTGCAGGCAGGACAGACATTCCTGCAGGCGTTGCAGCGGATACATTTGCTCAGTTCCTTCTGGAAAAACGCAAACTTCTCCTCCGGGCTCATGGCCTCGATCTCTGCCACCGTATCGAAACGCTCCGCATCCTTGGTCTCTTTGGAATCGCCGACCAGCTCGTCGTATACCATATGTTCTTTGCCTTTGCACACATGACACCGCTCTAACATGGCGTCCGCATAAGAACAAGTCTTATCCCCGTAAATAGTCTGGATCGTTAAGGTGTCCGCCTCGTCGGTAAGTTCCGCGCCTCCGATCAGTTCAATTCCTTTGATCCCTTTCTTTTTAATCTTCTCTATATCCAGCTTCCCCTTGCACCCTACGCCTACGATGTATGCCTTGTCTCTGTCTACGCGGTGCTCTTTGATCAGCTGGTTAAAGCTGTATGTATCGCATGGCTTTAAGCAGACCATGGTCTTTCCCTCCAGCTTGGAGGCCTCAATCATATATTTACTTAAATTTGCTCCGCAGAAGCCGTTGTAAACAAAATCAACCATCTCTTCTGCCGTCTCAAAGTAAGCCGGCTCCGGATTATAAGGCAAGTCTCCGGCCTTCCAGCCGAGAACCCGTGCCACAGTCCCGTCTGCCAGCAGCTCTTTTGCACGGTTTACTAACTCTTGCATCTTAAATCCCCCAATCTTACATTTTCACCGAGAGAATAAATCTTCTCTACAAAGCTGTTCATTGTCTCAGAGAACTTCACGCCCTCCGCAGCGGACACCCACTCTACCCGGGTACGTCCGTTTTCCACGCCGATGTAATCCAGCATGGAGAACAGCAGGGTCATACGCCTTCTTGCATAGAAATTACCGGTACTGTAATGGCAGTCTCCCGGATGGCACCCGCACATGATTACTCCGTCCGCGCCTTTCTCAAATGCTCTTAAGACAAACATGGGATTCACACGGCAGGAACATGGAACGCGGATGATCTTCACATCCGCAGGATAGGTCAGGCGGCTGCTGCCCGCTAAGTCAGCTCCCGCATAGCTGCACCAGTTACAGCAGAATGCGACGATCTTTGGTTTAAATTCTTTCTTTTCTAACGACATATTGCATCCACCTCCGCTATAATCTGTCTATTTGAGAAGCCCTGCAGGTCCATAGCTCCTGACGGACAGGCAACGGTACATGCGCCGCAGCCCTGACACAGCGCGCTGTTTACTGCCGCAATCCGGCGCGTCTCGCGGATTCCGTGGTCGTTGACTTCCTTATCCTCATAGGTAATCGCGCCGTACGGACATACATTCTCACAAGTGGAACATCCGTTACACAGTAAGATATCCGCCTGTGCCGTACACGGATTGGTCAACAGCTTATCCTTCGCAAGAAGCCCGATGGCCTTCACAGCGGCGGCTCCCGCCTGTGCAACCGTCTCCGGAATGTCCTTCGGCCCCTGACACACGCCTGATAAGAAGATTCCCGCGGTGGGGGACTCTACCGGACGAAGCTTCGCATGGGCTTCCGTCAGGAAGTTATTGGTATCGATACTTGCCGTCAGCATAGTCGCAATCTTACGCACGTCCGGATTCGGCTCAATGGCCGTTGCAAGGACTACCATATCCGCTTCCTTTAAGATCTGTTTGTTGTCAAGCAGGTCGGAACCCT
Source organism: uncultured Dorea sp. (assembly GCA_910584095.1). Lineage (GTDB taxonomy): Bacteria > Bacillota > Clostridia > Lachnospirales > Lachnospiraceae > Claveliimonas. The sequence continues at coordinate 14,570 of CAJTYU010000002.1, read as the reverse complement.
GTACCAGAAGCTTTCCGTTTGGCTGTGGGATGACCTTTCCTACCTGTCCCTTAATATAATTCACTCCGTACTGCTCTACGGCTCTCCGGTAGAACTCGTCAAAATTCTTGCCCGGCGTACGGACGTCGATGTAAAATACGGTTACGTTCACATCCGGATATTTATCCCGGATCAGCATCGCATGCTTCGCTGTATACATACAGCAGATCTTAGAACAGTAAGGCTTGCCCCGATCGTCTGAGCAGCGGCTTCCCACGCACTGGATAAATACGATCTCTTTCGGAGCTTTTCCATCAGAAAGGCGCTCTAAATGCCCGTGGGTCGGACCCGCCGCATTCATGACGCGCTCTAACTCCAGGGAGGTAATTACGTCCTTGCTCTGGCTGTATGCATACTCGTCATATTTATCAAGGGTAATCGTGTCAAACCCGGTTGCAACTACGATAGCGCCATATTTTTCTGTAACGATTTCATCCTTTTGCTCATAATCGACGGCTCCCGCCTGACATACTTTGGCGCAGACGCCGCACTTTCCGGTCTTAAATTTGATGCAGGCTTCCCGGTCAATCACCGGCACGTTCGGGATTGCCTGTGCGAATGGAGTGTAAATGGCGCTTCTGGTATTTAACCCTCTGTTAAATTCGCTGGGCGCCTTTTTAGACGGACACTTCTCCTGGCAAACGCCGCAGCCGGTACATTTGTCCATGTCTACGCTTCTGGCCTTCTTGCGGATATCTACCGTAAAATCCCCCACGAATCCGCTGACCTTCTCCACTTCGCTGTATGTATAAATGTTAATTTTCTCATGGGCGGAAGCCTCCACCATCTTCGGCGTCAGGATACATGCGGAACAGTCAAGCGTAGGGAAGGTCTTGTCAAGCTGGGACATCCTTCCGCCGATACTCGGCGTCTTCTCCACAATATCCACCTCGTAGCCTGCGTCCGCAATATCCAGCGCAGTCTGGATACCCGCGATACCGCCGCCGATCACAAGGGCTCTCTTGGTTACCCGGCTCTCTCCCGGCTGAAGGGGCGCGTTTAAATTCACTTTGGCAATCGCCGCCCTCATCAGGATAACCGCCTTTTTCGTAGCTTCCTCCATATCCTTATGGATCCAAGAACAGTGCTCTCTGATATTGGCGATCTCAACCATATACGGATTCAAGCCGGCACGCTCCGCGGCTTTCCTGAATGTTGTCTCATGCATACGGGGAGAGCAGGAACACACCACCATCCCTGTTAATTTCTTCTCCTGAATCGCCGCCGCGATCTTCGCCTGTCCAGCCTCGGAACACATGTACTGGTAGTCTTCGGCATGGACAACGCCCGGCTCCATCAGAGCCATCTCTGCTACTTTGCTTACATCCACCGTCGCGGCAATATTACTTCCGCAGTGGCAGACAAATACTCCGATCCTCTGCACTTAGACTCACCTCCTATACCTTCTGAATGCGCTGACTAATAGCTGCTGCGGAAGCTCCGGATCCAGCAGTTCCGGTATCTCGTCCGCCAGCAGGTAATTCTGTCCCTTCTGGCGCACCACAACCTGCCTTGCAGCGTCAATAAGCTTGCCTGGCTTCACATCCCTCGGACATCTCTCTACACATGCAAAGCAGGAGAGACATTTCCAGAGAGACTTGGAATTTACCAGACTCTCGATATCTTCATTGATCACATAGGATACAAACTGATGGGGCTTGATATCCATCTCGTTATAGGACGGGCAGGATGCAGAACATTTGCCGCACTTCATACATTTCAGCGGGTTTACGCCGCTGATCTCCTTAATCAGCTCCGCCTGTTTCTTCTCAGAACTCATTACGCCTGCACCTCCTCTTTCACACCGAGAGCCTCTGCCAGAAGCTCGGTAAAGTAAACGACCGGAAGCTTCGCGCCGGTACTTTTATTCAAATTATACAGGCACAGCGGACAGGCCGTGGTCAAAATTTCCGCCCCGAAACCTTCTGCGCTCTCCATAATCTTCTCGCACATATTCTTTGACAATTCCTTTTCCTTCAAGGATATGTAACCGCCGCAGCATTCATTGCGGTACGGGTAAACCACCGGCTCCGCCCCGATTGCGCGGATAAAATCTTCGATAATCTTCGGATTCTCCGGGTCGTCAAATGCAAGCAGTTTGCTGGGACGAAGGAGCAGGCAGCCGTAATAGGCCCCAATCTTCTTACCAGTCAGCGGATTCACCACCTTCTTTTTCAGCTCCTCAAACCCAATCCTGTCACGGAGAACCTCCAGAAAATGAAGAACCTCTGCCTCTCCCGCATAGGGCTCGTCAAGTTCCATATAATTATTCGCCCTAGTGCGGATATCTTCCACATTCTTCATATCGTCATTGACGCGCTTCATCACATGATGGCAGGCAGAACACATCGTCACCAGCGTTTGTTCCTTTTCCTTCGCCTCATTCAAGGCGCGGACACAGGATAGCTTTGTGGCAATCTCGTCAGTACCAAGGGGATATACGCCGCCGCAGCACTGCCAGTCCGTAATCTCTTCCAGTTCGATTCCAAGCGCCGCTGCTGAAGCCCTTGCATAAACATCCAGATCTTTTGCCTTTGTCCTCAAAGTGCATCCCGGATAATAACTGTACTTCATAGTTCTCGCTGTCCTTTCTATAAAATATATAATTTAAATATCGATCTGAGCGATGACCTTTTTCAGCGCATCCGCACTGTATTTCAGCTTCTCAACCTCTTCATCGGTAAGAGCCATCGGGATCTTGCTCTGGATTCCGTTCGGTCCTACCAATGCAAGGGTGCTTAAGCATACGTCTTCAATCCCGTACTCTCCGTGCATCATGGAAGATACCGTAGAGACAGACTCGGATGCCGCCATCAGAATGCCGCATAATCTGCACACGCCTCTGGTAACCGCATAGAAGGTAGCGCCCTTATTAGCAATGATCTCGCCTCCGGACTTCTGTACGTAAGTAAGCATTGCCTCTTTGTCCAGCTTCTTAGCCTCCTTGCCCATCTTCGGCATCATCTCATAGTAATCGTCTACGTTAACGCCCGCAATTCTGGCTGCCGACCATGGAACGAAAGAAGTATCCCCATGCTCGCCGTATACATAGGCGTGGATATTTCTCTGGGCAACGCCAAAATGCTCGGAAAGACCGCAGCGCAGGCGCGCAGAATCTAAGATGGTTCCGGAACCGATGATCTGGTTCTCTGGTAATCCGGAAATCTTGGTAAATACATAGGTCATAATATCAACCGGATTACTTACGATAATATAAAGCGCGTTCGGCGCCGCCTTTACGATCTCCGGCGTAATCTGCTTTAAGATATCAACATTGGTCTGCGCCAGTTCGATTCTTGTCTGACCCGGTTTACGCGCAATGCCTGATGTGATGATAACAATATCGGAATCCTTCGCATCCTCATAGTCGCCTGCTACGATGGAGATCGGGTCCCTAAAACATGTACCCTGCTCGATATCCATTACTTCGCCTTCAACCTTCTCCTTGTTGATATCGATCATGACGATCTCAGACGCCATGTCCTCTCCGGATAATGTGTACGCAATTGTTGAACCAACGCTTCCTGCTCCGATGATAGTAATTTTGCTGTTCATGTTTTCTCTCCTTCTAACTTTGTTTTTTCTATGTCTATGATAAGATAACAGAAATATGTCGTTTTCTGCTCTTACCCTCAATTATGATAGCATATTGATAAGTAATTAACAAGCAATTTTTCGCCCGGAATGTTAAAATAATAGCATATTTTTTCCAACAAAAAAATCCACAGAAAATATGCTGTAAACCTTACTGAAAGCAGCATTTTTTTTGTGGATTTTGCACATTGCTATCTTTCTTCCCATGAAACGAAACGCAGGCCGTCCGTCTTAGCAGAAGGCCCTTCCCCTACTGCCCCCATGAATCAGCAGTAACGTTCCGCAATCTCTAGAAACCTGTCCGCATGGCCTTCGTACCACTGGTCAAACTTCATTCCCGCATCGGAAACCTCTTTTCCGAGTTCCTCAAAAAATACCGGGATCTCTGCCTCTGCAATCGTACCAACCTGTTCTCCGAACCGCTCTTTTCCTTCTTCGTCGTTTCCATTTACGGTAAGCACAAACGCAGGCTGCGGTTTCCCATCTACCTTTTTCACCGCCCCGCGCAGTCCGATCCTTCCGATCTGATGGGTTCCGCAGGAAGACGGACAACCGGAAATATGGATCTTAGGCAGCACGCCGTCCTCATATCCCCATTCTCTTGACGCGGCCGCTAACTGTGCGAGCAGCTTCTGGGAATCCCTCAGCCCAACTTGGCAGATGGACGCGCCGATACATGCAACGGACGCTTCAAACGCCGTCCCCGCGCTGTCTTTCGTAATCCCAAGGATCTTCTCCGCCTCCATACCGGTAAGATTAATCACATACAGTTTCTCGTCCGGTGCGATCCGAAGCTCAACCTGATCCATTTCCTTCACCGCCTCATACAGTTCCTTTAGCTTCGCTGGAGCCGGACAGCCTCCGACCGGATGGTATTCCACTGCATACAGCCCCTCTTGCTTCTGGGGAATCGCCCTTCTGTCCTCCACCCGGATACCGTCCGGTTTCTTCGTAACTTCCGCCTGCGCTGCCTGAATGTCCAGATTCTCCTCCTGCATTGCCTCCGCCAGCTTTTCCCGATACGCCTCTGCATATTTATCACCCAATACCTCCTGCATATACCGAGTCCTAGCCTTCGCGCGGTTCTCATAATTGCCATAGGAAACGAACAGCTTTACCATAGCCTTTACATAGTAAAGAATCTGGTTTCCTGAAACCGCCTCCGCCACCAAAACGCCCATTTTGGGATTATTTCCCAGACCGCCCGCGCTGTAAACATCAAACAGGCCGTCCTTTCTTGCCGCGAATCCAAGATCCCGGAATGTTGCATGGGTATGGTTAGCCTGAGAATTAGAAAAGCATACTTTCAGCTTCCTAGGCAGTTTCACCGTCTTAATGAGCCCCATCAAATACCTGCCCGCCGCCTCTGCATAGGGAAGCACATCAAAATATTCCCCTTTCTCCACGCCTGACAATGGCGACGCCATCACATTCCTCGGGAAATCCCCCCCGCCGCCTCTTGTCACAATCCCGTGCTCCAGCGCGGCGACGGCCAAGTCACAGACTGCATCCGCGCTCAGGTTATGGAGCTGGATCGTCTGGCAGGTTGTAAGATGGATCTTATCAATCTTATATTGTTCCATCGACCGAACCACAAATCCAAGCTTGTCCACTGAGAGTCTTCCTCCCGGCAGGCGAAGCCTTAACATCCCCGCTTTTCCTCCCCTCTGCGCATAGCTTCCGAACCCGCCGGAAAATCCCTTATACTGGGGTACCGAAACCTGTCCCGCATAGAACTGCCTAGTTACTTTTTCAAATTCTTCATAATCTTTTTTCCATTCCGTTTCCTGCATCTTCCTGCTCCTTACTCCTATTTTTTTCATATAAACATATCCTATGCATATAGTATATCTATCGACGTCCAAAAATACAATTAAAATTCCCGAATTTATCCAAGCTGCAATCGGCCAGCGCACTAGTGTAGTGGTACAGTTCAGCCTTCGCCCCTTAGACAATCCACAGACCGCCTGTTACGTGTAGTGAATATTAAGTAATTGGTTTGGCTAGTCTATTTTCTAAAAATATGTTATGATTATTTTTACAGGATTCAAGAAAGAACATGAATAAAGGAGGAAACTACTATGGGATTTTTAACAGGCAGGACGGCGATTATCACCGGAGGCGGCCGCTCGGTACTAAGCGACGGCAGATGCGGCTCCATCGGCTACGGCATCGCGACCGCTTACGCCAAGGAGGGGGCGAACCTTGTGATCACCGGCCGTAACAGAAAGAAATTAGAAGATGCGAAAGAGGAACTGGAGAGACTGTACGGTATTCAGGTACTGGCAGTGCAGGCAGACGTATCCGCCGGCTCCGACAACGAATCGGTAGTGGCAAACGTAATAAAGCAGACGATGGAGAAATTCGGACGGATCGACGTATTGATCAACAACGCGCAGGCGTCCGCCTCCGGCGTGACTCTGGCCGAGCATACCACAGACCAGTTTGATCTGGCGTTATATTCCGGTCTGTACGCAACTTTTTACTATATGAAGGCCTGCTATCCATATTTGAAAGAAACAGAAGGTTCCGTGATCAACTTCGCTTCCGGCGCCGGACTCTTCGGAAATTTCGGCCAATGCGCTTACGCGGCGGCTAAAGAGGGCGTACGCGGCCTGACCAGGGTAGCGGCTACCGAATGGGGAAAAGACAACATCAATGTAAATATTATCTGTCCTCTGGCTTGGACCGCACAGCTTGAAAATTTTGAGAAAACCTACCCGGAAGCCTTTAAACAAAACGTGAAGATGCCTCCAATCGGCCATTATGGCGATACGGAAAAGGAAATCGGCCGTGTCTGCGTGCAGCTTGCTTCGCCCGATTTCAAATATATGAGCGGCGAAACCATTACGCTGGAGGGCGGCATGGGACAGCGCCCATAACTATTAAAATCTTCCTTGGACCCCTGCGTATCTTAACGCATCATTCCAAGGAAGATTCTTTCGTCTTTTTACATTCTATTAAGCGTAAACCGCAAAGGCACATCTACTGCAGCTCTTCCAAAAATTCCACGCCTTCCATCCTTCGGATTTCGTCAATAATCTCCATCCGCTTTTTCCGGTTCTTCACCTCAATACAGACAATGGCGTGAGGGCCTTCGCCTTTGATCCTGCTCTTGGTCACCACAAAGCTGCAGACCTTCATATCCATTTTCTGCAGATTTTCCCGAACCTCCGACACGTTCTCTATGGAAGAAAACTCCACATACAGATCAAAAATTCTGGCATACATATGGGTCCAGACATCCACCTTCATCAGGAACTTTAACGTTACCATCACGAGAATCAGCGTGATAAACGCGCCTTCTACAAAACCAATTCCTACCGCAAGTCCCAGACAGGCGCAGGCCCACAGCCCCGCCGCGGTAGTAAGTCCCCGGACTTGGTTCTTTCCGGTAACAATAATTGTGCCGACGCCAAGGAAACCGACTCCGCTGATTACCTGCGCGCCGATCCGGGCAATATCCGTATGACCGTCAAAATTCAAATAGATATATTCTCCGGTCATCATCACCAGCGCGGCGCCAAGGCACACCAGCACATGGGTCTTCACTCCCGCGCCCCGGCGTTTAATCCCTCTCTCCACGCCAATGATGGTTCCCATCAGAAATGCAGACACCATACGGAACACAATCGCCCCAACAGACCATCCTTTTGCTATCGACATAAATTCTGCCATTTTTCTTATCTCCTCTTTACGTATGTTATCTGCGCTTTTCCTGTCGTACGCCGCTTGGAATCCCTATACCCAGACATACTCGCCTTTCTCGCCTGTGAAATAGAAATCCGCATAGCTCACGCTGAAAATATCCTTTTCAATCCCGCTCACGTCGATCCGGTTCTTGATCAGGTACTGCCATGTACCCGCATGGGCGATATCTCCCTGAAGCAGTACCCCCTCTATCTTTCCGTCCTTTAAGATCAGGCGCTTATACTGGGTTCTGTCTTCCTTAACCCGGATATCGTCGCCCTCCTCCGGCCGGATCCTTCCTACACAGAGCGTCACAAGGCCAAAGAAATTAATGGTATTTTTCATCGCATAGGTATCCGTATATTCCGCTTTTGCGCCGCACATATTCCTTCCGGCAACCCTCCCCTGATCCGCCGCGTTCGGCCAGATCCCGGAACGGCCCGTAATATCCCCCGCCGCGAAAATATCCTCTTTGGAGGTCCTCATGCAGGAATCCACCGTAACGCCGCGCTCACAGTCAATGCCGCTTCCTTCCAGACAGGCCAGCGAAGGACGAACCCCGGCCGCGACAATCACCAGATCGCAGGCCAGCTCTTCTCCGTTATCCAGCGTTACCTTGTGGATTTTGCCGTCTGCCTCACAGACCGCCTCCGACGCTCTTCTGCCAAGGACGAAACGAACGCCCGCCTTCTCGAACAGCTCCTGATAAGCAGCCGCGCCGCGGGCGTCTAGCTGTACCGGCAGGATCTGGTCCGCCATCTCCACAACGGTAAGCCTCCCTCCCCGCTCAAGAAGGCCGTAAGCCGCGTCCAGCCCCACAAGACCGGAGCCGATGACCAAAACATCTCTGGCGCCTTCCGCCTCTTTCACGATTGCTTGGGCGTCCGTCAGGTTCCGCAGTCCGTACACATTCGAAGCCTTCCGCAAATCCCCTACCGGAGGGATGAAGCTGTCCGCGCCGTTTGCAAGAAGAAGCTTATCATAGGTGATCCTCTCTCCGTCGTCCAGCAGGATCTCCTTTCCATCGGGACAGACCTCCTTTACTCTGACGCCGCTCTTCCACTGGATCCGGTATTTCTCGAAGAAATCCAGCTCTGTAAAATCAAGGCCCTTCTCATCCCTCTCCCCCGCGATAAACTTGTGGAGCATGCACCGGGAATGGATCTGTGCATCCGCGGAAATCATAAGAATCTCCCCTTGCGCATCCTTTTTCCGGATCTCTCTCGCTGCCTCAATACCCGCGACTCCCACGCCAACAATCACATATTTCATTCCTTTACACCTCCTCTACGTGAATCGCCTTCTTTGGACAAGAAGCGACACAGGATGGTTCACCTCCCGCATTTACACAAAAATCACATTTGATTACCTTACTTTTCGTTATCCTGTCAGGCTTTAACACGCCAAAGGGGCAGTTCATCACGCACATAAAACAGGAACCGCATCTTGTTTCATCGTAAAATACATGGCCGCTCTCCGGATCCTTCGTGAGCGCGCCGCTCATACAGGATTTCACACATTCCGGCTCATCGCAGTGACGGCAGAACAGCGGCTTATACCGTCCTTTTTCATCCTTTAAAATATAGTTCCTTGACTCGTTTCCCGGGTCAGTCAAATCCAAATCGTAAATCGTACCGCCGATTTCCCGATGCGCCTGCATACAGGCAGCGGAGCAGTTTTTGCAGCCGTCGCATTTTTCGTACTCTACTATAATACGTCTCATATTCTCCGCTCCTTTCTAAATCTTCAGCCCCATACGTTTTTCCAGTATGATTCCCTCCAGAATGTCCGCGGACTCTTTTGCGTCGGCATTGATGATCACCTGTCCTCCGGTCAGCTTCTTCATATCCTCTGTCAATACCTGAACCGCCGTCTTGCTTCCGGTCACAAACGGCGGCAGGCCAAGATGAAGCGGCAGGCCGAGAGCCAGTCCGTAGCAGCCGTCCGCCAAAGCCTGTTCCTCCAGCCACTGGGCTGCGGAAAGCACCAGCGGAAGCTGCGGAAGATCCACCTTAAGCGCCTCTGCAAGCTCCGTGGCAACAATCTCCAGACGCCCGATTGCAAGGCAGGGGCCGAAATTCAGTACCGGCGGAATGCCAAGCTTCTCGCAGACTGCCCGAAGCTTCGGACCCGCGTACTTCGCCGCCTCCGGCGTCATCAGGCCGCAGTTCTCGATTCCTCCCGAAGAACAGCCCGCAGTCAGCACGATGATATCCTTTGCGATCAATTCCTTCACCAGATCTACCGTAAGCACGTCATGTCCTCCGGCGGTCAGATTCGAACAGCCTACCACGCCTGCCACACCTTTGATATCCCCTGACACGATCAGGTCGATCAGCGGCTGCCAGCTTCCGCCAAGAAATTTCTTAAGCGACACCTCGCTCACACCGGTCAGCGTATTCTCATAGCCGTGCCCTTTCAAAAGATTCATTGGCACACGGCCCCGGCGCGCCCGGTAAGCTTCCACAATCTCGTCAATAATCTCGTCAGTCACTGACGGCCGATTCTCAAAATCAAATTCCTTCAGCTCGGCGTTCGCCTTCTTCGCTACGTTATCAATACAGATCTGCTTGATCTGAAGCTCGTCGCAGATCGGCTCAATGCCGGGAAGGGTACAATTAAACTCGGAAATCACCGCATCAATCCCGCCGGTTGCAAGGATTGCCTCGCTGGTGTAATTATTCCCCGCATGGCCGTCAAATACTTCCGTATAATGGGCTCCCCGAAGCTGCAGATCCTGTCCCACGCAGGTACAGCCCACCAGCTTGAACCCCTTCGCTCCCGCCTTCCTCGCCTTCTCCTTCACATCCTCGTCCGTCAGCCTGTTCTGTAAGAATGTAAACATAGAATGCTGATGTCCGGTAATCATGATATTGATATAATCAGGGTTAATCACTCTTAAACCTACCGGCGCAAAGCGGATCTCCGGCTCGCCCAGCACAACATCGTTCAGCAGGTTCGTAAGTACCAGTCCGTATATTCCTGTGGAAATGCCAAGCTTTAAGCAGTCCAGCAGCATATTCACCGGATCGGAGTTTAAGTTGGTGGAACACTTCACGACTCCGTGGAACACCTCGGATTTCGCGCCGCCGGGAAGGAGTCCCAGCTCTTTCCACTTCTCATACCGGGGCGCATAGGCCAGCCGTTTTGTCAGCTTCATCTTCTCATACTCCGGCAGATACAGATCTCTTAACACCGCGTCCGCTACAGCCTCCGCACGCGTATGGTCGTCCGCTTCTTCAATGCCGAACAGCTCCGCTAATCGGTTCAGCGTATGGATCCCCTTAAGCTCCCCTCCGGTCTTCGCCGTATTCTTCACGTTCAGGGCCGTATTCTCCACCACATGAATATAGCAGCCGGAACCGGAAGCCACCGCCCTGAGCAGGTTTCTTGTGACAATGGTATCCGCATTGGCGCCGCAGATCCCTCTCGGCGATTCCGGGGTAATCCTGCAGGGCCCGTTTGCGCAAAGCCTGCAGCACACGCCCTGCAGTCCGAACGCGCACTTGGTACTCTGGCCCTCCACCCTGTGATGGGACGTCTCCATCGGAAGACCCGCAATAAATTCCTCCAAAGGCTTGTCCGCGCTCTTACATGTGCTGCATCCATAACATTGATTCATAAATCTACCTCCTTTATTTTTATAAATTTTGCATAAAACATATCCTCTTTTTTCTTTAAATTCTACTATATTACACAATATATTTCAATCATTTATTGGCCGGAAACTATAGAAGTATGTAAGAAAATAACTTCCTAATCCGATAAAAAATCCATCAGGCGCAACACCTCTTCCGCCTGATGGATTTTCTAATGCTCTGCTGTTTATATTTCGTCAGTTATAAAGGAGCCGGCTTATTTTGCCAGTCCAAAGGTATCGGATATAACCGGGTTCTCATTCTGCTTTATCTCGACTCCGGCGCCTTCTGCTTCTACCGGATCGCCAACGGTAAGCCCCTCGATCTCCTCATCCGGACACAGCGGCGTCCACGCCAGTTCCATTACCTTATCTGTTGTCATGTCCTTATCTTCAATGATTCCAAGACGGATATAATCGTCTGCGATTTCACGGAGCGCCTTCTCTGTAAATGCATCAGACAATCCAAAATGAAGGGAATCCCAGAATATCATCTGATTCTCTTTTTCGCCCGTCATCTTGTCTGTATCGAACATCGCCTGAACTGCTTCCTCGGAATGCAGACGGTTAAATTCTCCGGCGCGCTTGATTGCCATAACAACGTACTTCGCATGTACCGGATTCTTCTCAATAAAATCATTATTCATCGCGGTTACGCAGCATGGCTCATCCTGAAATTCCGGACTGTATGTGATGGAACAGATCATGCGCATATCCTCCGGATAGTTAGCCAGCACAAAGTAATCCGAGAAAATAGAAGCGTCCACTTCTCCGTTGTCCATTGCGGCTACCGTAGCGGCGCTGTCGGCAATGTCAAGATACTCCACCTCTGTTGTCGGGTCGATACCGTATTCGTCTAACAGGCGGTAAGTAATATTCTGGTCCGAATTTCCAAGGCCGTCATGGATTGCAATGGTCTTGCCTTTTAAATCTTCCACAGTCTGAATCTCGCTGTCAGCCGGTACAAAGATAGACTTACATCCAATATGCGCTCCGCAGACAAAGGTCATATCAACTCCATTTGTTACCGGAACAAGCATCGTCGCGATGTGGTCGGTTCCCCACATACACTGGCCGGTGCCCACGGTAGTTACCACAGAGTCGCCCTCCAGATAGGTAGCGTTGATGCCATATTCCTTATAGTATCCCTGTACCTCCGCCATATATTTTGCAGATACGCAGGCGCCGCCGTTAAACAGGTAATTGATCTCCGTTCCAAAAACAGGCTCCTTCTTCATAGCCTCCCAGTCTTCTTCAGAAACGGCCTCCGGACGCTCGATATCCGCTGCCGCATCCTCATTGCCGGAAGTTTCCTCTTCCTTGCTCTCTGGTTCCCCCGGTGTTGTCCCGCACGCGGCAAGCGATATGCACATAGCCGCCGCCATGGCCGCTGCTGCAAGACGTTTCACTTTCATCACTTTCATAATACATAGTTCTCCTTCTACTAAAATATTTATCCATAAAAATCAGAAGGCCTGCGAAACTCCTTCTGATCATACGGAGCACGGCAAACAGGCCCTACTTCTGCCCTCCGAAATGCAGACGGTTTAAAATCTCGTTCCGGTATTCTACGAACGCTTTTGAAGAACGGTCCCTTGGATACTCCTCGTCCACCTTGATATCCGCCACCACCCGTCCCGGATTCGCATCCATAACGATCACGCGGGTTCCCATATAGACAGCCTCATCCACATCGTGGGTCACCATCAGAGCAAGCTGCCCCTTTTCCTGCCAAATCTTTAAGATCTCATCCTGCATATTCATCCTTGTAAATGCATCCAGCGCGCCCAGCGGCTCATCCAAAAGCAAAATATCCGGCTCATTGATCAGTGAACGCATCAGCGCGACTCTCTGAGCCATACCGCCGGAAAGCTGTCCAGGATAATCATTGCGAAACGACTCCAGACCGATCACCCGCAGCATACGCTCCACTTTCTCCTCGTTTCCCTTCAGCTTCCCCTGCATCTTCAGGCTGAACGCAATGTTTTTCTCAACCGTCAGCCATGGAAACAGCGTAGATTTCTGAAACATCATCCCCCGCTCCGGAGAGGGCTCCGTAATCTCCTTCCCATCTACGGTCACCTTCCCTGTCGTCGGCATAATCAAGCCGGCAACCAGACGAAGAATCGTCGACTTTCCGCAGCCGGAAGGTCCTACCAGACTGACAAATTCTCCGCTCCTTGCATGCAGGTTGATTTCATTCAATGCATGCGTTACTTCATCATTTTCTACCTTTGCAAAGCTTTTCGATACATGATGCATCTCCAAAGCAACTCTCTTCTCCGCCATCTATTTCACTACTCCATTCTGCCATCTTAATACGCGCCTTTTAATCAAATCCAGAACCTTTGTAACCACAGTAAATATAAAACAGATCACAAACAGCGCGGCAAACATCTTATCATAGGCCGCCCAGGATTTTGCCCAGTTCATATACCAGCCGAGTCCTGCCTTAACGCCCATCATCTCCGCGATCATGATCGCCACACAGGCGGAACTCATCGCCTGTGTGCAGCCCTGAAGAATCGACGGCATAGCATGGGGGATCGCCACCCGGAATACCAGCTGCCTCGAACTGGCCCCCAGCGTTCTGGCCGCGTCGAAGAAATCCTTGTCCACATTGGAAATCCCAGTCATAGAAGCGACCGTCACCGCAAACCATGAGCCGAGGGCAATGATGAACACAGCGCCCTTAAACAGCGAAGTAGCCACCACCATTACAATCGGAATCCATGTAGAGGTAGGAATCGGCCCCAGAAACTTGATGATGGGATTGATCCAGTAACGCACCTTCTCCGAATAACCGCAGGCGATGCCTGTCACCAGCCCAAGCCCAACGCCGATAAAGTAACCCAGAAACAAAAGCCGCAGCGTATGCAGCGTACACTCAAATAAATACTCCCGGTCAATCCACGCAATATTAATAATATAATTCAGACAGGGCACAAAGGGCTGGCTTAAGACCCCTGTCTTAAGGGTCAGATAGTCATAGCCCGCAAACAATAAAAACAACGCCGAAAATAACGGCGCCCGGTAGCGCAGCTTATCCAGTACGCTCTTATCCCCCGCGAATTTCTTCCAAAGAGAAAGCAGAAGATACAGCAGGTACAGGCCAATTAGGACCGCGAGAAATCCCACATAGGTATAAGGATTTTTATTAGGGCTGCCATTCGGAATCATCCAGTATTCCAGAATGGCCGCGCCGCCGCAAAACAGCGGCAGAATCAAAATCACCCCGTCTAACGCCTTCTGCCACGCCGTCTTTTCCTTCTCCTCCAGTTCCTTTAGCTGCTGCCTTGTAAGACGGCTCTGCTGAATCCTGTCCGTCTTAGCATTCGTATTTTGCGGATTTTTAAACGACATAAAACTCTCTCCCGAAATGTATTATACAGTTATCTTAGCTGCCCCACGGTACTCCGGTTATTGCAAAAAAGAAATCGCTGTATTTGATTACATTTTAGCATAAGGAAAATGGAAAGTTAAATTGATAAACTCCATCAACAGCCGCACTTATTCGCTTTCTCTATAAGTAGAAATGTCCCCTCCCGTCCTTCTTCAGTCGGTCATTTTTTGCGGACAGTTCAATACATACCTTCCTTTTTCGCTCCCT
>CAJTYU010000001.1 GCA_910584095.1 uncultured Dorea sp. | reverse complement strand
TGATTATATCTCAAATCCTTGAGAATGGGCTGTCAACTTTTTTTATACCACATCAAATTGCCCCTGCTCTATGCGAAAAAGGCGCTTACGAAAAAGCAACGGCACGAGATGATTACAGACTTGTTGAAAAGTGTGGGTTTAGAAAACAAGGGAGATGAATATCCCATCAATTTGTCCGGCGGCGAACAACAAAGAGTCGCGATCGCACGGGCGCTCTCAGTATCACCGGAAGCCATTTTGTGTGACGAGCCGACGGGAGCATTGGATAAAAGAACAGGAACACGGATTATGGAATTATTACATAGTGTCGTAAAAGAAAACGGAATTATGCTGCTGTTAGTAACACACGATCCTGATATTGCAGATACTTGTGACACGATCTTTGAGATGGATGGAGGGAGGATAACTTATGCTGAAAATGATACTTAAAGACCTTCGTCTTTCTCCGCTTAGAAGTATTCTGACAAGCGTTTCAATGCTTGTGGGCATTATAGCAATGATCGGATCTGTATTAGTGGGTACGCTTGGACGGGAATATTTGATTTCTGTAAACGCACAAGTATATGGCTGGTCACCTGCTTACTCATTCATCATAACGGAATCCAATTTTCCCGACAGGGACAAAATGGAAAAATTCTTCCAGACATTTGAATCTATTGATGATGCGGCTGCCGTTACTTTCTCTATGAAAGAAGATATCAAGTTTGCACCAATGGATACTTTACTGCCTGCGCTGCCGAATGATATTTACAAAAACCTGATGTCTGTTGATGTGGTGTGTACCACAAAGGCTTATGATCAAGTCTATAATCTTCCAATGTCATCAGGCAGATGGTTAGAGCCTTCGAGTAAAGGCGGCTCTCTTGAAATAGTCGTAAACAAAGAAGCGCAAAATTATTTTATTGATTCGCCGTATGCTGCGGGAAATGTAAAAAGCACACTCGCATTAACCCCCTTCAATGTTGTTGGGGTAGTAAATGATGGCAGAGATTTGCCTGCTGTCTATGCGGATTCTGCAGCAATGCTGCATTTCGCCCCGGCAATGTGGCAAGTTCAAAGCGTAAATGTATATTGGCATCCCACAACAGGGTTGACCGCCGATCAGATACATTCTGCCCTTAGTGATATTTTGGCTGATACCATCGGCGGTCATTTGGAAAATGCTGGACGGAGCGACATTGGGGATACCTATCATTCTGTACTATCCATACTGCAGCTAGGGCTTTTGGTTACTTCGCTTTTACTGCTGTCTGTTTCTGTATTAGGGCAGATCAATATCGGACTATCTTCACTGGAACAGCGTACCCACGAATTACTGATTCGCAGAGCAATAGGCACTTCACGAACAAATATTGTAGCTTTGGTTTTAGGTTCACAGTTGGTTTTATCAATCTTTGTCTGCTTTGCAGCCATTTTACTATCGCTGATTTTGGTGCATTGTATCGGCTCGCTGCTTCCTGTGGATTCCCCGGTAGGAACACCGGGTTATCCAATCAGCGCTGCCGTTGCTGCGGTTACGGTGTCTGTGCTTACAGCGCTGCTCGGCGGATTATTGCCAGCGCTGAAAGCGGCAAAATTAGAGCCTGCACTGGCGCTTAGATAATGAAACTCAATTCAAGGAGGAAATAAAAAATGAAACAAACACTCTCTAAATTTGAAATGCTTTCTAAACTGTTACTTTATGTTGCGATTTCTTTGCTGGCAGTTATGTTGGCGGGCTGCTCCTCTTCTTCGGACTCCGACACAAACGCACGAGGCTTTACAGACTTTGCGGCTATCGAGAAGGAATACCTGACGAGCATTGAGAATTTGAATTGGCCGGAGGGCATTACGCTGCCTGATACATTAGAAGGCGAAGATACGGGGGCGTCTTTTCAAGTGGGATATGGCGACACGAGAGCGTCTAATCTTTGGGAATATACTTGGATGAAAGAATGGCTCGATACTTACAATACAGACTCCGAGAGGGCGGCAAAAGCTTTAGAAGAACTGGAAAAAGCATTTGATATGCCTTATATGGGAACAGATCGTTGTGATGACGCCACACGCAACTATCTTCGCAACAATATTGATAAAGCCAAATTGGGCGATCCGTCTGGATTTACGGAATATATTCGAGCAAATTACGCAGATTAAGATACTAAGCAGATTTTTGATGGCTGGGAGGTGAGTGTGCATATGCAGAGAAAACGCCGTAAGAAGAAGCGGTTTGAAATACTTTTATTTCTGCTTGTATTTTGTATAGGCGCTGGAGCGCTTTTTGTACCGTGGGTAATGCAACCGGAAAATTTCAGAGAGGTCAAGAATAAAATCAATGGCTTTTTCTATAAAGAAAAATTCCCTGATTCCTATAATGCGAAATCGCTGATTTTGGCGGCCTGTTCTGATGACGAAATATTTGTTTCAAAAAAAGAGAACGAGTCGCAAGTGCCGGCGAGCTTAGCCAAACTATTTGTCATAGAATATGCAGCAACCTTGGCAGACCTTGACAGTATCGTTATTGCAGACTATGAAGCTATTTCGCTTACAAAACCCGGCTCGTCTGTTGCTCACATCGAGGAAAAAGAATACTTTTTACACAATCTATTTGCAGCAATGTTAGTGCCGTCGGGGAATGACGCTGCTTATGTCGTAGCGGATTATTGTGGAGGGTTACTTTCGCCGCAGGCAGGAAACAGCCAAGAGCGTGTCGGAATTTTTATGGAAAACTTAAACTTGTATTTGCAACAGCAGGGGTACTCGAACACAGTTCTATACGATCCGAATGGTTTTGATATGGAGGCGCTTACGACTACTTTAGATTTGAAAGCCGTGGTATATCGGCTATTGGAATATTCGTGGTTTAGAGAAACTGTGTCTAAAAACACTTATACGGTAACATTGCCTGATGGCAGTACGCAAATGTGGCAGAATACAAACACTTTCCTTGATCCCACATCTGAATATTACAACGAAAATGTATGCGGAGTTAAGACAGGCTCTCTGTCTGATGATTATAACTTGATTGTGCTTTACCAACAGCACGGGAAAGAATTTTTGATATGCAGTTTAGGCTCTCAATCAGACTCCTCTCGTTATGATGATGTGAATGTTATTTTGAAAACGATTGATGAGTCGGATTATTTGAAACGGTAAAAGTGATAAGGCGGGAAGGCGTTTGATGGCTATCCCGCCTATTTTCATTTTGGGGAGAGGGCATCCACAAATCGAAACAACGGATAAGGAACGATGGCTTCTATATATGTCCTGTCTGCTGATGAAAACAGCCCTGTTTTCCTGCCGCTTCAAATGTGCTTGCCCTCCCCGGCGGCAACCTCGTTTTCGCAAGGGAAAATATCTCCGAGGGCAGCAAGGGAATTATTCTGGAAACCATGTTGGAGGGGTATGCGGAATACTATTCTGCGGAGCTTTCTGAAAAGGTATTGACAGCTTTGTAAATGCAATGTATCTTTATGAAGACAAGATAATCCTTGCTTTCAACTATAAGGACGGTTCCAAGACTATCACGCTGGCGGAGGTTGAGGGTTCGGATTTATCCGTACTCGGCGCAGTGAATAAAAAGTACCGGATGTCTGTAAATACAGCGTTTCCGGTACTTTTTGACTGTCAGGTATGTAATTTGTTTTATGCCTCTGAAAACTGATCCTTTCCTACCATGCACAGCGGGCATACAAAATCTTCCGGTATATCTTCCCATTTTGTTCCGGGTTCAATACCGCCTTCCGGGTAACCTTGTTCTTCATCATATTCCCAGCCGCAGACATCACATACATATTTCATAGTTAGTATCCTCCTTTATTTCAGGATATTCCCGAAAATCTGGATGAAAAAAGAAATTTTCAGGAATACCTGCATTTTTATTTTTGTTATTTTATAGGGTGCAGAATTGTGATTCCAGTATTTCTACGCTTTCCAGAGACTATGCAGATTGCAGTATGCATATACTGCTTCAACTTCGTCTCCATCGCAAAGGGCGAAAGTTACTACAGGCTTATCTCCGGGCTTTAACGCCTTGCGCTGATTTCCTTGTTTTGTCTGCAAAGATACCCATTCAATGTAATGTGCCGGAAGCATGGGATGTTCTGTAGAACCTACGGAAACGGTTACTAGATTACCTTCTACCTTATACGAAGGGACATGCTTTTCTACAGCGGCATCTGTTGTACATGGAATCAGTTCTTTCATTTTTTGTCCGCAGCACATAATCGGTACGCCGGCGTCTTTGACAATGGTTGTAATATTCCCGCAATGTTCACAAATGTAAAATTTCTGTTCCATCTTCAATTCCTCGCTTTTTATAATTTGAAATATCTCTTTTGAAGCTTTAACAATGTTGGGGACTTCTAAACATATTTCTATGGATTATTTTATCAAATCTCCATATATCAGTCAACTGTCATGTTTTTTGTGTGTATGGTCGTGTAATTTCTGAATATCTTCTGGCGATTTGCAAGGGAACATTGTAAAACAGATCACGGTTTTTGTTACGGCATTATGAAAGACTGGACGGGTCAATGAATCTGTAACTATCCACTGTCGTAGAAATATGCTATACTGTTACTGGCCGCAGATGGTTTAGTGCCGATAGGAGAATCCAGAGAATTTATATTTAGAAAATGTGGGATGCAGTTAGAAATGGAGGGATGGGATGCTTCAAGGAATGGAAATGATTTTTGAGAACAGGGGCAGGATGATGACCTCTCTAAAAAAGAACGCTTATGAGTCTCTCTCAAAGGAATTTGCGCAGGAATACGGACACTATTTTTCAGAAATGAGGGATTATGTGGAACAGGCCGAAGACAAGAAAAGCGCGGCAGAGGAGATTGGCGGGCGCGTTATGCAGGCCGTCTTAGAGAGCTGCGGGAATAAGCGCGGAGTATTGGATTCCAGAACCAGATCGGAGGTCAGCCTGTTCATGGTGTACTATGTATTTCCCGCAATTTTGAAACAGGGAGAAACAGGGACTGTCATTGCCGACGGAGTATTGGCAGCCTGCCGCAAAGGGCTTAAGAACAGGGGCCTTCGGTATGTGGATTACGATACGGTTTACAATGGGTTTAACGATAAATTATTCGGTTTGTTTTAGCCGCCATATGTTTGTTAAATACTGCCGGAGGGCGGATGGATAGAAAAGCTATGAATAAGTGAATACGATTAAGAGGAAAGGGCGGGATGGGAAATGGATCAAAGCTTATATGATAACTATGTGAATATTTTAAAGCATGAGCTGGTTCCGGCGCTGGGGTGTACGGAGCCCATTGCCATTGCATTTTCAGCGGCAAAGGCTGCAGAGGTGCTTGGGGAATTTCCGGATCGGATTGAGATGGATTGCAGCGGTAACATTATCAAGAATGTGAAGGGAGTTACGGTTCCTAATTCAGACGGGATGAAGGGGATTGAAGCGGCGGCAATCCTAGGAGCTGTAGGAGGCGACGCGGCGAAGGAGCTGGAGGTATTAGAGGAGATTACGCCAGAGCATATTAAGAGGGCGAAGGAGCTGGCGGTCCGGAAAATCTGCACCTGCAATTTAATTGACGGTGTAGAGAATCTCTATATAACCGCCCGGGTAATCAAAGGAGAGCGGTTTGCGGAGGTTACGATTGTCAGCCATCACACGAATGTTGTCAGGATCGTGAAAAACGGCGAGGTGATTCTGGGGCGTTCAGTGGAGGCGGAGTCGAAGGAAGCGGGAGCGGATAAGTCAGGACTTACAGTGAGAGATATTTTGGACTTTGCAGATCGGGTAAAGATGGAGGATATTGACGAGGTTATTACCCGGCAGGTGGAGCTCAATTCGGCTATTGCGCAGGAGGGGCTGGATAATAATTACGGAGCTCAGATTGGCAAGACGTTGATGCATGTATGGGGTAAATCAGCCGCTACGCGCGCCTGCGCCAGAGCGGCGGCGGGAAGCGACGCACGTATGGGCGGATGTTCTCTGCCGGTAGTGATTAATTCCGGAAGCGGCAATCAGGGGATGACGGTATCCTTGCCGGTGATTGTTTATGCGGAAGAATGGGAGGTTTCCAGAGAGAAGATGTATCGCGCGCTGGTGGTCAGCAATTTGATTGCGATCCATCAGAAGCATTATATCGGAAGCCTGTCTGCTTACTGCGGGGCGGTAAGCGCGGCATGCGGAGCGGGGGCCGGAATTACATATATGTATGGCGGCAGTTATGAGCAGGTGTGCCTGACGATCATCAATACGCTTGGAAATGTGGGCGGCATTGTATGCGACGGCGCAAAGCCGTCATGTGCGGCAAAGATCGCGTCCTCTGTGGACGCGGCGCTGATAGCATTTCATCTGAGCCTGCAGAATAAGAGCTTCCTGCCCGGGGAGGGGATAATTAAAGGAGACATTGAAGAGACGATCAAGAGCATGGGATATATCGGGCGCGTAGGTATGCGTTCTACAGATACAGAGATTCTGAATGTCATGATTGACCGCATTAATGTAAATCAGGAATGTTAAATAGCGGAGGTTCTGCTGAGGACTGAATATAAAGGAGGAGTTTAAACATGATGGCGAGTAAGTTGACCAGAGAGGAAGCTTTTGCGCTTCTTAGGAAATACAATAAGGAGCCGTTCCACATCCAGCATGCGCTGACGGTGGAGGGCGTTATGCGGTGGTATGCGAAGGAGCTTGGATATGGTGATGAAGAGGAATACTGGGGAATTACAGGACTGCTTCATGATATTGATTTTGAGCTGTATCCGGAGGAGCACTGTAAGAAAGCGCCGGAGCTTTTGAAAGAGGGAGGCGTGGGCGAGGATATGATTTATAGTATATGTTCCCATGGATATGGTATCTGCAGCGACTTGGAGCCAAAGCATGAAATGGAAAAGGTGTTATTTGCCGCGGACGAGCTGACCGGTCTTATCTGGTCTGCAGCGCTGATGAGGCCCTCTAAAAGCGTAATGGATATGGAAGTCAAGAGCCTGAAGAAGAAGTTTAAGGATAAGCGGTTTGCAGCCGGGTGTTCAAGGGAAGTGATCTCAGACGGGGCAGAGCGTCTTGGCTGGGAATTGAGTGAATTATTTGAGAAGACGATACTGGCGATGAGAAGCTGTGAAGCGCTGGTAAGTAGTTTTATGGACAGCTATCAGCCGGAACAAAAGTGATAAATATTGGGTTTAAAGCCAGCCGGAAGAATAGTTATGCAGGATGAAGTTTAAAGCCAGCCGGAAGGGGATTGATTTTGCGGCCGGGGAAATCGGCGATGGAAAAGAAGAGAAAAAGGAGACTGACATGATTAATAAGACAGCATATATCGAGAGCACAGGAGTAAATCCGCACAAGAATCTGGCGATAGAAGAATATCTGTTTTCCAGATGTGAGGCAGACGAGGTAATCCTGTATCTGTGGCAGAATCAGAATACGATCGTAATCGGCAAAAACCAGAATGCATGGAAGGAGTGCCAGATCAGCAGGATCGAGGAAGACGGCGGGGTGATCGCAAGGCGGATTTCCGGCGGCGGCGCAGTGTTCCATGATTTGGGGAATTTGAACTTTACATTTCTGGTCAGAAAGGAGAATTATGACCTGAAAAGGCAGCTAGGGGTTATTTTGAAAGCTGTGCAGAAGCTGGGAATCCATGCGGAGGCTTCCGGGCGGAATGATATTTTGGTGGACGGGCAGAAGTTTTCCGGAAACGCATTCCATGAGCATAAGGGAAGCTGTTACCATCATGGGACGATTATGGTGAATGTGAAGCTGGGCGAGCTGAATAAATATCTGAATGTATCCAAGAAAAAGCTGGAATCCAAGGGAATTAAGTCTGTGCGTTCAAGAGTGGCTAATCTCATTGACTACAATCCCGGGCTTACGATAGAGCAATTGAAAAAAGCCCTGAGAGAGACCTTTGAGGAGGCGTATGGGCATGAGAGCCGCATCATCAGGGAGGAGGAGCTGGATAGACAGGCAGTTCAGGAATTGTATGAAAAATACGCTTCATGGGACTGGGTATATGGGAGAAAATTTGAATTTCAGTATGAGGTATCCGAGCGGTTTTGCTGGGGACAGGTGGATATCCAGTTTCAGGTGGACAGCGGCCTGATCACAGACGCGGAGGTTTATTCCGATTCTCTGAAACCGGAAGTAATTCAGGAGCTTCCGAAGGTATTGAAGGGAATCCGTTATAATAATAAGAGGATAGGAGAGAAAATCGGGGAACTCCATTCCGACGATGTGCAGAAGGAAGAGATGTTCCGCGACGTCGAATCATGGCTTAGGAAGACGGAGTTATAGAAAGGGACGTCATTTTACAGACAGGAACGCACTGTTTTTGATATTTGTGATTTTGTTGATTTATTCTTCATAAGAGTGATGGGCGGCAGACAGCCGCCCGCCATAAAACAGCGAATGACGACTCCTTTCAGCGTTATCAATATAAAAAGTTCCGCAAGGATTATGCCAGTTTCAATACTTTTTCGGCAGTTTGTACGTCTGTAATCAGTACATGCAGATAATGCCCGTTCAGTGCGCCTAGGATAGAGCGTACTTTTTTTTCGCCGCCGCCGATTCCGATTACGCGCTTGTGATTGGGCAAATCCCGGATATCAATGGATACGATACGGTTTTTTAGTGTTGTATCGCATAAATTTCCATGAATATCAAAGAAATTACCGCAGATATCCCCCGCTGCCTGCGCGTCCACCAGTTCATTGATCATCGCCGTGTCAAATGGATAGTCGGACAAATGGTCTGCGTCTCTTAGTGGCGCTTCTCCAATTCCTACCAACGTTGCGTCCAGATCGTGGGACTCTAAAAGAATAGAGGAAATAGTCGGCTCCCGTTTAATTGCAGTACACAATTCCTGGCTCTGGCACATAAAGGGAGCGGTTAGGATATTTGCCCGCCCATTATATTTGTCAATAATATGCTGTGCTAAAATATTCGGCTGAAAGTCTACGCTTTGGGAAGAGCCGCCGACCAAAGTATAGACCAGCAGGTCTTTGATAGTTTTGTCGGGCGTCAGGCATTCGATCATGCTGTTCAGGGTCCGGCCCCAGGTGAGCCCAATTTTCATATTGCTGTGGATAAGCTGCTCAAAATAAACGGCGGCCTCAGAGGCAATCCGTTTCGTAACACTGTCATCCTTCGCATTCGGACAATCTACCAGCTTGATATCCTCCAGCCCAAACTGCTGGCGCAGGCGTTCTTCTAACTGAAGCGTCTTCATAGCGCCCCGGATATCCACAATCTCGAATTTGATCATGCCTTCGGCTTTCGCTTCATCCAAAAGCCGTCCAAGGGTAACACGGGAAATATTAAGCCGCTTGGCAATCTCTGTCTGGGTATAACCCTGTTCATATAAATAATATAACGCCTTTAATTTCAGATAATACCTGTGTTCCTGTGATATTGACATGACCGTCTCCTTCTATAACCCCGTACGCTTATATGATCATTCTTTTATTTCTTTGATATTTGTCGGATTAACGCCCGCAACCTTCAGTATTGCGAAATCTTCAATAGCGGCTTTAATGAGTTCGGGCTTGTTTGGCATAATAATCCTTCTTCGATAAAAACATAGTTTACAAGATATCCTCATTATAGCAACAAGTAAATTTTGTGTAAAGTATTTCTTCGCAGCAGCTAATTACCATGCGCGCAACCCTGCTAAGGAGCGTTTAAAAAATATATTTTTGTACAAAATCTATTGACAGATGATATACCCGGTGCTATATTATGGGCATAGGGAATTTGCAATAGAAAAGCAAGTATACAATTGTAAACATATCAATTAGGAGGAATTATCATGGGAGAAATCAAAGACAAGAGTTTATTGGAAAACAAAGAATTTCTTCAAGAGCTGATGGTCCGCATGATGACTGTCAATAAGTTTGAAGAACAGGCCTTCTGGCTATTTGGGCAGGGACTTGTTCATGGAACCATGCATCTTAGTATCGGTGAAGAAGCAACGGGCGTAGGCACGACGGCAGCCCTGACAAAAGAGGACTATATGCTGGCTACCCACCGCGGACATGGACAGGCGCTTGGCAAGGGCGTAGACTTAAACTCTATGATGGCGGAGATTTTAGCTCGGGCAACCGGTACAAATCATGGTAAGGGCGGATCTATGCATATCTGTGATTTTGATAACGGTATCCTTGGGGCAAATGGTATCGTTGGAGCTAATGGGCCAATCGCCTGCGGCGCAGCGCTTACCATCAAGATGAAGAAGATTCCAAACCGTGTGTGCGCGGCGTTCTTTGGCGATGGAGCTTCCAATGAAGGCGCGATCTTAGAGTCTATGAACCTTGCGGCAGCATGGGATCTCCCGGTAATGTTCATTCTTACAAATAATACCTACGGCATGTCGACACCTCTAGACAGAGTCGTAAAGAATAAAGATTTAAAGCAGAGAGCCGCGGCATTTGGCTTTAAGGCGTATGAGTGCGACGGCAACGACGTGCTGGCAGTATATGAGACGGTAAAGGAAGCGCGGGAGTATGTAGTAGCAGGCAACGGACCGGTGCTGGTAGTTGAGCATACCTACAGGACCTCCGGTCACTCTAAGAGCGACGGTAATCTGTATCGTACCAAGGAAGAGATCAAGTACTGGGCAGACAGGAACCCAATCATCCGTTTCCGCCAGTTCCTGACCGAAAACGGCATTTTCACAGGCGAGGAAATTGACGCGATGCAGGCAAGTGCAGATCAGGCAATCGCAGACGCAATCGAGTACGCGAAGGCTCAGCCGCAGCCAGAGGTAGCAGACTTAGAAGCTGATGTATACGCAGAGTAATTAGGAGGGAAATAAGATGAGTGAAATGAGACAGATTACTTATAGAGACGCGGTTCGTGAGGCTATGGTCGAGGAGATGCGCCGCGATGAGAGTGTATATTTTATGGGCGAAGACATTGGAGCATATTGCGGTGCGTTCGGTGTTTCCAAGAAGATGCTGGAAGAGTTCGGGCCGGAAAGGATCCGCGAGACCCCCATTTCCGAAACGGCGTTTATGGGAGCGGGCGTGGGCTCTGCCATCACAGGGATGCGTCCCATCGTAGAGCTGATGTTCTCTGATTTTATGGCAGTATGCTATGACCAAATTATCAATCAGGCTGCAAAGATGCATTTCATGTTCGCGGGAAAGGTAAACGTGCCGATGGTAATCCGTACTCCTTCCGGCGGCGGTACAGGCGCGGCTGCACAGCATTCACAATCCTTAGAGCAGATGTATCTTCATGTACCGGGACTTAAGGTTGTAGTTCCGTCTACCCCATATGATGCAAAGGGATTACTGAAAGCTTCTATCCGTGATAACAACACGGTTGTATTCTTAGAGCAGAAGAGATTATATAAGGAAAAAGGCATGATTCCGGATGAGGATTATACCATTCCGCTTGGCGTTGCCGACGTAAAGAGAGAGGGTACGGACGTATCCATTATCACTTACGGAAGAATGGTGCAGATGAGCCTTCAGGTTGCTGAGAAACTTGCCGAAGAAGGAATTAACGCAGAGGTGGTTGATCTGCGCACGCTTTCTCCGCTGGATAAGGATGCGATCATTGCAACGGCAAAGAAGACCCACAGGGTCGTAATCGTACATGAGGCGGTTCAGTTCGGCGGTTTCGGCGGTGAGATCGCGGCAACAATTACCGACAGCGAAGCATTCTACTATCTGGACGCTCCAATCAAGAGAGTCGGCGCGCTGTACTGCCCGGTACCATTTAACCCGGTACTTGAGGCTGAGACATTCCCTACTCCGGCGAAGATTGAAGCTGCAGTTAGAGACGTATTATAATCGAAGGAGGAATAGGGATGGCAACAGCAATTTGTATGCCGAAGAACGGCATGGACATGGAGGAAGGCACCATCGTAAAGTGGCTGAAGAATGTAGGCGATACGATCGAGAAGGATGAGCCTTTTATGGAGATCGAGACGGATAAAATCACGATGGAAACCGAGTCCCCTGCAGCGGGCGTGTTACTTGCAAAGCTCTATGAGGACGGCGCAGTTGTCCCGGTTCTTACGGCAGTTGGATACGTGGGAGAACCCGGAGAGAAGGTTCCGGAATATACGGAAGCGGCGGTTCCGGCAGAGGAAAAAAAGGAGGCTGCGGCAGTTTCTAAGAAGACGGCGCCGGTTAAGGTTCTTTCCGGCGGAAATGGGATTCCGGCAACTCCATATGCGAAGAAGATCGCTTCTGATAACGGAGTTGATTTGACGGAGGTTACGCCTTCCGGACGTCACGGAGAGATCCGTGCAATCGATGTAGAGAATGCGATCCATGCACAGCCGAAGGCTACCCCGCTTGCAAGGGCTATGGCAGCAGACATGGGCATTGACTTAAAGACCGTAACCGGAAGCGGTTACCGCGGCAAGATTACAAGCGCCGATCTGACGCCGGAGGAAAAGGCTGAGATTGAAGCTGCAGTAAAAGAGATTGAGGAAGTTCTTGAACGCAGAAAGCTGTCCGGCATGCGTAAGGTAATCGCGCAGAGAATGAGCGCGAGCCATACGGAAATCCCGAATGTTACCCAAAATATTAAGGTGGATGTAACAGAGCTGCTTGCACTTAGGGCAAAGATCAATCAAGGTAAGGAGAAACCGGATAAGGTATCTGTCAACGATCTCATTATCAAGGCAGTGGGCAAGGCGGCGGCAGAGTTTGAGCGGTTCCGTATGACCTTAGAGGGTAATGAGTACGTGGTACACAACCAGATCAATGTCGGCATGGCGGTAGGCATCGACGACGGACTTGTCGTTCCGGTAATTAAGGATGTCGATAAGAAGAGTCTTGTAGAGGTTTCTAAGAAGGCGAAAGAACTGGCAAAGAAAGCAAGAGAAGGAAAGCTCATGCCGGATGAGATGGGCGACGGCCGTATTACCATTTCCAATATCGGTATGTACGGAACACACAGCTTTACCCCGATCATTAACCAGCCGGAGGCGTCCATTGTGGGCGTATGCGGCACGGAAGACGAGCTGGCTTTAGCTGACGGGGAAGTAGTCGTACGTAAGAAGATGATGATCTGCGTAACTTTCGACCACAGAATCCTAAACGGTACCGAAGTATGTGAGTTTGAATCTTACCTGAAGAATTTGTTGGAGAACCCGGTTAGTATATTGATATGACGCCTTAGGATTGCGGGAGCGCGGAGTGAGGAGCAATCGGGGGCAAATATTGTAATAGCAGAATATATGGAGGATTAACATGGCAACAGAATTGTATATGCCGAAGAATGGTATGGACATGGAGGAAGGTACCATCGTAAAGTGGCTGAAAAATGTTGGCGACAAGATTGAAAAAGACGAGCCGTTTATGGAGATCGAGACGGACAAGATCACGATGGAGACCGAATCTCCGGAGGCGGGCGTGCTCCTTGCAAAGCTCTATGAGGACGGCGCAGTGGTTCCGGTATTGACGGCAGTGGGATATATCGGAGAGCCAGGCGAGAAAGTTCCGGAGGCGGGCGCGCCGGCAGCGGTATCTGAAGCGCCGAAGGTAGCAGAGGCGCCGAAAGCAGCAGAAGCTTCGGCAGTAAAGGCCGAGAGGAAAGACGGATACGACGTTGCAGTAATCGGCGGAGGCCCGGCGGGATATGTGGCGGCAATCCGCGCCGCACAGCTTGGCGGAAAGGTTGTAATCTTTGAGAAAGATACGGTGGGAGGAACCTGCCTGAACAGAGGCTGCATCCCAACGAAGACTTACCTTAAGACAGCAGAATACATTCATCATATTGAAGCGGCTGCTTCCAGAGGCATTGTGGTAAATGCCGAGCACAGCGTTGATATGCCGAAAGTGGTTGCGTATAAGAACAACGTAGTAAAGACACTGACCGGCGGCGTGGCCGGCCTGTTAAAGAGCAACGGCGTAACTCTGGTAAATGGGGAGGCTGCTCTTGAGTCCGCTGCTACGGTAGCCTGTGGCGGAAAGACCTATCAGGCGGACAAGATTATCCTGTGCGGCGGTTCTAAGGCGATCCGCATTCCGATTCCGGGAGTAGACCACAAGGATGTTATGACCAGCGATGAGATTCTGGATATGGAAGCAGTTCCAGAGCGGCTTGGCATCATCGGCGGCGGCGTAATCGGATGTGAGCTGGCATCCGCATTCAGCGCGTTTGGCAGCAAGGTTACGATCGTAGAGGCGATGGACCGGGTAGTATCCATGCTGGATCAGGATATTTCTGCAGAGGTTGACAAGACCTTAAAGAAATCCGGCGCAAGCGTAAACTGCGGACGCAAGGTATTGGAGATTAAAGATAACGCGGGACATCCGGTAATTGTTACGGATAACGGCGAATTTGAGTGTGATAAAGTGCTTCTTTCCATTGGAAGGGCGGCGGATCTTGGATGCCTTGGCAAGCTGGCAGACCAGATTAAGACAGAGCGCGGTAAGATCATGGTAGACGATACCATGAAGACAAACGTCGATAACATTTACGCGTGCGGAGACATCAACGGCCGGATCATGCTGGCCCACTCTGCATTCAAGATGGGCGAGACGGCTGCCGAGAACGCGGTAAAGGGCAGCGCAGTAAAATGTGACCTGCGCTATGTTCCAAGCTGTCTGTATCTGTCGCCGGAAGCGGCTTCTGTGGGACTTACCGAGGCGAAGGCAAGAGAGCTTCATCCGGAAGGCATCCGGGTAGGACGTTTTAATATGGCGGCTAACGGAAGAAGCGTAGCATCCGGTGAAAAGGCAGGATTTATCAAGGTAATCGCCGATAACAAATATGGGCAGATCTTAGGAGTCCATATGGTAGGCGGCGTCGCATCTGAGATGATCGCGGAGCCCGCGGCTTTGATGCAGATGGAGATTACGGTAAACGAGGTGGCGGAATCAATTATTCACGCTCATCCAAGCTATTCAGAGGCATTTGCAGAGGCTTGCGCAGATTGTCTGGGGCTTTGCATCCACCAGCCTCCGAAGAAAAAATAATTTAGAGTTTTTCAAATTCCTTCTTAAAATGTTTATAGAAAAAAGCGCTTTCTGCCGGGAGGCAGGGAAGCGCTTTTTTCGTCGGAAACTGCCTGTGATCAATCAAAAGGATAATGCCATGCAAATGAAGTGAAGAGCGTTGACATTTTAAATGAGAGGTGCTAAGGTCTAAGAAAACAAGATTGTACATAAAACGGGAAATGAATAAAAGGGGTTGGGAGGAGAGCAATGAAGCTGGGATTTATCGGAACAGGCAATATGGCATCGGCAATTATGGGAGGAGTTATTAAGAAGGGGATCGTCACTCCAAAAGATATCATTGGAGCTGATATCTATGCACCGGGAAGAGAAAAGGCCAAGGCTCAATTTAAAATTCAGGCAACAGCCGATAATAAAGAGGTGGTTCGGAAAGCAGACGTAATATTTTTATCTGTAAAGCCGCAGTTCTATGAAGATGTAATTTACGGGATTAAGGAAGAGGTCGGGCCCGAGCAGATTATTATTACGATTGCGCCGGGGAAAACGCTTGCGTGGTTAAGAGACCGGTTCGGCAAAGATGTAAAGCTTGTACGCTGTATGCCAAACACACCGGCTCTGGTGGGGGAAGGTATGACGGCGGCCTGCCCGAATGAATTGATTTCTGATGGCGACTTGGTTAAGGTAAAGGGGATTCTGGAAAGTTTTAGCTGTGTGGAGATTGTTTCGGAAAGGCTGATGGATACAGTTACAGCGGTAAGCGGAAGCTCGCCTGCTTTTGTCTTTATGTTTATTGAGGCTATGGCAGACTCAGCCGTATGCTGCGGAATGCCAAGGACACAGGCATATAAATTTGCCGCGCAGGCTGTGCTTGGAAGCGCTAAGATGGTAATGGAGACCGGAAAACACCCGGGAGAATTGAAAGATATGGTATGCTCGCCGGCGGGAACGACGATTGGCGGCGTGCGCGTGTTAGAGCAGATGGGATTTCGGAGCGCGGTATTTGAAGCAGTAAAAGAAGCAGAAGAGATTTCAAGAAGCTTGTAGGAGAGACGAACTGTATTTATAGGGCGATATGCACGAAAACTTTAATAACTTTTTATCAATATTACCATAGACATATCTTTTTTGGATTGCTAAAATATTTGTGAATGTATTTTAGTCAGCGTAGGTACATGAGAAACTGGAAACGAGGTGTTACTATGGAAAATGAAAAGAAGAATGCAGTAAGACGAATTGGAGTTCTGACCTCCGGCGGCGATGCTCCCGGCATGAATGCAGCGGTCCGCGCGGTTGTGCGTACAGCGCTTTTTATGGGCATTGAGGTGGTTGGAATCAGGCGCGGATGGCACGGACTGATTAACGGCGATATGTTTCGTATGACGGCCGGCGATGTAGCTCGCATTATCAACAAGGGCGGTACGATATTGTATACGGCCCGCAGCCAGGAATTCCGCACAAAGGAAGGACGCCAGAAGGCATACAATAACTGCCGTTTATTTGGCTTGGACGGGCTGGTGACGATCGGCGGCGACGGTACCTTCAGCGGTGCATTAGCGCTTTCTAATGAATTTCCTATTTCAGTAGTAGGAATACCGGGAACGATTGACAATGATATCGGATGCAGCCATTATAGTATTGGATATGATACGGCAGCAAATACGGCGATTGAGGCAATTGATAAAATCCGCGACACAATGCAGTCTCATGAGAGATGTTCTGTTATCGAGGTTATGGGACACCGGGCAGGCAATCTTGCGTTGTATGTAGGTATTGCTACAGGAGCAACAGCAGTTTTGATTCCGGAGGAGCCTTGGGATTTTGAAGCTCATGTAGCTGAGAAGATCCGGAATGCGCGTCTTGCCGGACGCACTCATTTTATGGTAATTGTTGCAGAGGGTGCAAAACGTAAATCTGACGGCAGTCTGGACAATGATGAGGTTGGAAACGGTTCAGCAGGCGATCAGGTTGCAGAAATGATTCGTTCTGAACTTGGCTTAGATCCAAGAGTTACTGTATTGGGGCATCTGCAGAGAGGCGGCGCGCCGTCTGCAAGAGACCGTGTAACAGCTACACGCATGGGATATGCGGCGGTTCAGACTCTGGCGGAAGGCAAGACCAATCGGGTTATTGTACGTCAGGACGGCGGACTTAAGGATATTGACATGGTAGAGGGCCTTAAGCTGCAGAACAAGCTGGATGAAGAGGAAAAGGCGGTTCTGAAAGCAATGACATTCTCATTCTAGACAGAAGTTATCTATTACATAAGTATAACGGGCTGGTGATTGTTCATCAGCCCTTTTCTTTCATTACGAAATAGGATATAGTTTATAGGTAAAGATATTAGAGAAATTGAGGCGAAGGATATGGCGCAAGTAAAACAGGCGGGAGGAAATTCTGGTTCTATGCAGCCGTCAGCGGCGGCATCTGTAATGGATGCAAGAATTGCAAAAAAGGGCGCACAGTTAGAAGCCG
The DNA here is from genome assembly GCA_910584095.1 of uncultured Dorea sp. Classification (GTDB taxonomy): domain Bacteria; phylum Bacillota; class Clostridia; order Lachnospirales; family Lachnospiraceae; genus Claveliimonas. Next base: position 327,664 of record CAJTYU010000001.1, on the reverse strand, counting down.
GACAGGTATTGATTACAGAGGCGGCTAGGCAGGCGGCCAAGGCGCGTCAGGAGCTGGAAATGGAACGTACGGAACGGGAAGCAAAAAAGGATGCGGAGAAGGAACGGCAGGAGGATAAGAAGGATACGTCGGAGCTGTCTAAGCAGAGTAAATGGTTTGGAATTGAAGGAAAGCTTCCGGAGAATGTGGATATTAGGTGGACGCTGGAGATGATGAAAGAGCTGTGGGAGGCATTTCAGCAGTGGATGCCGGTGAAAGAACAGGATTTGTCAGCTCAGCTTGAGGAGCTATCCAAGCTGTATCTGGAACTTTTGGAAGCAATTTTAACCCATACCTTGGGTGAAGAGCAGGCGGCTCAGATGGAGCGGCTGAATGCAGTCCTAGCGGAGAAACTGAACCTTCTGCTGGAAGTGGATTTGAAGGATTTAAAGCAGCTTCTGGAGAAGACAGGGCAGACAGACACCTTGAATCTTATTAAAGCCAGCGTATATAGGCAGACGACAGGAGAATCTATTTCCGGCAGGGCGGCTTCCAGATTTTATGCACAGGGGAATAAGGCGTCTGCTCAGAGCTTTCGGTATTTTGCTCCGGAATCTTCGGGCCAGCAGGCAGCCGGCAGGAGCGCGGCGCGCGGCAGCGCCTATGTGCAGACAGCATCGGGAATAGAAGAGGGCAGGATTTATAAACTGGCGGATGGAAGAAGTATTCAGATGAATCAGAACTTTGACGCCCAGCGAAAATCGGAAGAGCTGCAGATGAGCCAGAGAGGAAAAATTTCAGGAGGAAATGCAGATAACGCTGAGGGAAAAACGGCGCTTACGGGGAAGGAGCTTGAACGGGCGAATCTTTTTGCGTCCCATGTGAACGGAAGCGGCAATCTGTTAAAGGATTCCGGCATCAGCGCGCAAAATGATGAAGTGCGGGGGCTTATTGCCGCCATTACTAATATAAAGGGACAGGTTTATGCGGCAAATACTGGAAGAAATAATAGTATGGCAACGCCTTTGAGGAATGCGATCAATCAGATGGTGGACTATTATCTGTCTCAGAAGGGTATTTATAAAGTATACTATTATACAACTAACGCGTATGAAAGAACGAGAAATCCGCAGAAAGCGATAGAAGAGGGGCTGGAGTATGCGTATCGTTTGTTCATGGAGAAAAAAGCGAACGAGGCATACCGCGCACAGAAGGCATATTCCGACAGGGCAGGTTTTTTTCAGATGCTTCTAAGGGAACAGACAATGCAGGCGGACTTGATAAAGGGAATGCGGCGGCTGGAGGATAACTGGCGCGAATTTTTACGTTCCATAGGTGAAAATGAAAAAAAGGGAATTGTGCTGAAAATGCAGAAATACAGTCCATGGGGAATATTGGAAGAGCCGGAGGATTTAAAAAAGGGAGCAAAGGAGAAAAGAGATAGGACAATTTTGATAGAGGCGGCATGCGTGGCGGCAGTGGCGCTTGTATTTGTTTGTTATCGGCTGTTTTTTGGTTAAAGAAAGGAGTATGCTACTGCAGAAGAAGCGCAGCGGCTTCTTGCAATCAAGCGTTTTATTATAATTCAATGACGCCAAACGGGGGAAGTTTGCGTACTTCCTGGCTCTGCGCATAATTCGTCAAGAGAAAGGCCGGAAGAATTTAATGCAGTTGTAAAAGATTTCGCGGAGAGGGCTGGCAACTAAATTCTTTGTAGGATTATATTTGTAAATATAGAAATTGGGCGCACAGAAAGCTTGATCTGTGCGTCTGTTTTTATTTTATTTAATTTGACCATCAAAAGACTTGACAATCAAACTAAAAGGATATATACTTTGACCTTGAAATAGTTTGTTAATCAAAATAATGACCAAAGGAGAATTAAAATGACGGGAAGGATATGTGGAACAGGGTTCTGCGTACCAGAGCGTGTGATGGACAATAAAGAGTTATCCGGCATGGTAGACACCAGCGATGAATGGATCCGGGAAAGAACAGGTATTGAGAGGCGCCGTATCATTACGGAGGAAACCACCGTGTCCATGGCGGCAAAAGCCGCAGAGAGAGCGCTTGCAGACGCGGGAATTTCCCCGGAACAGGTGGAATTGATTATTACAGCAACCATATCTTCGAATGTGATTCTTCCCTGCACTGCCTGCGAGGTACAGAAGGAAATAGGCGCTGCATGGGCGGCCTGTTTTGATGTGAATGCCGCATGCTGCGGTTTCCTGACAGCCTTTCAGATAGCGCAGACTTATATTGCAGCGGGAGTTTACCGTACGATTTTAATCATTGGAAGCGAAAGCCTTTCAAAGTTAACTGACTGGACAGACAGAGGTACATGTATCCTGTTTGGCGACGGCGCCGGAGCGGCGGTGCTTACAGCGGGAGAGGGAAGGAGCTTTCGTGGGATTTTGCATTCAGACGGCAGTAAGGGCGCAGCCTTGTCCTGCAGCGGCAGCCATTGGAAGGCGGATGAAAATGATTCAGGCTTTATGAAAATGGACGGCAGGGAGGTTTTCAAATTTGCTGTGAAAAGAGTACCGGAAGTAATTCACGAGGTGCTGAAATTGAATGACTGCAGCATAGACGATATAGATTATTTTGTAGTTCATCAGGCAAATCGAAGAATCATTGAGAGCGTGGCAAAACGTCTGGATCTGGACGCAGAGAAATTTCCCATGAACCTTCAGGAATATGGAAATACCTCATCTGCAAGTATTCCGATACTGCTGGATGAACTTCGAAGAAATGGGGTATTGAAAAAAGGGAATCGGATTCTATTGGCGGGTTTTGGCGCGGGGCTGTCATGGGGCGCCGGAATCTTAGACTGGATAATTGAATAGACTGATTAGGATTCAAATGCCGAAGAGCATTTTAATCAAAATAAAAACCAAGCAGGTAAATAACAAAAAAGGAGAGAAAGAAATATGTTAGAGAAAATACAGGAAATGGTTGCAGAGGCACTGGGAGTAGATCAGGAGAAGGTTACAGAAAGCGCGTCCTTTAAGGAGGACTTGGGAGCAGATTCACTAGATTTGTTTGAGCTGGTTATGGCGCTGGAGGATGAGTATGGCGTAGAAATCCCAACAGAAGAACTGGAAGCTATGGTTACCGTTGGAGACGTCGTAAAGTATATCGAACAGAATAAGTAGGCGGCGGGGAACGCGCGGCACTCAAAGGAGGATGAGTATGAAGACAGAGATAACAGAACTGCTGGGAATCCAATACCCGATCATACAGGGAGGCATGGCATGGGTGGCAGAACGCCATCTGGCGGCGGCAGTTTCTAACGCAGGCGGACTGGGACTGATCGGTGCAGCGAACGCTCCTGCCGAGTGGGTGCGTGAGCAGATCCGTGAAGCGAAAAAGATGACGGACAAACCATTCGGTGTGAATATTATGCTGATGAGTCCCTATGCTGATGAAGTGGCCAAAATCGTAGCGGAAGAACATGTAAAAGTTGTAACTACAGGGGCGGGTAATCCGGAAAAGTATATGGATATGTGGAAGGAAGCCGGAATCAAAGTTATTCCGGTAGTAGCTTCCGTTGCGCTTGCAAAGCGAATGGAGCGGTGCGGCGCAGACGCGGTAGTGGCGGAAGGCTGTGAAGCGGGGGGACACATTGGAGAATCTACCACTATGGCGCTGGTGCCTCAAGTGGCGGACGCGGTAAAGATTCCGGTAATTGCGGCGGGAGGCATCGCGGACGGCAGAGGAATTGCGGCGGCATTTATGCTGGGAGCAAAGGGCGTGCAGATGGGAACCCATTTTGTGGTTACAGATGAATGTATCGTGCACGACAGTTATAAAGAGAAAATTCTGAAAGCAAGCGATATAGATACCAGAGTGACGGGAAGGAGTACCGGACATCCGGTCCGCGCCCTGAGAAATGAGACAACACGGAAATATCTGGATATGGAGAAGGCGGGGGCTTCCTTTGAAGAGTTAGAGAATCTTACGCTGGGAGGGCTTAGGAAGGCTGTCGTAGACGGCGATGTAAGGAACGGAAGCGTAATGGCTGGACAGAGTGCGGGCATGGTCAAAGAGAGAATGTCCTGCCGGCAATTGATTGAGAAGCTGGCAGAGGAGACTGACGCATTGATGAAAGGAATCAAAGGCTATGAGTAAGATTGCATTTATTTATCCCGGACAGGGAGCTCAGAAAGCCGGAATGGGAGCTGATTTTTACGAAAACAGCGTAACAGCAAGGCGTATCTATGATGAAGCGTCGGAGGCGCTGGGGCTGGATATGAAGGAACTGTGCTTCGAGAAAAATGACAGGCTGGATTTGACAGAGTATACGCAGGCAGCTATGGTAACCACCTGTCTTGCCATGACTAGAACGATAGAGGAGCAAGGCTTAAAGCCGGATATTACGGCGGGATTAAGTCTCGGTGAATACTGCGCTATTGCGGCGGCGGGAGGAATTGACGATATAGACGCCGTTAAGATGGTAAGAACCAGGGGGATATTGATGCAGAATACGGTTCCGGCCGGAGAAGGGGCTATGGCGGCTGTTTTGGGGCTGGCAAAGGGACCGATAGAGCAGGTGCTTTCTTCGATGGAAGACGTAACCATTGCTAATTATAACTGCCCGGGGCAGATTGTGATTACCGGAAAGACAGAGGCGGTGCAGGAAGCATGCGGGCGGCTGAATGATGCAGGCGCAAGGCGTATGATGCCTTTGAAGGTCAGCGGCCCCTTCCATTCGCCTATGCTGGCGCAGGCGGGAGAAAAGCTTGGGGAAGAGCTGAAGAAAATTCAGTGGAAAGAACTTGGGATTCCTTATGTGACAAATGTAACGGCACAGGAGATCTCCGATATAGCTTTGACAGCAGAACTTCTTGCCCGTCAGGTCAGCGCTCCGGTGAAATGGGAGCAGAGCATGGAAACGATGATACAGGGCGGCGTAAATGTTTTTGTAGAAATTGGTCCGGGAAAAACGCTTACTGGTTTTTTGAGAAAAATTGCGCCGGATAAGAAAGTAATGCAGATTGGCACATGGAAAGATATAGAAACGGTTATTCAGGAGTTGAGAGCATGTTAGAAGGAAAAACAGCAGTTGTTACCGGAGCGTCCAGAGGAATCGGAAGGGCAGTTGCCTTGGAACTCGCAGAACAGGGAGCGCAGGTCATTATTAATTATAACGGGTCTTTAGAGAGCGCCGAACAGGTGAAAAGCGAGATTGAGGCTAAAGGCGGAAAAGCAGAGGCGGTCCAATGTAATGTGGCAGATTTTGAACAGTGTTCGGATTTTATCAGCAAAGTTATAAAAGACTTTGGTAAAATAGATATTTTGGTAAATAATGCGGGAATTACCAGAGACGGCCTTTTGATGAAAATGTCGGAGAAGGATTTCGACGATGTAATTGCGATCAATTTAAAAGGTACGTTTAATACCATGCGCGCGGCGGCGCGTCAGATGATCAGGCAGAGAAGCGGAAGGATCATTAACATGTCTTCTGTAGTAGGAATCTGTGGAAATGCAGGGCAGGTTAATTACGCGGCTTCTAAAGCGGGAGTCATCGGAATGACTAAATCGGCGGCCAAGGAGCTTGCTTCCAGAGGGGTTACGATAAACGCGGTAGCGCCAGGGTTTGTAGAAACAGAGATGACCGCGGCGCTTTCTGATAAAGTGAAGGAAGAGGCTGTAAAGCAGATTCCGATGGGAAGATTCGGAAAGCCGGAGGATATTGCCAAAACCGTGGCGTTTCTTGCATCGGAGGAAGCGGGGTATATTACCGGTCAGGTAATTCAGGCAGATGGGGGAATGGCGATATGAGTAAGCGGAGAGTAGTTGTGACAGGATTAGGGGCAGTAACCCCGATTGGTAACAATGTCAGGGATTTCTGGAGCAGTATCCGGGCGGGAAGGGTAGGAATCGGTTCGATTACGGCATTTGACGCAACCGATTATAAGGTGAAGCTGGCGGCCGAGGTCAAGGGATTTGACGCTAGAGAACGTATGGATTTTAAGATGGCAAAGCGTATGGAGCGTTTTTCTCAATTTGCTGTGGCGGCGGCTTCGGAGGCTTTTCTGGATTCAGGGCTTGATATGGAGAAGGAAGACGCGTTTCGCGCGGGCGTAATTATCGGCTCCGGCGTAGGAAGTCTTCAGGAAGTAGAAGGCGCGGCGGAGAAGATTCGACAGAAGGGTCCTTCCCGTGTAAATCCGCTGTTGGTTCCGAGAATGATTAGTAATATGGCGGCGGGAAATGTGTCGATCCAGTTAGGATTTCGGGGAAAATGTACCAGCGTGGCAACCGCCTGTGCAACAGGAAGCCACTGTATCGGCGATGCATTCCGCGCCATTCAGTACGGAGATGCGGATATTATGGCGGCGGGCGGTACAGAGAGCTGTATTTGTCCTACCGGAGTGGCCGGATTTACGGCGCTTACGGCGTTGTCTCAGAGCAAGGATCCTATGCGGGCTTCCATTCCGTTTGACAAGGACCGGGACGGCTTTGTGATCGGGGAAGGCGCAGGGGTTGTAATACTGGAAGAGCTGGAGCATGCGAAGGCCAGAGGAGCGCATATTTATGCCGAAGCAGCGGGATACGGGGCGACAGGAGACGCTTACCATATCACATCTCCAATCGAGGACGGAAGCGGAGCGGCAAAGGCAATGGAACTTGCCATGCAAGAAGCCGGAGCCTTGCCGGAAGATATTGATTATATCAATGCCCACGGTACCGGAACCCATCATAATGACTTGTTTGAGACAAGGGCCATTAAGGCGGCCTTTGGAAATGCGGCGGACGGTCTGGTCATCAATTCTACCAAGTCCATGATCGGGCACCTTTTAGGGGCTGCCGGAGGCGTAGAGTTTATTGTCTGCGTGAAATCCATAAATGATGGATTTATCCATCAGACTATGGGAACGAAGGAAACCGATGAAGAGTGCGATTTAAATTATGTCTTAGGAGCGCCGGTTGAGAAACCGATACATTTTGCTATGAGCAATTCTCTTGGCTTTGGCGGGCATAATGCAGCGTTGTTGATAAAAAGCTATGAAGATTAGCGGGCGGGGATAGAGAATATGGAATTTGAAAATCTGTTGACACTGATAAAAACTGTTTCAGATTCGAAGCTGACGGATTTGAAATATGAGGAAAATGGAGTAAAACTCCACCTCACGAAAAAGAGAGGGATTGTTTCGGCGGAAACAGTACACAAGACAGTTGCTGCGGAAACGGTTTCCGCGTCGGAAACTATGACAGAGCCGGAAGGGAAGATTATGAATTCCCCGCTGGTGGGCGTATTCTATACGGCGCCGGCGGAGGATGCCGAGAATTTTGTGTCAGTAGGAGACGCGGTGAAAAAAGGTCAGACCATGGCGATTATCGAGGCCATGAAGCTGATGAATGAGATTGAGTGTGAATTTGACGGGATAGTAGAGGAAGTCTATGTGGCGAACGGCCAGCCGGTGGAATACGGTCAGCCTTTGTTCCGTATTAAATAGCGGGTTCGGGAGGAAAAGAGGAATGAACCATTTGACAATTAAGCAGATTCAGGAAATAATCCCGCACAGGCATCCGTTCTTGCTGCTGGATTATATTGAAGACTATGAACCGGGTAAATACGCGGTAGGATATAAATGTGTGACATACCGGGAGGATTTCTTTTGGGGGCATTTTCCGGAGGAACCGGTTATGCCGGGCGTGCTTACAGTAGAAGCGCTGGCACAGGTGGGAGCCGTGGCCATTCTGAGCCAGAAGGAAAACAAGGGAAAGACGGCGTATTTTGGAGGAATCAATAAATGTAAATTTAAGGGAAAGATCGTGCCGGGGGATAAGATACGTCTGGAGACAGAAATCATCAGACAGAAAGGCCCGGTAGGCGTCGGCAGCGCGACGGCCAGCGTAGATGGAAAAACGGTGGTTTCGGCGGAACTGACCTTTATGATAGGATAGGTGGCAGACATGATTCAGAAAATACTGATTGCCAACAGAGGAGAAATTGCAGTGAGGATTATCCGCGCATGCAGGGAGATGGGAATTGCGTCAGTGGCAGTATATTCCGAGGCAGACGCAAAAGCTCTTCATGTACAGCTTGCGGACGAGGCAGTGTGTATCGGGCCTGCCAGCGCGTCGGAAAGCTATCTGGATATGGAGAAGATTATCAGCGCTACCATTGTATCCGGGGCAGACGCGCTTCATCCAGGTTTTGGATTCCTGTCGGAGAATTGCAAATTTGCGGAATTATGCGAGCAGTGTAATATTACTTTTATCGGACCGCCCTCCCATGTGATTGCCAGGCTTGGCAATAAACAGGAGGCCAGAAATACGATGGTTTCCGCAAAGGTGCCGGTGATTCCCGGAACCAGCGAGGCGGTGTATGATAAGGAAGAAGCGGCGGCACTGGCAGAGGAGATCGGATATCCGGTAATTATTAAGGCCGTGCTTGGCGGGGGCGGCAAAGGAATGAGGGTAGCGGAGACTTCAGAGGAATTTGCAGAGTGTTTTCAGACAGCCCAGAAGGAGGCGGAGGCTTCCTTTGGGGATAGGGCTATGTATCTGGAGCGTTTTCTGATCCGTCCCAGACATATCGAATTTCAAATATTGGCGGACGGCTTCGGCAACGTGGTGCACTTGGGAGAACGGGACTGCTCGGTGCAGAGAAATCACCAGAAAATGATCGAGGAATCGCCTTCGCCGGCTGTATCGGAAGAACTTCGGAGACAGATGGGGAAGGCTGCGGCGGAAGCGGCAAGGGCGGCCGGTTATGTGAATGCGGGAACCATTGAATTTCTGCTGGATGATGAAAAGAACTTCTATTTTATGGAAATGAATACCCGGATTCAGGTAGAACATCCGGTAACCGAATGGGTAACCGGAATTGATATTGTAAAAGAGCAGATACGGATTGCCGACGGGAAGAAGCTGTCATACAACCAGAAAGATATACGGCTGACAGGCCATGCCATTGAGTGCCGGATTAACGCGGAGAATCCAGGTAAAGGCTTCCGCCCTTCTCCGGGAACGATCACGGATATGTACCTGCCGGGAGGTAAGGGAATCCGTGTGGATACGGCAATTTACAGCGGGTGTGAGATCCCGCCTTACTATGACTCTATGATTGCCAAGCTGATTGTCTGGGCCAGAAGCCGGAAAGAGGCGGTTTGTAAGATGCAGAGCGCGCTGGGCGAGGTAGTGATCGAAGGAGTGGACACCAACGTAGATTATCAGTATGGGATTCTGCATCATCCGGATTTCCTGTCCGGAAATATTAACATTGGATTTATTGAAGATATGGAAAGAAAACAGGCGGGGTAGAGTATGGATCTGCAAAATATGTTTAAAAAGAGAGCAGTTTCTGCCGGAACAGACAGTTCCCAGACGGGAAATAAGCCGGAGGTTCCAGAGGGATTGTTACGAAAATGCAATAAATGCGGTAAAGCGATTATAGCTGAAGAAGCGAAAGAACAGAACTACATCTGTCCCAAATGCGGAGGGTATTTCCGTATTCCGGCATATCGGAGAATTGAACTTCTGGCTGATGAAGGCAGCTTTGAGGAATGGGATATAGAGATGGAAACAGATAATCCGCTGGGGTTTAAAGGATATCCGGAGAAGCTGGAGAGCCTGAGGAAAAAGACGGGGCTTAGGGAAGCCGTGGTAACGGGGCGTATTCGGATTGAAGGTATGGAAGCCGTCGTCGGCGTATGCGACGGACAGTTTCTGATGGCGAGCATGGGAAAGGTAGTAGGTGAGAAAATCACCCGTCTGGTTGAACGGGCGGCAAAGGAACAGCTTCCGGTTATTCTGTTTACCTGTTCCGGCGGCGCAAGAATGCAGGAAGGCATGGTATCTTTGATGCAGATGGCAAAGACATCGGCCGCTTTAAAGCGTCATAGCGATGCGGGCAATCTAAGCGTCAATGTCCTGACAGATCCGACTACGGGCGGCGTTACGGCAAGCTTTGCCATGCTGGGAGATATTATACTGGCAGAGCCTAAGGCATTGATTGGGTTTGCCGGTCCCAGAGTCATTGAGCAGACGATCGGACAGAAGCTGCCAAAGGGATTTCAGCGTTCGGAATTTCTGCTGAAGCATGGATTTGTGGATCGAATTGTGGAACGTCATAATTTAAGGGAAACCCTTGCCCAGATTCTGAAGTTCCACAGCAAGAATAGCTGTAAAAAAGTAAGGACTGTACATGAGGAAGAGCAAAGTCAAGGGAAGAGGGAGCCTGCGCTGTCATTTCAGAATATGTCCGCATGGGAGCAGGTACAGGCATCCAGAAAGGCTGACAGACCCTCCGGCAGCGATTATATTCAAGCGTTGTTTCCGGATTTTATGGAGCTGCATGGAGACCGCTATTATGGGGATGATAAGGCAATCATAGGAGGCATTGCCCATTTTCATGGGACGCCGGTTACTGTGATTGCGCAGACCAAGGGGAGCAGCACCAAGGAAAACATTGAGAGAAATTTTGGAATGCCGTCGCCGGAAGGATACCGCAAAGCGTTAAGGCTGATGAAACAGGCGGAGAAATTCCATCGTCCGGTAATTTGTTTTGTAGATACGCCGGGCGCTTTCTGCGGATTAGAGGCAGAGGAGCGGGGACAAGGGGAAGCAATTGCAAGAAATCTGTATGAAATGTCATCCTTGCAGAGTCCGATTTTGTCGGTGGTTGCAGGAGAAGGCGGGAGCGGAGGCGCATTGGCGCTGGCTGTGGCTGATGAAGTATGGATGCTGGAAAATGCAGTATATTCGATTCTGTCGCCAGAAGGCTTTGCAAGTATACTGTGGAAGGACAGCGGGCGTGCAAAGGAAGCTGCCGCGCTGATGAAAATGACGTCGGGAGATCTTTTTAGGCAGGGAATAGTCGAGTGTGTAATACCGGAACCAGAAGAATTTACCGTTCAGACAATGCATACAGTATCAGAATTTCTGGAAGCGGAAATCGCTGTATTTTTAGAAAAATATATGGCGATGGATCCGGAGGAACTGCTGGAAAGACGTTATGAGAGATTCCGCAGGATGTAAAGAAATAGTTGATTCTTCCCAGAAAAAGTGGGTATAATAAGCCTGAAAGAAATTAAGGAAAATTATAACTTTTGGAAGAGGGACAACATGGATGCTTACAAGACGGTAAACGATGTTTTGGTAAATCTGATAAACGAAGTGTGGGTATTGGAAGGCAAAGCAATTATCACGGAAGAATTTAAGGATTTGACGAATAATGATATGCATGTCATCGAGGCAATCGGTAAAGGGGAGGGAAAGAATATGTCCTCCATTGCCAAGAGGCTGAATATAACTGTAGGGACGCTTACCTCTTCAATAAACCGGCTGGTTAAGAAGAATTATGTAGAACGTTTCCGCAGTGAAGAGGATAGGCGTATTGTGTTTGTAAGGCTTTTGGAGAAAGGCGTCAGGGCGTTTGATCATCATGCGGAATATCATCGAAGGATGACGGAAGCGGTGCTTACAAAGCTTACGGAGGATGAGATCCCTGTATTGGTAAAGACGCTGGCTGGATTTTCGGAATTTTTCCGGGAATATCATGAGATTCCCGCGGAAGGATTGAGGGCGGATCATTGATAAAAACGAAATATATGGGATTAAAAGAGCAATCAGGGATTAAACCAGCTGATTGCTCTTTTATAATGAATAATTACAAGCCTAATTTTTCCTTTAATTCTTCGGCAATATCATATCCGCTGTATTCCATAGGAATAACGTAATCGTCTCCCTCGCCGTGAAGCGGCGTCCATACCTGTGCATAGAATGGGTTTTTCTTCGCGATCTGTCCATATTTCCATTCGTGGGACAGGCATTTGGGGCACCAGTGGCCGCCATGCAGAACCGCATTTACAGACATGAAAAATTCATGGCCGTCTGCGCAGCTCCATTTGATTGGCGTATAAATATCCGGGATTTCTTCTGCCAGACATTCGCCTCCGCGGAATTTGGCGGCTTTCTTTAAGTCTTCCAGAGTTAGCTCCTTCAAAGGTTTTGCCTCGTCATAACCGTGGTTGAGATACGTTACTTCTTTACTGGGATGATGAAGGTCATATTCATCCCAATTTTTAATTGCTTTTTGCTTTTCGCGAGAACCAAAGAACGCTTTGATCCAGTCTTCTTCATTGTTTTCAAACATCCAGTAGGTTCCCATCCGTTTGCGGCCGATCTCTATATTTTTTGCTTTCATCTGTTCGCCGGTTGGGAACATGGCGCGGATCATTGGATTTGCGGCCATTCTGTTCATTTCTTCGCGTACGCCGCCCCAATAATGCTCTGCGGGAATACACCGGAAATGAAGGATGTCGTTCAGTTTGTCACTATCGCTGAAGAAGTGCCCGTGGAAGTTATATTGCGCAAGCATATTTGCGTCATATAAATCTTTCAGCCCGATTCCAAACGCGCCCAGGCTAATATCCATAATTTCCCAGTTTGTCAGGCGGTATCCTGCGCCGCTGCTTAGGTTATATCCCTTTCTCCAGAAGGATTCAGGAACCCAGTTTTCACAGATATTAGCCATGCAAATACCAGATTCTATGGAGGTGCTCCATTCTAGGACATTATTTGGCGGCTGATGGAAGGTAATCGGCTGATCGCCTGCGCCTTCTGCTACAGGGTGCATTCCGCTCTGGCGGATGGATACCCAGTGCTTTAAGCCGGAATCAAATACAGCCAGTTCTGAATATACCTTGGACAATGCGTAATAATCAAAAATAGAAGGATTAATCGGATCGCCTACTCTTCCCCAGTGAATCGGTTCCGTCCGTCCGCCGGTCAGTGCAATCGTACCGATATATACAAAATGTACTTTGTCCGGATCCGGCTGTTCTTTGATTGCTTTGATAATATTCAGAGTAGAGCCGATATTGGTATATAGGGTTTTTTCCGGATACTCATCCGCTGCCGGAGAAACCATAGCGCCGATATGAAGCACGTAATCGGCTCCGTCTACCCCCTTCTTTATTGTGTCATAGTCCGCCATATCGCCCCAGATTACTTCCAGTGAAGGACAAGCATATTTTTTGATGATCTCTTTGTCCTTATCCAGAGGAAGAACCAATGCGCGTACCTGAAAACGGTTATTTCTGGAAAGAAGCTGCTTTAGTGTTTCCTGTCCCATGGTACCGGTAGCGCCTGTAAGGAAAATAGTCTTTTTCGGATTAGAAGCATATTCATGCTCGTCTTCGCGGTCAAAGATCAGAGCAGCGTCAAAGGCTTCTCTGACAGCGTTCAGAGCGCGCCGCGGCATACTCGCGTCGCCGACTTCATAATATCCGATGTGGCGGTCATAACATGCCTTTTGAAGTTTACTGCCGTCCCGCTTCTTTGTACCGACTGCCCAAATTACGTAGTCGCATGGAAATTCTACCGTTTTTCTACCTTGTTTTCCAACAATAATGTGGTCTTTGATTTCTGTTACTTTTACCTTTGTAACCGGATTGATTCCTGCAGTGTAAATGCTCTCGGTCATACATATTTTTCTTATGCTTCCCATATCGGCGCAAAGTTCCTTTTGTGGTTCCAGAATGGTTACATGGGCGCCCTTTTCAGACATATATTGCGCTGTTTCCACGCCGAAGAGGCCGCCTCCGACTACTACGATATTTCCCGCTGCATTGACTTTGCCGTTCAGAACATCGTGGAAACTTACGACAAATTCTTTTTCGGAACCCGGAACCGAGGGCATAATCGGTTCGGCGCCGACAGCATTGACGACGGTATGGGGATGTATTTCATCAATCATTTCGGGGGTTACTTTTGTATTCATGCGAATATCTACGCCTAGGCGTTTTGCCTTTTCACACATAGATATCATTGCTTTCTTCCGCTCAAATTTTCCCGGAATTGTTCCGGCCATCAGGAACTGGCCGCCCAAGACGCCGGATGCTTCGCAGAGAATTGGGTTATGATTCCGTTTCTTCAGAATGATCGCCGCTTCTAGACCTGCGATTCCGGCTCCGGCAATCAGTACGGTTTTTGGATCTTCTGCCATGGTAAGGGCGCACTCGGTTTCTCTTCCAAGAGCCGGATTTCTGAGACAGGTAATGCGCTCAGAATTTACATTTTCAAATCCGTCGTAGCATCCCTGATTACAGCCTACGCAGTAATCAATATCTTCGGTATTTCCAGCTTTTGCTTTTTTGCAGAAATCAGGATCTACAAGCTGGGCGCGGCCCATAACCACAAGATCAGCCTTGTCCTCTTCCAATATCTGCTCTGCGAGTTCAGCAGTGTTAATTCTTCCAACGCCGATCGTTGGCATACCGGTTTCCCGGCGTATTCTTGCTGCGTTATCAATATTAAAAGCATTTGGAATATCAATGGAGGGAACTTCATATTTCAAGCCCGCAGACAGAACGTTTCCGCGGGAAACGTCGAGCACATCTACTCCGGCATCCTTTGCAAGCTTACAAAATTCGATAATTTCCTCAATGGTCAGTCCGCCTTCAAGATAATCATCATGCGCAGGGATTCTCATCAGAAGAGGCATATCTTCCGGGATCTGTCCGCGTATAGCCCGGATACATTCCAGTGGAAATTTTGCGCGGTTTTCGAGAGAACCGCCGTATTCATCAGTACGATGATTAATTCCGCCGGAAAGGAAAGAATGGGGAAGGTAGGTGTGCGCACAGTGGAATTCAATGCAGTCAAATCCCGCGGCTGCAGCTCGTTTTGCAGCCTGTGCATAGCACTGTATGATTTCTGGAATCTGTTCCTTTTTGATTCCCGGAAGCATAATTTGCGGTGTAAACTGCATATCGCTGGCCATAAAGATCTGGGCGGTCTGATCTATTGCGACAGCTATGCTTCCCTGCCAGAGCTGGGCGCCGGCTTTGCCGCCTTCAGCATGAATGGCGTCTGTCAGCTGTTTTAAACCCGGTATGTATTTATCTTCGCTGATGGAGAGGAATCCTTTCGGGGTGCTTGGACTGTGAACGCCGCTTACTTCAACCATGTTCAGGCTGCACCCGCCTTTTGTGCGCGCTATATGATAATCAATTAATCTCTGGGTTACGTAGTTTTCTTTTCCTACAAATTTGGTCCCCATTGAAGGAAAGATTATCCTGTTTTTTAACTCCATGCTTTTAATTTTTAAGGGACTGAACAATTTGCTAAACATACTTTTACCTCCTTGTTTGTCTAGGTTATCTATAACTATAATGCAATGTGTACAGTTTGAACAGCAAAATCAAGAAAATGACATAAAATTTGTACTTTATGACATAAAAGGCTTTTTCGTTTTATTAGATTGAAGAAGGGATGCAGATGGATTATAATGGAATAAGCAGGATAGTTTACAGGAGGATTATTTATGGAAGAAGGATACAAAAGATTAGAGGCGGCGATTGCCGCAATCAGAACAAAGACAGATTTCGTTCCAGAGCTGGCGCTGGTTCTCGGTTCCGGTCTGGGAGGGTTCGCCGAGAGGGTTGACGTGAAGGCAGAAGTGGAATATACGGATATTGAAGGTTTTCCGGTATCTACAGTGGCCGGGCATGAAGGGAAATTCATCTTTGGCTATGTTAAGGACGTGCCGGTTGTGGTGATGAAAGGCCGGGTACACTATTACGAGGGCTATAAGATGGAAGAGGTGGTAATGCCGATCCGGCTGATGGGCATGCTGGGAGCAAAGACTCTGATTCTTACTAACGCGGCGGGCAGCGTAAATCTGGATTATAAGCCGGGTGATCTGATGATTATAGAAGATCAGATATCAGCGTTTGTTCCAAGTCCATTACGAGGCGCTAATATAGAAGAGCTGGGGACTAGGTTTCCGGATATGAGCAGGATTTACGATAGACAGATACAGGAAAAGATTGAAGAGATTGCCGGAGAGCTTAAGATTTCTGTAAAAAGAGGCGTGTATCTGCAGTGGCAGGGACCAAATTATGAGAGCCCGGCAGAGATCCGGATGTTCCGGGGACTGGGAGCGGATGCGGTTGGCATGAGCACGGCCTGCGAGGCTATTGCGGCACGGCATATGGGGCTTCGTGTCTGCGGTATTTCCTGTTTGACGAATATGGCGGCGGGAATCCTTGACCAGCCATTGGATCATAGGGAGGTTCAGGAGGCGGCGAATCAGGTGAAGGACTCTTTTGAGGCGCTTGTGTCGGAGATGATTTTGCGCATTTGAGTTTTCAGCGGTATACAAAAGATAAAAAGGAGATATAGCTATGGTTTATAAATGCAGTGTCTGCGGATATATTTTCGATGAGGAGAAGGAAGGCAGGAAGTTTTCAGAATTGCCGGAGTGTCCCTTGTGCAGGCAGCCGGCGGATAAATTTGTTCCCTTGGAACCCAAGGAGGAGCCGGAAATGACAGAGGCGGAAAGGGAGAAAGCGGGCGATGAAATTTCCCTGGAATATCCGAGGGAAACCCGAAAAACGGATGCGGATTACCGCTATATGAAGGAAATTCATGAAATGGCGGTGACCGGGAAGAGTATCATTGAGGCGATGGGTACGCAGATGCGGATGCCGGACTGGGATGATATCTTGATTCTCGGAGCGCAGCTTGACCCTATGCCGTTGGACGAGCATGCGCCGGTGTCTACTATGACCGTGATTGGCAAACATGCCAAAAGGCCGATGATACTTGGGACGCCGGTATATATTTCCCATATGTCCTTTGGGGCGTTGTCAAAGGAAACGAAGACTGCTTTGGCAATGGGAAGCGCGATGTCAAAGACCGCCATGTGCAGCGGCGAGGGAGGAATCCTGCCGGAGGAAAAGGCGGCGGCTTACAGGTACATATTTGAATATGTTCCGAATCAGTACAGCGTGACAGAGGAGAATCTCCGCAGCTCAGACGCCATTGAGATCAAGATTGGGCAGGGAACCAAGCCGGGAATGGGAGGCCATCTGCCGGGAAGCAAGGTGACGCCGGAGATTGCGAAGATCCGGAATAAGCCGCTGGGAGAGGACGTTATCAGTCCGTCGAAGCTTCCGGGGATCAATACGAGGGAAGATCTGAGGGCGCTGGTATCGGAACTCCGTACAAGAAGCGATGGGAGGCCGATAGGAATTAAGATAGCGGCGGGCAGAATCGAGAGGGATATGGAATTTGCAGTATATGCGGAGCCGGATTTCATTACGATAGATGGAAGAGGAGGCGCTACGGGCGCATCGCCGGCCATTATTCGGGATTCCACCAGCGTTCCGACGATTTACGCTCTGTACCGCGCGAGAAAATACCTGGACAGTGTGAAGTCGGACATTGAGCTTGTAATCACGGGAGGACTCAGGGTTTCTTCGGACTTTGCGAAAGCAATTGCCATGGGGGCGGACGCGGTTGCAGTCGCCTCGGCGGCAATGGTTGCGGCAGCCTGTCAGCAGTACCGGATCTGCGGCTCCGGTATGTGTCCGGCAGGAGTGGCGACGCAGGATGAAGAGTTAAGGAGCAGGCTCCATGTGGAAGCGGCCGCAAAGAGGGTGGCCAATTATTTGAACTGCTGTACCGGAGAACTCAAGACATTTGCAAGAATTACGGGACATGAGGATATTCATGATCTTACGGTGGAGGATTTGTGTACGGTCAGCAGGGAGATTTCTGAATTTACTAACATCAGACATGCATAGAAAATGGTTCCTGCGGGATATGCCCGCAGGAATTTTAAGCGCTGCAATGTCATAAAGGAGCGGGAAGCGATGGTAGAGTTGAATGAAAATGCAATTTCTTATCTGAACAAAAGAGGGTATCGGGATATTGTCCTTGACGTGATCCGGTATACGAGCTGATGCGCGCCTCCGCGCATGGAGATATCAGTAGGGTTTGCTGATAAGGATGAATTGTATTATACTGGGAACGGTTATTGTTATGACGAGAGCGTGCTGGGCAGAGTGTACTATCCGGCGGAGGGTGTGGAGGTTTACGGACAGCCGGCAGTACGTTATATGGAATATCCGTGGATCAGCACGTTTGAGACGGATGGGTTCGCGGTGAAACCGCCGGAGGAGTGTGGCGGCGATCCTGCCGGGCGTCAGGATTTTGGCAATTTAGAATAGCAGATACAGGCAGAAAAAGAGGAACAATATGGGGAAAAGCAGACAGATTACATTAACAGAAGGGCCGATCTTAAGGTCGCTTATTGCGCTGGCGGTGCCGATCATGGCGTCGTCTTTCTTAAATACGGTTTACAGCATTACGGATATGGCATGGATCGGGATGCTTGGATCAAAAGCTGTGGCGGGAGTCGGAGTGGGCGGAATGTATATCTGGCTGTCACAAGGACTGTCTTCTCTGGCAAGAATGGGAGGGCAGGTCAATGCCGCTCAGGCGTTTGGCCGGGGCAGACAGGAGGAAGCCGGAGAGTTTGCGAAAGCGGCGCTGCAGATTGTCGTGGTATTTGGAATTGTATTTGCCCTGTTTTGCGTCGTCTTTACAGAAGGGCTGGTCGCGTTGTTTCATTTGGGAGACGCCGAGGCGGTGGGGTATGCCCATGGTTATATGCGGATTACCTGCGGATTCGTGATATTTTCCTATCTGACGGTGGTGCTGACCGGACTCTATACGGCGCAAGGTGATTCAAGGACGCCGCTTCTTGCAAATGGAATAGGACTGGCGCTGAATATGGCGCTGGATCCGGTGCTGATCCTTGGGCTCGGCCCATTTCCGAGAATGGAAGCGAACGGCGCGGCTGCGGCTACCGTGTCGGCGCAGTTTGTGGTAATGCTGGTGATGGTCCTTAGGGTGGGAAGAAGCGGGGGAGAATATCAGGCGCTGGCGGGAATCCGTATGATGAAGTTAACAGAAAAAAGATTTTACCGGGGAGTGTTCAGGATCGGAACGCCGACGGCAGTACAGGGAACGGTGTATTGCATGATTTCTATGGTGCTGGCGCGCATGGCGGCGTCATTTGGTCCGGGAGCCGTGGCGGTGCAGCGGGTAGGCGGACAGGTGGAGGCCGTGTCATGGAATACGGCGGACGGTTTTGCGGCGGCGATCAATGCGTTTACAGCCCAGAATTACGGCGCCGGGCAGATGGAACGGGTAAGGAAGGGCTATCGCGCCTCCTTTTGGACGACGGCGGTGTGGGGCGGTTTGATCACCTTTATCTTCCTTTGCTTTCCCCGGCCGATTTCGCAGATCTTTTTCCATGAGGCGGAAGTGATCGGCGAATCAGTAGGATATCTGGTCATTATAGGGATCAGCGAAGCTTTTATGTGCGTGGAGCTCATGACGGTAGGCGCACTGTCCGGTTTGGGGAGGACGAAGCTCTGCAGCGTGATCAGTATCCTGTTTACCGGCGCGAGGATTCCTCTTGCACTGGCGCTTTCCGGGACGGCGCTGGGATTACAGGGAATCTGGTGGGCGCTGACCCTGTCCTCTGTGATAAAAGGAATCCTGTTTACAATCGCTTTCCGGTATGTGTCCGCGGATCAGTAATATTTTTCATTGGTGAGGAGCCCTTCATACTGCTTTTTGTGGAAACGTTTGGTAAATAGCTGGCATTTGCACAGGAATATGTAGTAGATGTTCAGCCCGCAGCCCCGCAGCGTTTCAAAGTTCCCCTGTCCTTTTGAGATCAGTACGTCGGCATTGTAAATGATCTGACGGGCTTCCTCAGAGATCGCAGGCAGGTAGGTGCCGGTGATGCCGGTTCCGTTTCCGGTTACCTTGGCAATATCAGCCAGTCCGGTCTGGACGGCGTCCTCTATGGTGGCGTCGTTTAAGGCGGGCATGCCGCGGACGATGACGTCTACATGGATGTCAGGAAATCGGGACTGGATTGCCCCAATCAGCAGCTTGTCCAGAACCACCTCGCCGCAGTTGTCGGTGATATAGGCCAGTCTGTGAGCGTCTTTCAGGTCTTCGCAGAGTTCCCGGAATATTTTCTCGTCAATTTCCTGACGGTCCGCTTTTGACAGCAGTTCGAATAATTTGTGGCTGTCCACGTTATCCAAAGCGCCGAAATCAATATAATTTCCAGTCATTACATACTGAACCGCCCGCCTGAGCGGATCTTCTGCGCTGTGAATGTCCGCGGCGATTTTTTCCTCCTGCTCCAGCATCAGTTTGTTAAAGGATTGCTTGATTTCTGTGAAATCGAAGGTATATCCGAACAGTTCCTTCTGGAGTTTTAGGATGTAATCGGTAACGACTGGGGCGCCCTCCTCTGGTTTGGCGGAGGAAAGGATCGAGAAAACCCGTTTCATATATTCCATCCGCTGTGCTTCGGAGGCAGTTTCCGGGTAATCCCCTAAAAATTTGCGCGCCATGCATTTGACGCATTCAGAGTTCCATCTTGTAGTCACGTTTGTTATTCTCCTTTCCGGTGTTATTCATTGATAATGAGACGGAATGCCGCCCTTGCAGCGGTGCGTCCGTCTGGCTTCTGAAACATGGAAACAATACAGCTATGGGCCGCCGCGTTTTCCGCTGGCAGGATATTGCCGCGCATTTGGATAGCGCCGCTTAAATTGTTCGCCTTCGGTGTAAACCCGGTGAAAATTCTGTTCCAGTATATATGATTATTACGAAATTATCAATGTAGTTTTCTGCAAATACCAAAAAGCCGCCGCGTTGTGTATGCAAAGCGGTATTTTTTTGCGGTATAAAATAAGAGTAGTCTTTGGGATTATCTGTTGTCTTTTAGCTATTCTTTGGATATAATACAACCAGAATTAAAGTGAAAGATACCGTGTTTCCGAATAGGAGCGATGAAAGCGGGCGTAATTTACGAAAGCTGTAAAGGAGTGGGCGGATGCAGAGAAAGAAAAAGGGACGGTTTAACTTAATACTGCGGTTTTCTCAGAACGCGAAGGGAAATTTTGCGATCGTTCTGGCGGCTTCATTTGCGTCGACGATGCTGAATGCCCTGATCCCTAAGATTTTCAGTTTTACCATAGACCGGGTGCTGGCGCCGGGAGGGATTCCATACCTGAAAGAGAATTTGTGGATTTTATCGCTCTTGGTGATTGGGATTGCGCTGGCTAACGGAACTGCGGTCTATCTTTACCGGAGCAATACGGCGAAGGCGGGAGAGACCTTTGCGAAAAATATGAGGGACATGCTGTTTTATCATGTACAGCGGCTGCCTATGAAGTGGCATGGCAAAAACCAGACCGGGGATATTATCCAGCGGTGTACGACGGACGTGGAGACCATCCGGAATTTTGTGGTGACTCAGGCGCTGGAGGTATTCCGGACAGTCTTTTTGCTGGCGGTGTCCTTAGGGATGATGTTCTCGATGAATCTGAAATTAACGCTGGTGGCGCTGGTGTTTATCCCGATTGTTATGGCGTATTCAGGCGTTTTTTATCAGCTGATCGCAAGGAATTTTACCAATGCGGACGAAGCCGAAGGAGAGTTGTCCACAGTGGTGCAGGAAAATTCCACCGGAGTCCGGGTGGTGCGGGCTTTCGGCCAGGAAAGGTTTGAAATCGACCGGTTTGATGAGAAGAACCGTATCTTTGCAAGACTTTGGATAAAGCTGGGAACCTTATCCGGCCTTTATTGGGGCATAGGGGATTTGATCACAGGCTTTCAGGTGATCTTTATTATTACCATGGGAGCCGTTGAAGCGGTGCATGGGAACATTACAGCGGGGGAATTTATCGCTTTTGCTTCCTATAATACGACGTTGGTGTGGCCGGTGAGAAGTCTGGGGCGTATCCTGTCGGAGATGAGCAAGGCGGGCGTATCCTTTGACCGGGTGAACTATATTCTGGATTCTGCCGAGGAGGATATGTCTGATGCGGGGAAAGAGCCGGAGCATATGGACATTGCCTTAGAGCATGTGACCTTTGGATATGGGGATGGGGGAAGTGTGCTGGAGGATGTGAGCGTTCACATCAGGGAAGGCGCTGCCTTTGGGATATTAGGAGGAACCGGAAGCGGAAAATCTACCGTTGTGCATCTCTTGGACAGGCTCTACGATCTGGAAGAAGGGACGGTTCGCATCGGCGGTATCGATATCCGCGAGATATCCAGAGGATGGCTGAGGGAGCATATCGGCATGGTGCTTCAGGAGCCTTTTCTCTTTTCCAGAACCATCCGGGAAAATATCGCGGCCTCCAACCCAGCGGCATCAATGGAAGAAATCAGGGAAGCGGCGCGGACTGCATGCGTGGACGACGCGATCATGGGGTTTGCGGACGGTTACGAGACTATGGTAGGAGAGCGGGGAGTCACTTTGTCCGGGGGACAGCGGCAGAGGGTGGCCATTGCCAGAATGCTGCTGGCGAAAGCTCCGGTCATGGTGTTTGACGATTCTCTGTCCGCAGTGGATGCGGAGACTGATTCTAAGATCCGGGGAGCTCTTAAGGAGAAAATGAAAGATGCTACTGTGATTCTCATTTCTCACCGCATTACGACTTTAATGGAAGCGGATCAGATTCTGGTACTGAACCACGGAAGGGTGGAGGAATTAGGGACGCATCAGGAGTTGTGCCGTAATGGAGGGATTTACCAGAAGATTTACGAGATACAGATGAATCAGGACGACAGGCGGCTCTTGGCGCAATCATGACGCTTGGCGTTTCCGCGTTGATATTGATATAGAAAGATTCTGGCTGCTGCGCGTGAAACGCGCAGTAACAGATTATAAGAGCAGCGTACTTTTATATGACGGAACGCAGAATTGGAAGGAGGCGGGACATATGGAGAAGAAAGAGAAAGAGAAGGGGAATCAGAATTTCAGCTTATCGGTGTGGAAGAAGATGCTGCCCTTTTTCCGGCCTTACTACCGCTATTTTGCAACGACTGTCAGCCTGAATGTGGTTCTTGTGCTGACGGATGTGGGAATCCCGCTGTTTCAGAGCTATGCGATCGATCATTTTGTGGTGCCGAATACGCTGGAAGGGATTGGTGTGTTTGCCGTGGTTTATGTACTGGCGATCCTTTTGCAGGCGGCGAGCCTTTTTTTCAGCGTCCGGGCCGCGATCCACATTGAGATGAATGTGGGAAAGGATTTGAAACGGGCGCAGTTTGTTCATCTGCAGAAACTCTCCTTTTCCTATTATAATACGACGCCGGTGGGGTATATCCATGCAAGGGTGATGAGCGATACCCTAAAGATTGCCACGGTTCTTGCATGGGGATTGGTGGACATGTTCTGGGCATTTGCTTATGTGATTGGCGTATTTGGAATTATGTTTGTGTTAAATTGGCGGCTGGCGCTGATCGTATTGCTGGTGGTGCCGTTTCTTGCACTGCTTACGGTATTTTTCCAAAAACGGATGCTGCTTTGGAACCGGAAGATCCGGGAGACCAATTCCGAGATTACCGGCGCCTTTAACGAGGGGATTACCGGAGTGCAGACCAGCAAGACGCTGGTTATGGAAGAGCAGAATGACAGAGCGTTTCAGGAAATTACCGGGCGGATGAAGGGGAGTTCTATGACTCTTGCGAAACTGACCGCCGTTTATATGCCGCTGATTCTCTTTTTCAGCTCTATAGTAATGGCATTTGTTTTGGCAAGGGGCGGATATTTCGTGCAGAACCGGATGATCGCGCTGGGTACGCTGTCTGTATTCCTGTCCTACGCGGTGGGAATTTTTGAGCCGATCCAGCAGCTTGCAAGGCTTTTGTCAGACTTGATCTCCTGTCAGGCAAATATCGAGCGGGTGACAGGACTCCTAGAGCAGGAGCCTAATATTACCGATTCGCCTGAAGTGCGGGAGAAATACGGTGATTCTATGCATCCAAAGAAGGAAAACTGGGAGCCGATTAAGGGTGATATCGAATTTCGGGACGTGACTTTCTGCTATCCTGACGGAAAAGAAAATGTGCTGGAGCATTTTAATCTGAAGATTCCTGCCGGAACCACCGTGGCGATTGTAGGGGATACGGGAGCCGGAAAATCCACAATCGTCAATCTGGCGGGACGGTTCTTTGAGCCAACCGAGGGGCAGATCCTGATTGACGGCAAGGATTACAGGGAGCGTTCCCAGCTTTGGCTCCACAGCCAGATCGGGTACGTGCTGCAGAATCCCCATCTGTTCTCCGGTACCATCCGGGAGAATATCCGTTATGGGAGACTGGATGCAACGGACGGAGAGGTGGAGGAAGCAGCCAGACAGGTATCGGCGGATCAGGTGATCGACCGGTTGGAAAAAGGGTATGATACCGATGTGGGCGAAGGCGGAAACCGGCTGTCAACAGGAGAAAAGCAGCTCATATCCTTTGCAAGGGCGATTCTTGCAAAACCGGCGATCTTCGTGCTGGACGAAGCGACCTCTTCCATTGATACATGGACGGAGCAGCTGATCCAGAAGGCGACGGAGCTGCTCTTAAAAGACCATACGTCCTTTATGATCGCCCATCGTCTCTCCACGGTGCGGAATGCGGATATTATATTGGTAATGAAAGACGGGAGGATCATCGAGCAGGGAAACCACAGGGAGCTGATTAGAAGAAAGGGGCAGTATTATAGGCTGTATTCCAAGCAGTTTGAGGAGGAGCGGATGCTGGAGGTGTTCCGGTAATAAATCATATTTGCAATAAAAAATCAAATATGTTTGCCTATATTGAGAGCAAGCGAAAATAAATAAGTCTGCCTTGTACTTGGCCAGTCAGGCAGACTTATTTGCCGAATGAGGCTAACCACTTTGTGGGCGGTTGTTTCTTTTTGTATCTATAATATAACGGGTGAGAGAAAGTGATGCAAGTCTATTGTGCATAGTAACACGGTGATTGATCCACTCGTAGAAATCCGGGCATTTATTGCGCCTGCCCGATAAATGAGATGAAATTTCGGGATATATCTTTCGGCGATTCTTTGCATCCTTCTTCCAGCCAGTATAGCATGGCGTTATAGGACGCGCCGGCAGCGTAGTATATTTGAAATCGATCAATCGAATTGCGGGGCATATCACCGATTAATTCTTCATTAATAGAATTGAATGCTGACAAGATAAGCTCTGCATAACCATGCCGTTTCAGCACAAGAATCTCCTCACGGTGTTTTCTTAGATGCTGATAAAAAACAGTGCCATATTCTACAGTCCAGAATGGACAGCCGACAGGCAGAATTTCTTGAAATTCCTGCCATAATGATTCTGAAAAATAATATTCGATAATATTTGTCTTTGACGTAAAATTCCTATAATATGCCATTCGGGATACATTTGCCTTAGAAGTGATCTGTGAAATGGTAATCATTTCTGCATCTTCTACAGAACTTTGCTTTAATAATTCAATATATGCAGCGGCAATTTGATTTTTGACGCGTATATTTTCTATTGTTCTTTTATCCATAATTCCACCTGTTACAAAAAATCACATAAGAAAGGTTACAAAACTGACTTCTTTGAAACGTTACACATTATTTCCTGACAATTTTTTCTGATAAAATAATAACATAACGTGTTATAAGTTGCAACGGATTACACAAAAAAGAGATAAAAGAGAAAGGAAAGAGTTACTGTTCACACAACAGTAACAGGAAAGAGGTTATGAAGAAGACAGAATTTGTATTGTCGGATGAAAGAGCTGTACTGAACCCGGTTTCTCTGATGGGAGATGAAAAGGGAATATACTTCACATTCAGAACAGAACTGGACGCTATTGCACAGATGCTGCCGGAACCTTTGGAGCCGGCGTTTCCGCTGGTGTCAGGATATGTGGTGGAGATTCATAAGCCGGCATTTGCCAGTCCGTACCGGGAAGCGATGCTGGGTGTTTACGCCAGATATAAAGGACAGATCGGCATGTTCCCTACAGCATTTCTTTTGAGCGGATCCGGGGCTGAGATGGCGACGCTGGGAGGAAGGGAACGATTTGGACTGCCTAAGAAAATGTGCGAATCTGAGGACTGCATCAGAATAGAGAAAAATGGAGAATGTATGAGGGGAATCGCAGAACGCGGCGGCGTCACTCTGCTGGATGTATCAATCAAGCTGGGACAATATAATAATCCGGGAACCGGCGGAATTTACGGAGAGCCGGAACCCGGCAAGAAGTGCGGCGGAATGAGTTATTACACACAGCCTGTTATGGAACCGGACGGAACCGGATTTGACGTATTTAAACAGGTGAATTTATATACCAATATTGCGGAGTATACGTACCGGATATGGAATCCCGGAGAAATTACCGTGCGGCTACAGTCGTCCGAAAACGATGCGTGGGGGCATTTCCCGGTGATAGAGAATATGGGCGGCGCTTATAGTGAAAATGATATCGAGATGAAGAATCTTCAGCTGGTGGAGGTACTGCCTGCAGAGAAAAGAATAAATAAATTACTGGTGACCAGATACGATCGTATGATTCTGGGTCAGGAGGGATAATCATGGCATTCAAATATTTGGGAAAGAAAGGACATATTGGCAGTCTGGAGACAAAGAACCGTCTGATTATGACGGCGATGGGTGTTGGCGTTGGGACTCACAGCGGAGCAGCGACGGATGAATTTATCGAATTTTACACGCAGCGCGCTAAAGGCGGCGCCGGACTGATCATTACAGAAATTACAAGAGTCAATGAGACTCATGGAGTGGGGGAATACGCCCAGTTATCTCTTGCAAAGGACGAGGTAATTCCAAGCTTTCAGAAACTGGCAGATTCGGTACATAAATATGGCGCGAAAATCTTTGCACAGCTTCATCATCCGGGCAGAGAGACGCATCTGGCGCTAAATACATCGGTGCAGGAGCTGGTATCTTCTTCACCATTTCCCAGCATAATTGCACCGGAGCCGACGAGGGCGCTGACGGTGGAAGAGATTCATGGTCTGGTAAATGATTTTGCTTCTGCTGCAAAGCGGGCCCGGAAAGCGGGACTTGACGGTATTGAGGTTCATGCCGGACATGGTTACCTGATTACTCAGTTTTTGAGCGCGAATGATAATTTCAGAACGGACGAATACGGCGGAAGTTTAGAGAACCGTATGCGTTTCCTGTTAGAAATTATCGGCGCCATTCGTGAAACATGCGGCAAAGATTTTCCGATCTCGGTTCGCTTAAGCAGCAGCGAATTTCTGGATGCAGTCGGAATGAGGAGTGGAATCACCGTAGAAGAGTCGGCGAAGACGGCCGCGGCTTGCGAGAGAGCGGGGGCAGACTTGATTAATGTATCTTCCGGTACGCATTTCACGGGAAATACCATTGTAGAACCGACCACTTATCAGCAGGGATGGAAACTCCCATTTGCAGCAGAACTCAAAAAAGCAGTGTCAGTTCCTGTGTCTGCAACTTCGGTATTCCGTGAGCCTGAGTTCTGCGAGAAGGTATTGGAAGATGGCAGCATAGACTTTATAGCAATGGGCCGTTCATGGCTTGCCGATCCGGAATGGGGTGTAAAAGCGCTGGATGGAAGAAGTGAAGAGATCCGTAAATGTCTGGGATGTATGTATTGTTTTGAGTCAACAGGCAATGCGCTGTATACCGAGGAAGGACATGTACAGTGCTCGGTTAATCCGTATCTTGGAGATGAAACCCATTATGATGCACCAAAGCAGGATGGCGGCGGACGTAAGGCTGTTGTAGTGGGAAGCGGGCCGGCCGGACTGGAAGCCGCCATGATTCTTGCGGAACGGAAATTTGATGTTACGCTTTTTGAAAAGGAAAACTATCTGGGCGGACAGATGCATCTGTCCTCGCTGCCGCCGCAGCGCGGAAAGATGGGGAACTTTATTAAATATGCAGAGAAACAGCTGGAGAAGCTGGGCGCAACCGTAAAGCTTGATACAGAGGTTACGGCTGATGAGATTAAAGCATTAAATCCGTATACAGTAATGTTGTGTACCGGCTCGGTCGCAGTATTGCCGAAGAGTATTCCGGGAATTGAAGGCGAGCAGGTATACACGGCGCAGGATGTGCTGACTGGGAAAGTAACGTTTGAGAACAAGAAGATTGTAGTAGCAGGCGGCGGGCTGACCGGAATGGAAACGGCAGAATTTCTGCAGGAAAAGGGCAACGAAGTGACCGATATTGATATGCTTCCGGCAATGGGACTTACAGCATTTCCACTGGTTGCTATGGACGAGACTTCCCGCCTCGCCAAATCCGGCGTACGTACTATGCCGTGCCATAAACTTGCAGAAATCAGAGAAAATAGTGTGCTGCTTGAAGATGCGGCAGGATATCAGATTGAGCTTCCCTGTGATGCAGTCGTCATGTGTCTTGGAGTACGTCCGGTGAATCAGTTAAAAAAAGAACTGGAAGGGATGGACAATGTATATCTGCTGGGTGATGCGGCACATTCCGGCCGCCGTGTGACGGATGCGGTACATGCAGCGTTTGATGCGGCTTATCATTTGAAATAATTTTGAGAGGAGTATATAACTATGAAAATTAAAATGTCCAGAGAAGAAGCAAAGCAAATGTTAAAAATGTTTCAGGTGCCTCATTTTACAAATACCAGAAGTTACATTACGGTATGTAAAGTAGATGAAGAGTGGGTAAAAGAAATACTTCCGGCGCCTCTTGAGCCCGATGAGCCGATTGTCACTTTTGCATTGTCAAAAGGCGATCAGTTTTCCGGGCTGGTATGCGGTTTGCAGTGCAGATATAAAGATATTGTGGGAAGCTGGGGACTGGCATATGTGATGGATACCGATCTGGCGGTAATCTATGGACGGGAAGGACTTGCAGAGCCTAAGAAACTGGGTATTACTACCGTTCAGGATGATGGCAAAAAATACGTAGGAACTGTATCGAGATTCGGACAGGAAGTATTACGTATTGAGGCTGATATCAAAGGCGCCGGCCCGGAAGGCATGGGAGGAGGAAGTATGGATAACTTCCACTTTAAATACTCTGTAAAAGCTGACGGTTCGGGACTGGAGCCGATACATTTGATAGATTCACATTTTGAAAATACTGCGGCAGATCCTGTGGTAATGGAAAATTGTACGGTTCAGTTAACCGATACGCCATTTGATATTTACGGACAGATTCCGGTAAAAGAAGTGGCTGCCTGCTTTGCTGCGACGCTGGATATGCGGGGAAGCGCAAAATATCTGGCAGAAGTTGATGAAGAAGATTTCCTGCCGTATGCATTCTTCAAATATGACGATTATCGCATGACAATGTCTGTAGAATAGATTTTAATGAAATGGTTTCAATAAAAAAGCAATAGGAGAAGGAGAATATAATCATGAATAAATATTTTGATCTGACAGGCAAGGTAGCGGTTGTAACCGGAGCAAGTTCTGGATTGGGAGCATCAGCGGCTGTGGCATATGCAGAAGCGGGAGCGAAGGTTGCGATATTGGCCAGAAGATTGAAAAAACTGGAAATTACGAAAAAGAAGATTGAGGAAGCTGGAGGAACAGCAATTGCAATTCGGTGCGATGTGTCCAGAGAGGAAGATGTAAAAAATGCATTTGATACAATTATCAGCGAATTTGGTACGGTAGATATTCTGTTAAATGCAGCTGGCATTGCAGTGCTTGGCGGAGTTGATGCAATGGATACGGAAGGCTGGAAACGCGCATGTGATACGAATCTGACCGGACCAATGCTGACAGCAAAATATGCGCTTCCGTATATGAAAGAAAAGAAATATGGAAAGATTGTAAATATTGCATCTGTAAATGCGTTGTATTCAGATAAGGATGATGTGATTGCAAGACATTCTTATAATGCTACCAAAGGCGGCGTACTGGGTCTTACCAAAGGAATGGCGGGAACTTATGCTAAATACGGTATTACTGTCAATGCCATCGGACCCGGTTTATTCCCTACGGAGATGACAGATGATCTGCTTGCTATGCCCGGTTTTGAAGACGCGTTCGGGGAAAAGAATCCTACTGGAAGACCGGGAAAAGAAGATGAGCTAAATGGAACTGTATTGTTCCTTTCAAGCGATGCGTCCAGCTATGTACAAGGTCAGTTTATTATAGTGGACGGAGGAGTTACGCTTGTATAAAAGCACAAAATAGTGTATCTGAACAGGGGAGATGTCAGCAAATCTGGCAATCTTCTCTGTTTTTTTGCAACAAAGAGAGAGAGTCCCGCGACCATCGTGCAAAAAAGGAAAATTATTGTGCAAAGGTTTGACAAGCGTAACCGAAAAGGGTATACTTAGTGGTAACAATGTGTATAGTAATGACTGGAACTTTACACAGAATATTAAGCAAATATAACAATAAGGGAGGACGATATCAATGGTATCTCAAAAAGTAACAATCTCAAATCCTACAGGAATCCACGCTAGACCGGCAGCAACACTGGCTAAGACAGCAGCTCCATTCAAATCAAACGTTGTTTTGGTTGTTGGAGAGAAGAGACTTCAGGCTAAGAGCGTTTTAAATCTTATGTCAGCAGCTATTAAATGCGGAACAGAGATCACAGTTGAATGTGACGGAGAAGACGAGGCAGAGGCTCTTAAGACAGTAATTGATGCAATTGAGAGTGGATTAGGAGAGTAAGATGGAACAGATTCGCGTTGAAAAGACGGCGTCGAGAGGTATTGCCGTTGAGAAGATTTATTTATATCTTGAGCCGGATTTGACACCTGATACAGCTTCAATCACAGAGGATCAGGCGCAGGCTGAGATTGATAAGTTTGCTGCTTCTAAGGCGGCGGTTATTGCTGAACTTAATAAGCTGGCAGAGCAGAACGAGATCTTTGCGGCGCATCTGGAGATTGCAGATGATTTTATGCTGCAGGATGGAGTAGAAGGCAGAATTAAGAACGACAGAAAGAATGTCCAGCAGGCGGTCAGCGAGACCATAGATGAGTTTGCTATGATTTTTGCATCTATGGAAGATGAATACATGAAAGAAAGGGCGGCGGACGTAAGGGATATCGGCAAGCGTCTGTTAGCCGGGGTTAAGGGTGTGAAGCTTCCGGATCTGGGAGGAATTACAGAGCCGGTCGTAGTTATGGCTCGGGATATGTATCCTTCTGATACGGTTAAGATCAATCCTTCACTGGTAAAGGGTATTATCACAGAGGAAGGCGGCGTTACAAGCCATGTTTCCATTATTGCCAAGAGTTTGGGAATCCCGACTCTGGTAGGCGTTAAGGGGATTCTTTCTAAGGTTGAAGACGGCGAGTACATCTGTATGGATGCAAGCGAAGGCATCATTGTTGTGAAGCCGGACGAGGCCACAGAAAAGGAATATCTGGCAAAGAAAGAAGCCTATGAGCAGGAGAGGCTGCGTCTTGAAGGCTTAAGAAGCACTCCTGCTGTAACGAAGGACGGCAAGAGAATTTACCTGTGTGCAAACGTAGGAAACGTGCAGGATATCCGGAACGCCTTGCCGATGAATATCGACGGCGTAGGCCTGTTCAGAAGCGAGTTCCTGTATATGCAGAATACACATTTCCCGACAGAGGAAGAACAGTTTGCAGTATATAAAGAAGCGGCGGAGCTGGCGTCGCAGGAGCTGACGATCCGTACACTGGATATCGGCGGCGACAAAGAACTGTCTTACTATGAATTTGAGAAAGAGGAGAATCCGTTCCTTGGATGGAGGGCGATCCGTATTTCTCTGGATATGAAGGATATGTTCAAGGAGCAGCTTCGTGCGATTCTCCGCGCAAGCGCCTTTGGCCATGTAAGGATTATGTTCCCGATGATCATTTCTATGGAAGAGCTCCTTGAGGCGAAGTCCGTTGTGGAGGAATGTAAAAAGGAACTGGATGAGAGAGGCCAGAAATACGACAAGGATATTGAAATGGGCATGATGATTGAGACTCCGGCAAGCGTTCTGCTCGCAGATGAATTTGCGAAGGAAGCAGATTTCTTCAGTATCGGAACCAACGACCTGACACAGTACATTTTGGTTGTTGACCGTGGAAACAAGAAGATTGCCAAGAAGTACAATTACTTTAGTCCGGCAGTTCTTAAGGCAATCGGCTGGGTAATCGAGGCCGGCCATAAGGAAGGTATTAAGGTAGGTATGTGCGGCGAGATGGCGGGAGATCAGAAGGCTGTTGAGACGCTTCTGGATCTTGGACTGGATGAATTCAGTATGTCAGCCGGAAGCATTGACTATGTAAGGGAGCAGATCCTGAACAGAAAATAATGCTGATGAGAATAAACAGACGGTGCAGAGGGATATTTTCCGCACCGCCTGTTTTTTGATTTGTATCCAATTGCGCTTCTGGTTTTAGGGCATATGATTTTTAAAGTGTGATGCTCTGTCCGGTGGACAGATAATGCAAATTGTCCATATAGGATTTCATAAATTCAAACTGGGCTGTTCCGGTACAGTGGCAGGTATAGTATACCGTGGGAAAACCGTTTAAGTATCTGGCATATTCGGCAAGGGTCTCGTCAGACTGCAGCTTGGAGAAATGGAATCCTCCGATTAGTACGTCAGGCTGGAACCATCCGGCAATATCCAGAATACCTTTGTGGGAGCAGCCGCTGAACAGTACCCTTCTGTGATCCTCTTCAATTAAAAGATACTGTTCGTGGCGGAAATCATCCGGCAGGAATGCATTGTTTTGTTTAACGCTAAGGCCAAAGCTGCCGAGTTCAAACGCTTTCCGGCAGTGATTGCAGGAATACAGCGTAAGTCCCGGACAAAGGGAAGCAGTATCGCCGGTGTAGATTAGCCTTTGGTTTTCAGAAAGGGACGGAACTAGGCCGATATATTTCTCAGGGCTGTGGAAATGAGCTTCAAAAGCATAACGGCTTAGGTAGACGGGAGCCTTTTGGTTGACTTCTAAAAATTTGCCAAGGCCGCCGCCATGGTCGTAATGACCGTGGGAAAGAACGGCAATGTCAACATCGGCCAAATGTATGCCGAGCTTTTCGGCATTGTCTGCAAACAGGCTGGTCTGTCCCATGTCAAATAAGAGCTTGCCGCAGCCTGTTTCTATATATAACGAAAGTCCGTGCTCTGCACGAAGTCCCTCATTCAGAGAAGTGTTTTCCACCAAAACAGTTACTTTCATGATCGTTCTCCTTGATCATAGACGACTTAAAATCAATATCATTTTATTTATTTGCCAATCTCAGAACGGATGCCGCGCGGCGCTTATAATACTTAAGCAGCGATACCTCCAGAAGGCTGGTAAAGAGCTCGTCGTCAGCTTTGCGCAGGGCGGCGAGCAGATCGGATTCTTCTAACAGGGCGCCGACGATTTCGCTGGCGAGAGAGGCGGCAGTTTTATGGTCGTCCTTTTCCGGGATGAAAGAGATGATCGCGCCCAGTATGATTCTTCCGTTCTCGTAAATGGGCGGTTCCAGATGGACATACCCAAAGCAAGGGTGCGTGATATCCGGACTCCTGCCGTGAAGGAAAAGGGTGTGGAAGGGCTTCATGTAGGTGTCTGCAAGCTGGTCTCTTTTTTTCATGATCTCATAAAAACGCTGTTCCATCTCCGGCGTGTCGGCAAAGAGGGACGCTGCGTGGATGATGATATCCTCCCGGTTTTGCAGCACCGGGGCGCGCCCGAAGCGGATATTCTTAAGAAGATGGTAGATTTCATCTCCAAGGGCTGAAATATGCATCACATCGTCTTTTGTAAGAGGCGCTGCTGGGAGCGGCCTGGCCGTCTGTTCCTGATGCTGCTTCTGCGACAGGATCAGCTTCATCTTGGAATTAAGAAGCATTTTATCCTGCTTTGCAAGGATCGGGCTGACCCGCAGCCACCGGTAAGAAGTGTCCAGCTTCACGGTGGAAATGATCAGGTCGATGCCCTCGGCAGAAAGCTTTTCCGGGTCAATGTCGAAGGCGGACATGGTTCCCCGGATATCCAGATCCGGATATTCCTTCTTTAGGTTCTCCGCCAACAGTCTGGAGCTTCCAATGCCGGTGGGACAGACGATGATAGCGGAGATCCGGCGGTCAAGCTTGGCTTTGCGGTCTAACGCCATCACAAAATAGATGGTGATAAATCCGATCTCTGCAGCCGGAAATGGAGGCAGTCCATACAGTTCAGAGAGAGAGGAACAGCCGTTTGCGCAGGCGTGATAGATTTTTTCATAGTTCGTTTGAAAATCCTTCAGGAGCGGATTCTCGATGGGGATTCCGGCCCTGAGTCTTCCGATAGTGGGCTGGATATGCGTCCCCAGCTCTGTGGGAAGCTTCGGATCGTCGCTGAAATCAACGCCAAGGTTGTCGCCCACGATTTTAATGACAGAGAGCGTCATCTGATGGATATCGAAATCCCTCTTTGTAGTCAGATCCCGCCGGCTGACAGGCCAGATCCGTACGCCTGTCAGAAATACGGCAAGGTATTGGGTTTCGCATTCGATGATCGGCAGGCTGAAATGGCAGCGGAGCTGCTTCATCAGGTATTCCGCTACGGCAAACTCCGGCTCCATGGACAGATCGGCGGCCGACGGTTCTGTATGGTCAATGAGAAAGCCTTGCTGTATCCGATGGACCGAGTAGGAGATATATGCCAGCAGGTGGAGGTATCCATTGTCAGAAAGGCGCAGAGAAAGACGCTCCTCGCCTTCCGCCAGGATTTGGGTAACAGCGGAGGTCACAGACGGCGGAACCTCGCTGATGCGGATGTTCTGTCTGGAAGAATCAAGGCCCTGCATAGAAGCAGATTCCTTTCTCTGGCTCAGCTGGCTGCAGATATGGGAAGTCACCGCCTGTCTTCTGGAAACCTCTGAGTCTTCCAGAAAGATACCAAGCCCCTGTCTGCGGATGAGCCGCAGATGATATTTCTCAAACCAGCCCTCAAGCTGGTTTAGGTCGTTTGCCAGCGTTCCGTCGGATATTCCCAGCTTGTCTGTGAAATAATATGCTTTTAAAGGTTCCTTGGCAAAAAGAATCTCATGCCGGAGGATAATCTGACGGTCTTGGCGGTCATCGATGGTAACGGCTGTGGACTTGCTGAAGTTCAGCAGTTCAAGAAGTTCCTTCCGTCTGGAGTCGGGCTCATCCAGAATCAGACCGACGCTGCGCTTGCGGACAAACCGATACCCTTCGGCGGCAAGCCATTGCTCTACGCCGGGCAGCTCCCGCTGGATGGAACGGCTGCTGATATTTAATTCTTCAGATATCATGGCAGTTGTGACAGGATTATCCTGCGGAAACCGGATTAATATACGGATAATGTCTTCGGCGCGCCCTGTAAGCAGCATGGGAACCTCCTTATCTGTTCCTTTTTAAAGTAAGCTGACAGAAATAGCGCGTCAGCATTTAAAAAGAGCTCTGTTGTATAGAATATTATTTTTATTACATCCTAATCATAAGTATACAGGATAATCGTCAGGTTGACAAACAAAACTGTGGTTTGGTATGGCGCAAAGCGTTTGTGACAAAGTTGCAATATCATTTGTTTGTAAATGGGAAAATTGTCCGGTAAAATAAAAACATAACAAATAGGTTATGAGAGACAAAGGGAAATGAAAGGAGACGTAACATGAAAAACGGATTACAAAAGTTTGGTAAATTTTTAAGTGCGATGGTAATGCCGAACATCGGAGCTTTCATTGCTTGGGGATTTATCACAGCATTCTTTATTGAAAAAGGATGGATTCCCAATGAAAAGCTGGCTGGGCTTGTAACCCCAATGCTGAATTACCTTCTGCCGGTTCTGGTTGCTTATCAGGGAGGTAAGCTGGTAGGCGGAGACCGCGGAGGCGTTATGGGCGGTATCGCAGTAGTCGGCGTTATCGTAGGCGCGCCGGAGTACCCGATGCTGATGGGCGCGATGCTGATGGGACCAATCGGCGGATTCGTGATCAAGAAATTTGACAAGGCTATGGAAGGACATATGCCGGCAGGTTTTGAGATGCTGATCAATAACTTTTCGGTTGGTATTTTCGGTATGATTCTTGCAATTATAGGTTCTTATCTGATCGGGCCTCTGATGGCGGCGATTCTGGTTGTACTGTCCTCCGGCGTTGACGTGCTGGTGAGCCATGGACTCCTTCCGCTGGCAGCAATTTTCGTTGAGCCTGCAAAGGTACTGTTCCTGAACAACGCAATCAACCATGGTATCTTTACTCCGATTGCAACTTTACAGGCGCAGGAAGCTGGAAAGTCTATCATGTATATGCTGGAGGCAAATCCGGGACCGGGTCTTGGAGTTCTGCTTGCATACTGGGCGTTCAGCAAGGATAAGGCTACAAAGGATTCCGCTCCCGGAGCAGTGATTATTCACTTTTTAGGCGGCATTCACGAGATTTACTTCCCATATGTACTGATGAATCCAGTGGTTATCATTGCGCCGATTATCGGTAACATTTGTGCGATTACATTCTATAGTATTATGAATGCAGGACTGGTAGGACCGTCCTCGCCCGGTTCAATCATCGCCTTTATGTCTATGTCTCCAAAGGGAATGGGTATGGTTATTACATTCCTTGGAGTGGCCATTGCAGCGGGAGTATCATTCTTAGTTGCTTCACCGATTATTAAGATGTCGGGCGCTAAGAGCCTTGAAGAAGCGCAGGCAAAGAAGGACAGCATGAAGGCTGAGGCAAAGGGCGGCGCTCCGGTACAGGCGCTTACAGGAGCTGGCGTGAAAGCTGCGGATATCAAGAAGATCATCTTTGCATGCGACGCTGGTATGGGTTCCTCTGCTATGGGAGCTACCAAATTCAGAAACCGTATTAAATCCCTGAATCTGGGAATCACTGTAACGAATACATCGGTGGACAATGTACCGTCTGATGCAAATGTTGTAGTATGCCAAACCATTTTGCAGGACCGCGCGGCTAAGAGCGCGCCTCAGGCAAGATTAGTAACTTTAAATAACTTCCTTGCAGATCCGAGCTTAGACGCTCTGTATAACGAGCTGGCGGCCCTTTCTTCTGGAGGGGCTGAGGCGGCGGAAGCGCCTGCGGCAGAGGAGCCGAAAAAAGAAGCGAAGAAGGGCGTTCTGATCGAGGAAGGTATCAAGACGGGTCTTCCAAGCGTAGACAAAGATACTGCCATCCGCGCAGCCGGAAAGCTTCTGTGCGAGCTTGGATTTGTAAATGAGGATTATATTGAGGCAATGGTAGAACGTGAGAAGCTTGTTACCACTTACATGGGAATGGGCGTTGCAATCCCTCACGGAACCTCCAATGCGAAAGAGACGGTAAAGAAGTCAGGTATCGTAGTAATGCAGTATCCGGACGGCGTTGATTTCGGCGACGAGAAAGCAAACCTTGTGATCGGTATTGCAGGCGTGGGCGACGAGCATCTTGAGATTCTTGCAAATATTGCGGGAAGCTTAGAGGATGAGGAACTTCTCGAGAACCTGAAGAAGAATGCGGATGTTGATACAATTATGAAGACATTTGGCTAGATGATATAGCAGGAAGGGAGATTTCTCCCTTCCGATTTAGGATTAAATGTTATCCTATGAAATGTGGCAAAAAATAAAATAAAAAAATAAAAGGAGAGGATTGTCATGAAAAAAGCAGTTCAGTTTGGCGCAGGCAATATTGGCCGCGGGTTTATCGGAGCCCTGCTCAGCCAGTCCGGTTATCAGGTAGTATTTGCAGACGTGGTTGACGCGGTGATCGATAAGATCAACGAGGACAAGACTTACACTGTTCACATTATGGACGTGGAATGCGAGGATCAGAAACTGGAGAATATCTGCGGCGTTAATTCTACGAAGCCGGAGGCGGTAGATGAGATTGCGGCGGCAGACATCGTAACGACGGCGGTGGGCCTTGTAATCCTGCCGAGGATTGCTCCGACGATTGCAAAGGCGATTGAAAAACGTATGGAGATGGGCGTAGAAGAGCCTATGAACATGATTGCCTGCGAGAATGCAATCCGCGGAACTTCCCAGCTTAAGAAAGCGGTATACGAGAACCTGAGCGATGCGGGAAAGGCATTTGCAGACAAGTATGTAGGCTTTCCGGACTGTGCGGTAGACAGGATTGTACCTCCGGTAAAAAGCGAGAATTTCATCGACGTTGTGGTAGAGCGCTACTATGAGTGGGATGTTGAGAAATCCGGTTTCAAAGGCGAGATCCCGGAGATTACAGGCATGACGCTGGTAGATGATCTGATGGCTTATATTGAGCGTAAATTATTTACCTTGAATACCGGACACTGCATTACTGCATATTTGGGAACGCTTAGGGGCATCCCGACGATTGATAAGGCAATCGCCGATGAGAAAATCTACGAAATTGTGTCTGCCGCTATGAAGGAAAGCGGAGACGGGCTGATCAAGAAGTACGGATTTGATGCAGAGAAGCACGCCGCATACATTAAGAAGATTATCAGCCGTTTCAAAAATCCATACCTGCAGGACGATGTGACCCGCGTAGGCCGGGAACCGCTTCGAAAGCTGAGTCCCACAGACCGTCTGATCAAGCCTCTTATGACGTCGGCAGGTTATGGGCTTCCGGTAGACCATCTTCTGACAGGCGTCGGCGCAGCGCTGCATTATAATAATCCAGAGGATAAGCAGAGCGCAGAACTGCAGGAGAAGATCGCGGCAAAGGGCGTCCGCGCGGCTGCGGCGGAGATTACCGGTTTGACGGACGATCAGCTGTTAGACAGGATCGTGGCTGAGTACGAGAAACTCAAATAGTATACGCAACACTAAAAACAGGCTGCTTGAAACTAATGAAGCCTTAACTGTAATAAAATAATAAATGATGAAAATGACCTGAGAGCAGCCGCCTGGGTCATTTTCATTTATGGTAAGACTTATATTGCAATTAGAGGATAAAAATGTTACGGTAATAGTGTTAATGTAAAATAAGAGATGATAGATGAGGTGCAAAAAGATGAGCGTACAAGAAATGAAACCAGTGAAAGAAGGAAAGGTCAGGGAGATCTATGACAACGGCGGCAGCCTGATTATGGTTGCCACAGACCGGATCAGCTGTTTTGACGTGATTCTGAAAAATGAAGTGACTAAGAAAGGCTCCGTGCTTACCCAGATGTCCAAATTCTGGTTCGATATGACGGAGGATATCTTGCCGAATCATATGCTTTCTGTGGATGTGCAGGACATGCCGGAATATTTCCGGCAGGATAAGTTTGACGGCAGCAGCATGCTGTGCAGGAAATTAGAGATGCTGCCGGTAGAGTGTATCGTCCGCGGTTATATTACGGGAAGCGGCTGGGCGAGCTATGAGAAGACCGGGAAGGTATGCGGCATTCAGCTCCCTGAGGGCTTAAAGGAGTCGGATAAGCTTCCGGAGCCGATCTATACGCCGTCTACCAAAGCGGAGATCGGCGATCACGACGAGAATATTTCTTATGCGGAGAGCGCAGAGTACCTTGAGAAGCGTTTTCCGGGCAAAGGTGAAGAATATGCTTTGAAGCTTCGGGATTATTCCCTGACGCTGTATAAGAAGTGCGCGGAGTATGCTTTAAGCCGTGGGATCATTATCGCGGATACCAAGTTTGAATTTGGCTTAGACGAGGAGGGAAATATCGTAATCGGCGATGAGATGCTTACCCCCGACAGCTCCCGGTTCTGGCCGGCTGAAGGGTATGAGCCAGGCCATGGACAGCCGTCCTTTGACAAGCAGTTTGCCAGAGACTGGCTGAAGGCGAATACAGACCATGACTGGACGCTGCCGCAGGATATCGTAGACAAGACGATTGAGAAGTATCTGCAGGCATACCGGCTCCTGACCGGCAAAGAACTGGCATAACATTTTTATCCGCAGAGTTAGGATGTGTCTGCCCGACAACAGCAAACGGCAGGCACATTCACCCGCGCGGGAGAATTTTTTAGGGAAGAAGCGTCCGCTTGGATTCCGCCCATTGGCTGATCAGGAGCCGAAGCAGCAGATCGATCTTCTCTTTGGTTTCCGGATGAAGGTCATTGAGCTGCCGGAGCATAGGAGCCATGCCGCGCAGTCCCTGAGTCTGGAGTTCCGATACAGTTACGGCGCCGGAGGCGTCCAAAACAGAAAACATATCGTCGATAAAGAGCTGGCGCTCAGAAAGGTTCATTTGTTCCAGCCACGTTTTCATGGATTCACCAAATCCTTCAGCCGCAGGGTTGAGGGAGGGGCTTCGCAGAAAGCGGGCGCCTTCCAGCTGCCAGTTAAATGCATTATGCTGGCGGATTCCGGTTCCGGAGCTTTGGATGACGATCGGCTTCGCATTGTGGTGCATCAGCATTCCAACTATGGAAAATTCGGGGATAAACCGGTGGATTCTCGGCTGGATCTTTTTAAAGTCTTCATCTTCTGACAGATTGTGATTAAATCCCGGACCATCGTTGTTATAAACGCCAAGGATACGCCGCTGTACAGCTCGATCGCATTTGGCGGAAGCATACAGCGCCAGATGACCGCCCTTGGAGTGCCCGCCGACACGGAGCATATGCCGGTTAAAACTGCCGGTCTGGGACAGGTATTTGGCAGCGATATGCTCTGAAGGTACGCTTCCGATGCTCATATTAAAGTCTTCCCGCCAGCCGATCAGCGTATCGTCAGTTCCGCGGTATGCGATATAAGAGGTTCCGTCGCCTAAGAATATCTCGACAGCAGAGAATTGAAGCTCCCTTTTGGCGCTGACTTTATTTACGTAATGCATAAGTTCCGCCTTGCCGAAGCGTTTGGTCTCTGCCATAGCCTTTAGGAGGAATGGAACCTGACGGAGAAAGGAGCGGTAAGAGTTTATTTCTTTTTCAGTATGTTTTTCAAAGAAAGCGGCGGACGCTTCTGCAATTGTAACGGATCCTCGGCGTTTCGGAACGATTCCATCCAGTTCTGCATAGGATAAGCAGGATAGAAGAAGGTTATCAATTTCATTAAAAGGTGATTGGGTAAATGTTAAGTCGCCGCGCCAAGTCAAATAATCCATAATTGTCGACATAATATAAACTCCTATGAAATAATATAATTATAAAGGTCAATTGAAAGGAAAACCGCCGTCCCAGAAGAGACAGGCTCTTTTGGGGCAGCGGTTTGTTGTGCTTTTGTGCACAGGAAGACGCGTTGTTACGATGCAGGCAGAATAAAAAATTTCTACAGAGAATCGCCGCGTTTTACGTATCCTGGATTTTCAGGGGTTCCTTTAACTTCTTTTACCTTGGTAATCCTGGCATGCTTGTCAACGACTACATTTTCAAGAACG
Organism: uncultured Dorea sp.; assembly: GCA_910584095.1. Classification (GTDB taxonomy): domain Bacteria; phylum Bacillota; class Clostridia; order Lachnospirales; family Lachnospiraceae; genus Claveliimonas. The sequence goes on along the minus strand of CAJTYU010000001.1, from coordinate 286,850 downwards.
GTATCTTCTCCTACCACAACGTCTGGAAGTATTACGCAGTTTTTAATAGAAGCGCCTTTTTTGATAACACAGCCTCGTCCGAGAACAGAATTTTCAATGGTGCCCTCGATCAAACATCCGTTGGAAACGATGGAAGCTTTTACGCGGGCATCCTCAAAATACTGGGTCGGGCAGGAATCATTTGTTCTAGTGTAGATCGGCCAGTCTTCATCAAATAGAGAACAAGCTGTCTTATAGTCAATCAAATCCAGATTAGCGTCGTAGTAAGCTTTGAAATCTGTGATGGAAGCAAAGAAGCCGCGGTGTGCAACAGCGCGCACATCCATCTCCTGACATATAAGGTTCACGGCATCCGTCAAAGTGTACAGTGCAGAGGATTTGTGGGTGTTTTTAATCAGGTCAATAAAGAGATCCCTTTTCATTACATAAGTATCCATAAAGATGTACTGGCTCTTTTTGCTGCCCCGGTTTGGCGAAATAGCGGTAACGCCTTTCTGCTTGTTCAGATCCAGAGTCTGGCAGGTTAAAAACTTTTCCTTTGCTTCGTCAGTAGAGTGGTATAAAAGTGTGATATCAGCGCCGGATTCAATATGCTGGTTCAGAAGCGCGTCAAAATCCTGCTTGAATACCATACAGCTTGGTGCAATGATTACATATTCGCTGGACGAATTTTCAATAACCTCAATATTGTCGATATAAGCGGAAATATCGTTGCTGTACAGGCTTTCCATACCTTCCTCGGCAAACAAAAGATGCAGTCTTCCGCGTTTGGAATTGATGTTATAATGACGTCCTGTTCCAAGGTGCTCGGCCAGAGATCTTGGTTTCCGCCGCACATATACATGGATGTTTTCAATACCGCTGTTGCTGAAATTTGAAACCGGGAAATCAATGACACGGTATCTTCCAAGGAAGGAAATAGCTCCAACCGGGCGGTAAAACTGAAGGCCGCGAATGTTAATATGATTTCCGGCGAAATTAATAATACCTAGTGCTTTACTCATATTATTCCTCCCCCTTTACGCGTTTTGCAACTAATTCAATATTCTCGCTGTCTGCAGAGCCAACGACAGCGCGGGCGCCGATCTTAATTCCGTCTGCAACTAATGCACGCGTTACGACGGCGCCTTCTTCTATAACAGCGCCAGGCATCAGCACGGAATCGATGACCTTGGCTCCTGCGGCGACCTTGGCGCCTGTAAACAGGACGGAATTTTTAACCTGTCCGTCGATCACACAGCCCTGAGTAATGAACGCACGGCTGATTTCAGCGTCTTGACCAATGTATTGGGGTAAGGAATTAGTATCTTGGGTATAAATTTTCCAAGAAGAGTCGCCAAGATCCAGAGCGCTTTTCTTATCAAGGAGATCCATGTTAGCTTCCCAGAGGGAGTCAATGGTTCCAACATCCTTCCAATAACCTTTAAATTTGTAAGCCATAAGCTTGCGGCTGTCGTTTAAAAGAGCAGGAATAATATCCTTGCCGAAATCGTGGCTGGATTCGGCATTCTTCATATCGGCAACCAGCATCTTGCGGAGCAGCTTCCATGAGAAGATATAGATACCCATCGAAGCCAGATTGCTCTTCGGCTGAGGCGGTTTCTCCTCAAACTCTACGATTTGTCCGTTTTCATCGGTGTTCATGATACCAAAACGGCTAGCTTCTTTCATGGGAACTTCGATAACAGCGATAGTAGCGTCTGCACCGTTCTCTTTGTGGAAGTCTAACATCTTGTCATAATCCATCTTGTAGATATGGTCGCCGGAGAGGACCAGCAGGTACTCTGGGCTGAAAGTATCAATAAAATCAATGTTTTGTGAAATTGCGTCGGCAGTACCCCGGTAAACATCGAGATTCGCATCCGCTTTCTCGCGGGGCGGCAAAACATATACGCCGCTGTCTTTTGCGTCAAGACCCCAGCGTCCCCCGGCAGCTACATAGCTGTTTAAAATAACTGACTCATATTGGGTCAGGACACCAACTACATCAATACCACTATTTGCGCAGTTACTAATCGGAAAATCGATAATTTTATATTTTCCACCGTATGATACAGCCGGTTTTGCAACTTTGTTGGTTAGATCATGCAGACGGGAACCACGTCCGCCGGCAAGAATCATTGCTAACATATCATTGTGCTTCATAATAAACTCCCTTCTTAAATGTTATATGTTTATATTGTACAACTTTTTTGGAAATTTTTCCATATCTTTGTGTAAGAAATCCATGGTTTTATTCTATAAAAACGTTAGTGTTCGTAAATAAACCTGAAGACGATAACGGAACCCGGATTAGTAAAAGCCTGCCAAGGCAAAAGTCTGGATTCCCGCTTATTTAAAGGTACGTCTGGGACAAAATATATATTTCATGAATAAATATACGCGAGAATAGGAAAAGTATGTGTTTTTTTAAGCGTGATATAAAAGCAAAGGAGATTATGCGGCTGGAAAAATTTATAGATTTTAAATTATAAGGAAATAACTATCTTTGTACTTAATGGTCATGCAAAAGCGTATTCATTAAAATGGCTGTAAGAGCACTGGAGGTAAAGAAATGGATTACAGGAAGCTGGGAAAACGGATCAGGCAGGCGCGCAGGGCAATGAATTATTCACAGGAACAGCTTGCCGGCGAGATTGAGTATTCGGTTCCTCATATCAGCCATGTAGAAAACGCCAAGACGACGCTCAGTATAGATTTTCTGATAAAAGCCTCTAATGCGCTGCATGTGTCTGCTGATAGCCTTCTTTGCGATAGTCTTGATTATGCTTCGGGAATTTATCAGGGCGAGATCATGGACGTTTTGGAGGACTGCAGTATAGGAGAATTGAAAATTATCAGCCAGGCAGTGTTGGATCTGAAGAAAAATTTGAGGGAGAATATGGAAGGTCCGCATGAAGACAAAAGAGGAGAGCAGAGGAGTCGTCGGGAGAAATATTAAGCGGTTTAGGGAAGAAAAAAATTTGTCGCAGACTCAGCTTGCTAAAAAGCTGTGGATACACAGGACGTCTCTTGCCGGTTATGAGATTGGAAAGAGACTTCCGGATATATTTATGCTATGGAAAATGGCAGATATATTTGAGATATCTCTGGACGTGCTGATAGGCAGGGACTGGACGCAGGAGGACGGCTGATTAAGGCGTCCGAGAGATAAACAGGCGACGGATTACAATTGAATACTGTGTAAACAGGCGGCGGAAATGCCGTCTGTTTTTTGGCGGAATATTTTTATAGTATATTTGATAGAAATAGATTATAATAGAGAAGATTATAACAAATGAGGGAGGCAAAAAGCCATGGCATGTTTGCGTGGGGCGGATATCTTATTGCCGGCAGATAGTATTGACAAGAAAAAATGGGCGGTAATCGCCTGCGACCAGTTTACCAGCCAGCCGGAGTATTGGGAGCGGGTAAAGCAATGCGTAGGCGATGCGCCGTCAACGTTTCATATTATTTATCCGGAGACATATTTGGGAGCCGAGGATGAAGCGGCATATACCCAGAGGCTGGCCGGAATCCAATCAAATATGCGGCGATATCTGGCAAAAGGAGTTCTGGCGGAGAGGGTTCGCGAGGGATACGTGCTCACGGTTCGAGAGACAGAAGCGGGTGTCCGCGTGGGATTGATTGCGGCTCTTGATTTGGAGGCTTATGATTATACGGAGAGTTCGGCAAAGCCGGTAAGGGCAACGGAGGAGACTGTCAAGGAAAGGATTCCGGTTCGGGTAGGAATCCGGAAACACGCAATGATTGAAAGTCCTCACATCATGATGCTGCTGGACGATGCAGATTGTCGCTTGCTGGAGCCTTTATATCAGAAGAAAGAGGAACTTCCCATGCTGTACGATACGGAACTGATGTTTGGCGGCGGGAAGGTATGCGGTTATGCAGTTGAAGGAAGAGAAGCAGAAGCACTGACGAAAAAGATCGAAAAGCTTGAACGTAAGAGTCCAGAGATATTTCTTGCGGCGGGGGATGGAAACCATTCCCTTGCCGCGGCGAAGACCTGCTGGGAAAATCTAAAGGATGGACTGCCGGCGGAAGAAGCAAAGAGACATCCGGCCAGATATGCTCTTGTGGAGGTAGTGAATCTGCATTGTCCCGCGCTTCGGTTTGAGGCGATTCATAGAGTGCTTTATGGCGGCAGACTTGATGCCGTAGCGAGCCGATTTGAAATATATTTGAAGAATCTTAGAAACTGCGGCGTGGAAAAATGCAGCGATGAGGGAGAAGCGGATATCATATTTATCCAGCGCGGATGCAGAATGGGAATTAAGCTGTCTGATACAGGAGGACATCTGCCGGTAGAACTGCTGCAGCATTTTCTGGATAAATATATGGAGGGGCAGGCTGAATTGGAGCTTGATTATGTACATAGCAAGGAAGCGGTAGAGGAGCTTTCGGAGGAAGAAAATGTCTGCGGCATGCTGCTTCGGCCGATTGATAAGAGTTCTCTGTTTTCGGCAATTTGTGCGGGAGGCGTTCTGCCGCGTAAGACATTTTCTATGGGAATGGAGTCCCAGAAGCGGTATTATATGGAATGCAGGAGGCTTTAGGGTTAACGCGCAGGGCATCCGGTCCGCGCGGAGTACCCGGTAAACTATGCATTCGCTTTTTTGCAGGCAGTATATAGGGAAACCAGTGAAAAAGGCTTGACTCCGGGGCGGATACTATGCTATAGTATTCTAGCGATGGAAGTAGGTCTTTTTTTTATGCCTAATTTTAGGTAGCCTCGCAAGCTACCAACGTAACACGTAAAATATGTATATACGAAGCGAGGTGGAAGTTGTGCGTACAAGAATTACTTTAGAATGTACAGAGTGCAAGCAGCGGAACTACAACATGACAAAGGATAAGAAAGCTCATCCTGAGCGTATGCAGACGAAGAAGTACTGCAGGTTCTGTAAATCACACACGATGCACAAAGAGACGAAGTAGTCTGCTTTTGGGAGGAGTGTGTAGATTATGGCTAAAAAGGAAGCTCAGAAAAAGAGCTGGTTCAAGGGTCTGAAGGCAGAGTTCCGTAAGATCATCTGGCCGGACAAAGAGACACTTGCAAAACAGACAGCGGCAGTCGTTTCTGTATCCGTGGTACTTGGAGTCATTATCGCAGTTGTAGATTTCCTAGTGCAGAACGGGGTGGATTTATTAGTAAGATAACTGTTACTGTTCACACAGTACTTTGTATTCACTGCAAAGTACGTAAGAAAGTGATTCAGGTGTGAGCAAATCCCAATCGCGAAGCGAATTTTAAACGGATTTGCGAAAGTTGCTGTAAAACGGAGTGAACAGTAACAGATAACTGATAAACTGCATGCAAGAAAGGTGATTTTATGTCAGAGGCAAAATGGTATGTTGTTCATACCTATTCCGGGTATGAGAACAAGGTGAAGGCTAACATTGACAAAACTATTGAGAACAGACATCTGGAGGATCAGATTCTGGAAGTTCAAGTTCCGATGCAGGATGTGGTTGAATTAAAGAACGGAGTCCAGAAAGCTTCTCAGAAGAAGATGTTTCCCGGCTATGTGCTGATTCATATGATCATGAACGACGATACATGGTACGTGGTCCGCAATACCAGAGGCGTAACTGGATTCGTAGGTCCTGGTTCCAAGCCGGTTCCTCTTACGGATATTGAGATGGCTGGTCTGGGAATCAAGCGTGATAACATCGTAGTTGACTACGAGGTCGGCGATACCATTCAGGTTATTGCGGGAGCGTGGGCTGATACAGTGGGCATTGTCCGCGCTATGAATCCGCAGAAGCAGAGTCTGACGATCAATGTTGAGCTGTTTGGCCGCGAGACGCCAGTAGAATTAAGTTTCGCAGAAGTAAAGAAAATGTAAATCAGATTAAGTGGGAGGGGATTTTCATAATTCCCGGCATTACCACAAGGAGGTAATTAACATGGCAAAAAAAGTACAAGGTTATATCAAATTACAGATTCCTGCAGGTAAGGCAACACCGGCTCCTCCGGTAGGACCGGCCCTTGGACAGCATGGTGTAAATATCGTAGAGTTTACCAAGCAGTTTAATGCCAGAACGGCTGATCAGGGCGACCTGATTATTCCTGTAGTTATTACAGTTTACAGTGACAGAAGTTTCAGCTTCATTACAAAGACTCCGCCGGCGCCGGTTCTGATTAAGAAAGCATGCAACATTAAGTCTGGTTCAGGCACGCCGAATAAGAAGAAGGTTGCAACAATCACAAAGGCTCAGGTTCGCGAGATTGCAGAGATGAAGATGCCGGATCTCAATGCGGCAAATATTGAGAGCGCCATGAGCATGATAGAGGGAACCTGCCGTTCTATGGGGGTAACTGTTACGGAGTAGACCGAAAGAAAACAGTGCAGAAACTACAGTGATATAAAAAGTGGGAGGGTTATCCCGACATTACCACAAGGAGGTATTTTTTTATGAAACGAGGAAAGAAATATATCGAGGCTGCTAAGAATATTGGAAGGGGAAATCTCTACGATAAGGAAGAGGCGATTTCTTTAGTAAAGAAGACGGCAGTTGCTAAATTTGATGAAACTGTTGAAGCTCATATCAGAACCGGCTGTGACGGACGTCATGCCGACCAGCAGATCCGAGGCGCAGTTGTACTGCCGCATGGAACTGGAAAAAAGGTTCGTATCTTAGTATTTGCAAAGGATGCTAAAGCCGCAGAGGCAGAAGCAGCCGGAGCAGATTATGTTGGAGGAATGGAACTTATTGAGAAGATCCAGAAAGAGAACTGGTTTGACTTTGACGTAGTTGTTGCTACACCGGATATGATGGGTATCGTAGGCCGTATCGGACGCGTACTTGGACCAAAGGGCCTGATGCCGAATCCGAAGGCGGGCACTGTAACAATGGATGTTACAAAGGCTGTTAACGACATCAAAGCTGGTAAGATTGAGTACAGACTTGACAAAACAAATATTATCCATGTTCCGATTGGAAAGGTATCTTTCACAGAGGAGCAGCTTGCAGACAACTTCCAGACGCTTATTGAAGCAATTATCAAGGCTAGGCCGGCGGCAGTGAAGGGTCAGTTCCTTAAGAGCGTGACGCTTACTTCTACCATGGGACCCGGCGTAAAGATTAATCCGGCGAAGCTGGTTTAATTACGGACTAATTTACAGAAAAAGCTGTTGTGTTTTAAGTGAGAATTTAAAACACAGCAGCTTTTGTTTGTTATTGAGATGTCTGCGGCAGCTGAAACAGCTTGTACCGAAGTATTCGATATACAGACTCGTCAATTCTGTCTTCGGTGATGGTTCCGCTTTGCACTGCCTGCAGAAGCCCTTCAAACGCCTGCTCGAAATGCTGGGGGATCAGAATGATGTCTGCGCCTGCTTGAATCGCTTTTATTGCAGCTTCGCCGGACGTATAATAATTTGTGATTGCTCCCATAGACATAGAATCGGTAATGACAATTCCGTCAAATGATAGAGTTTCCCGTAATAGCCCGGTAATGATTTCGGAGGATAAGGTGGCCGGAAGGTCGTTCTGAGTTACGGACGGCAGAGAAATATGTCCTACCATTACACAACCTGCTCCAGCGTGGATGCCTCTGGAAAATGGAAGAAATTCAGTGGTTTTTAATTGTTCTAACGTTCGATCGTTGCATACCGCATTTTCATGACTATCTTCATTTGTACCGCCATGTCCGGGGAAATGCTTTAATACAGCGCATATTCCCTGTTCCTGAAGGCCTTTTGTTACTTGGACGACCATTTGCGCGTTCATTTCCGGATCTGCCCCAAAGGATCTTGAACCGATTACGGTGTTGGAAGGGTTCGTAAGGACATCGGCTACAGGCGCGAAATTCATATTAAATCCCAATTCATGGAGATAGCTTCCGATGGTCAGTCCAACTTGATAAGCTTTATTATAGTCTCCGGTGGCGCCGATTTCCCGCATGCTGGGAAAAGTCTCCACATGAAAGCTGCCGCTATTGGCGATTCTGGAGACAAGAGGGCCGCCTTCTTCATCTATGCCGATGAAAAGGGGGTATTTGGAATAGGATTGCGTATTTGCAATCATGGTTTTCAATTGCTGCTCGTCGACAATATTTGATTGAAAATATATCAAGCCTCCTACCGGGCGGCGCGCTAAGGCTTCTTTTGTGGTTTCGCCTGCTTGTATGACGGTATCTACAAGGGTCAGCTGTTCGGGAGTTACCATGAATAGCTGACATATTTTTTCCTCCAGCGTCATTTCTGATATTATTTTTTGGAGCTTTGTATCTTCGGTTTCCACAGGCTCGGCGGATAAATGATTATCATTGTCAGAAGGCTCGGTTTCTTTAGATGGTTTTGTCGTTTCAACCTGGTTCTCGGCAGCGGACTCGTTTGAATTAGGAGAACTGCTGCAGCCGCTTAAACAGGAAATTCCGAAAATTACGCTGGCTAAAGAGAATATTAAAATTCGATTTTTTATTTTCATTGTTTTAATCCTTTTTATAAGAAATTCTTTGGGGTTCTGTTCTTATAGGCGTTTAAATGCCGCCTCTTGCAAAAAAAGTCTATCACAAAACGGCGGCTATATCTACACATAAATTAAGTTTCAAAACAAACGCTGTTTCTGTGCGATGCGGAGCCGGAGCTGGGAGCCGGGAAATTAAACGATCCAGGTATTGACATGGGGATGCAAGTATGCTATTTTATTAAAAGACTGCCGAAGACAGCAGGTGCTTCACTGAAGCGTAAGGATACAGACGCCTGCCGAGGAAGAATAGATTTGATACGGATGTATGAATTTACGAACCTCTATGTCTTCTGATATAGAGGTTTTACTATATCTATCGGCGGTGTATAAACCAAAATCTATAAGGAGGTGCACCATTCGTGGCAAAAGTTGAATTGAAACAACCTATCGTACAGGCTATTGTAAACGATGTGGAAGGCGCTCAGTCCATCGTGCTGGTCGACTACCGCGGACTGACGGTTGCTCAGGATACGGCTCTTCGTAAAGAGTTAAGAGAAGCCGGAGTTGTTTACAAGGTTTGTAAGAACACAATGATGAAGAGAGCTTTTGAAGGCACAGATTTTGCTCAGTTAGACGAGTATCTGGAAGGCCCGAGCGCCATCGCGATTTCTAAAGACGACGCGACGGCTCCGGCAAGGATTCTTGCGAAGTTCGCAAAGGATGCGAAGGCTCTTGAATTAAAAGCAGGCGTGGTTGAAGGCATGAAGTATGACGCGGCGGCTCTCGCAGAGCTGGCGAAGATTCCTTCAAGAGAAGAGCTTATTTCCAGATTGCTTGGAAGCATGCAGTCGCCGATCACCAATCTTGCCCGCGTTCTTAATCAGATCGCAGAGAAGGGCGGAGTAGAAAACTGTTCGCCCGCAGAGTCTGGAGAGGCTGCAGCGGCAGACGCCCCGGCTGAGACAGAGGCTCCTGCAGAGGCATAGGATGCCTGCGGAGTGAAGGAAATTGTAAAATAACAAAATAAAAAATGGAGGAAAATAAAATGGCAAAGTTGACAACAGCTGAATTTATTGATGCTATCAAAGAGTTATCAGTATTAGAGTTAAATGATTTAGTAAAAGCATGCGAAGAAGAGTTTGGTGTTTCCGCGGCAGCAGGCGTAGTAGTTGCAGCGGCAGGCGGGGACGCTCCGGCAGCAGAAGAGAAAGATGAGTTTGACGTAGAATTAGTATCTGCAGGAGCATCTAAGGTTAAAGTAATCAAGGTTGTTCGTGAGATCACAGGTCTTGGACTGAAAGAAGCTAAGGCTCTGGTAGACGGCGCGCCGAAGGTTGTTAAGGAAGCTGTATCCAAGGCAGAGGCTGAGGAGATCAAGGCTAAGCTGGAAGGCGAAGGCGCAGAGGTTAACCTGAAATAACCGGATGTGGCCGGCAGATTAAAGCGAGAGAAGAATACCGCCAGGACAAAATGTCAGGGCGGTTTTTTTTGTCAATTTATCTCGAAAAATCTTGCGGAAACTATAGTAATTCTCTCGGATTCTTGATAAAATCTGAGTAGAATGTGTTTTTTTGATGAATGTGCGGGTGGACGAAAATGGACATATTTGATGGAATTTCCCTGTTGGGCGGACTTGCTATGTTCCTGTATGGAATGCGCCTGATGGGAGACGGACTAAAAGCGGGATCTTCGGGAACTCTAAAAAAAGCCATGGAGAAGGCGACGAATACTCCGGTGAAGGCATTTTTGCTGGGGCTTGCAATGACGGCGGTTATTCAGTCGTCAACGGCGACGATTGTAATCACTTCAGGTCTTGTGGGCGCCGGGATTATTTCCCTGAGGCAGTCGCTGGGCGTTGTGATTGGCGCAAATGTGGGCACGACGGTTACCGGACAGATTATCAGGCTTCTGGATTTAAATTCTTCGGGGACGTCGGTACTGCAGTTTTTCAATCCTTCTACGCTGGCGCCTCTGGCTATGATTGTTGGTATTATTATTATCATGGGTGTGAAATTTAAGGATTCGGAGAATATAGGCCAGATCGTCATTGGATTTGGCGTTCTTTTTTCCGGACTTCTGAATATGACGGATGCGGTGAGCGTCCTGACAGAAAGCGGACTTGTTGAAAAGCTTTTTGCGGGACTTGGAAATAATCCCTTGATCGGTTATGCGGTCGGGGCCGGAGTGGCTTTCGTCCTCCAGAGCTCGTCTGCGACGATCGGTATTCTGCAGGCATTTTCTACATCCGGACAGCTGACCTTCAGCGCAATCTATGCCGTGCTGGTGGGAATTTATCTGGGAGACTGCGTTACTACGGCGATTGTGTGTAATATCGGGGCAAAGCCGGATGCGAAGCGTGTGGGTATGGTCAATATTTTGTTTAATCTCTGCAAGTCGGCGCTGATTCTGGCTGCCGTGACTGTGATACACAGAGCGGGATTTTTGGACGGAATGTGGAACAGCACCATTTACTCGGGAGGGATCGCAAATACCAATACGGTGTTTAATCTGGCCTGCGCAGTCCTGCTGCTTCCGTTTGTGGGTCTTTTTGAGAAATTCAGCTTCAGGCTTGTAAAAGAAGAGCCTGTCCCGTCCGGGAAATATGACGAGATGCTGGATGCGCTGAACCCGATATTCATCGATACGCCTGCTTTGGCTTTTGGACGCTGTTATGAACTGCTGCTGGAGATGTGCCGGCTGGCAAGGAGGAATATTAACAAAGCCTTCGGGCTGTTTACGGACTATAACGAAATCGTTGTCCGCAAGATCGAAGAGGATGAGGATTACATAGATATCATGGCGGACCGTATCAGTAATTATCTGGTGCAGATATCCGCGAAGATTACCATGCCGTATCATGTGGAGATCATGAATTATTATTTTTCGGCGATTACGGAGTTTGAACGGCTGGGGGACCATGCGGTGAATATTGTGAACATCGCGAGGGAAATGAAGGAAAATGACAATGTATTTTCAAAAGGCGCCCTGACAGAACTGTCCGTGCTCAAGGAGCTGCTTGACCGGATACAGGATTATACGGCGGAAGCGTTCCGCAAACAGAACCAGACTGCGGCGCATCATATTGAGCCATTGGAGGAAGTTGTGGACGATATGGTGAATGCTTTGAAGGAGAATCACTTGGAGAGGCTGCGCAGCAGAGAGTGCGATGTCTTTAACGGAACGGAATTTTTCAATCTGTTATCCGAGGCGGAGCGGATTTCAGATGTTTGCTCTAATGTGGGAGTGGCGACGGTAGCCAGAGCGAATCCAGAGATCAAGCATCAGGTGCACGACTATGTGTCCATGCTCCATTCCGGCAGGGATGAGGAGTTTAACCGCTTCTATGAGGAAGCGCATGAGATGTATTTTGAGCTGTTGAAGAAAAAGGAACCGGGTATCCGAATGAATTAAAAATGATTTGTAAAAAGAGCCTATTATTAGAGGCTCTTTCTATATATAAAAACTTGGTAAAAATTTGAAAAATTTGGTTGACAATATGTGAAAGGCCGTGATATAGTAAAAAATGCGCTACTGTGGGAAGTTGTGCTCACTGGATTGCGCCCAAAATTAGCGTGACAAGCTAATCTTTCGTTGAAACTGTAAGATTTTGGGCACTTTGCTGCCTGCCAAAAAATAAACGAGGAGAGTGTGTCAATGGAGAAGAACAGAATTCGCCTTATCAAAAGTGGAAAAAGTTCACGCATGAGCTATTCCAGACAAAAAGAAGTACTTCAGATGCCAAATTTAATCGAAGTTCAGAAAGATTCCTATCAGTGGTTTCTGGATGAAGGTTTGAATGAAGTGTTTGATGATATTTCTCCAATTACCGATTACAGCGGTCATCTGAGTCTGGAATTTGTGGATTATACGCTGTGTGAGAACGACGTGAAGTATACCATCGAAGAATGCAAAGAGCGCGATGCAACTTATGCGGCACCTTTGAAAGTGAAAGTAAGACTTCACAACAAAGAAACAGATGAAATCAATGAACATGAGATTTTTATGGGAGATCTGCCACTTATGACTGCGACTGGAACCTTTGTGATTAATGGCGCAGAGCGAGTTATTGTAAGCCAGCTGGTTCGTTCTCCCGGCATTTACTATGCGATTGCACATGACAAAGTGGGGAAGAGATTATTTTCATCCACAGTTATTCCGAACCGAGGCGCATGGCTGGAATATGAGACGGACTCCAACGATGTATTTTATGTCCGTGTGGACAGGACGAGAAAAGTACCGATTACGGTGCTGGTGCGCGCCCTTGGAATAGGAACTAATCCGGAGATTATTGAGCTTTTCGGCGAGGAGCCGAAGATTCTTGCAAGCTTTGAGAAGGATGCGGCTTCTAACTATCAGGAGGGTCTTCTCGAATTATATAAGAAGATCCGTCCGGGCGAGCCGTTGGCAGTAGACAGCGCGGAAAGTTTGATTACAAGTATGTTCTTTGATCCGAGACGTTACGATTTGGCGAAGGTTGGACGCTATAAGTTTAATAAGAAACTGGCGTTTAGGAACCGTATTACCGGTCAGATTCTGGCGGAGGAAGCTGTGAGTCCTCTGACCGGAGAGGTGATTGCGAAGAGAGGAACAAAGGTTACGAGAGAGCTTGCAGATCAGATTCAGAATGCGGCGGTTCCGGCGGTATGGATTGAGCGGCCGGAGGAGGAAAGGGCTGTCAAAGTCCTGTCCAATATGATGGTGGATCTGGATGCAATTGTAGATATTGACCCGAAGGAAGCTGGCGTGACGGAACAGGTATACTATCCGGTTCTTGCAGGGATTTTAGAGGAAACGGCGGGGGATATTGATGAACTGAAGGATGCGATCCGCAGGGATATCCACGATCTGATTCCGAAGCATATTACAAAAGAAGATATTTTAGCTTCCATTAATTATAATATTCACTTAGAGTACGGACTTGGCAATGACGATGACATAGATCATCTTGGCAACAGGCGTATCCGTTCCGTAGGCGAGCTTTTGCAGAACCAGTACCGTATCGGTTTATCAAGGCTGGAGAGGGTGGTTCGCGAGCGTATGACGACACAGGATTTGGAGGGGATTTCCCCGCAGTCCTTGATTAATATTAAACCGGTAACGGCGGCGGTGAAGGAGTTTTTCGGTTCTTCTCAGCTGTCACAGTTTATGGACCAGAATAACCCTCTCGGTGAGCTGACCCATAAGAGACGTCTGTCAGCGCTGGGTCCTGGCGGCTTGTCAAGAGACCGTGCCGGATTTGAGGTCCGGGACGTGCACTATTCCCACTATGGAAGAATGTGCCCGATCGAGACGCCTGAGGGACCGAATATCGGTCTGATCAACTCCCTTGCATGTTATGCAAGGATTAATCAGTATGGATTTATTGAGGCGCCTTACCGTAAGATCAGCCATGAGGATCCGAAGAATCCGAGAGTTACGGAAGAGGTTGTCTATATGACGGCTGACGAAGAGGATAATTATCATGTAGCACAGGCGAACGAGCCGTTGGATGCAGACGGTCATTTCAAACGGAAGAACGTATCCGGACGTTACCGCGAGGAGACGCAGGAGTATGAGAGAAGTATGTTTGATTACATGGACGTATCTCCGAAGATGGTGTTCTCTGTCGCGACGGCGTTGATTCCATTCCTGGAAAATGACGATGCGAATCGTGCGCTGATGGGATCGAACATGCAGCGTCAGGCGGTGCCGCTTCTGATGACGGAAGCGCCTGTGGTAGGAACTGGTATGGAAGAGAAGGCGGCGGAGGACTCCGGCGTTTGCATTATCGCACAGGCGGGAGGTATGGTCGAGCGCTCTACTTCTACAGAGATTACGGTGCGTCAGGACGACAAGTCCCTAAAGAGATATAAATTGACAAAATTCCTCCGAAGCAACCAGAGTAACTGCTATAATCAGAGGCCGATTGTGTTCAAGGGCGACCGGGTTGAAGCGGGTCAGGTGATCGCGGACGGCCCGTCCACCTCCAACGGCGAGATGGCGCTTGGAAAGAATCCGCTGATCGGATTTATGACATGGGAAGGGTATAACTACGAGGATGCGGTACTTCTCAGTGAAAGGCTGGTACAGGATGATGTATATACATCCGTGCATATAGAGGAATACGAAGCAGAGGCCAGAGATACCAAGCTGGGCCCAGAGGAGATTACAAGAGATATTCCGGGCGTGGGCGACGACGCATTAAAAGATCTGGACGAGAGAGGCATTATCCGGATTGGAGCCGAGGTCCGCGCAGGAGATATTTTGGTAGGAAAGGTAACGCCAAAGGGCGAGACGGAACTTACCGCTGAGGAGCGGCTGCTCCGCGCAATTTTCGGCGAGAAGGCAAGAGAGGTAAGGGACACCTCCCTGAAAGTACCTCATGGCGAATATGGTATTGTAGTGGATGCCAAGGTGTTTACAAGAGAGAATGGAGATGAGCTGTCTCCGGGTGTAAATCAGGCCGTCCGTATCTATATAGCCCAGAAAAGAAAGATTTCCGTAGGAGATAAGATGGCGGGACGCCACGGAAATAAGGGTGTTGTTTCCCGCGTGCTTCCGGTGGAGGATATGCCGTTCCTTCCAAACGGACGTCCGCTGGATATTGTGCTTAATCCGCTGGGCGTGCCTTCGCGTATGAATATCGGACAGGTATTGGAGATTCATCTCTCCCTTGCCGCCAAAGCTCTTGGCTTTAATATCGCAACGCCGGTATTTGACGGCGCTGATGAGAACGATATTATGGATACGCTGGATCTGGCAAACGATTACGTGAACTTGGAGTGGGAGGAGTTTGAGAAGCTGCACAAGGAAGAATTGCTTCCCGAGGTTATGGATTACCTCTATGAGAACAGGGATCACCGGGAACTGTGGAAGGGGGTTCCGCTTTCGAGAGACGGAAAAGTCCGTCTTCGTGACGGACGTACCGGAGAGTTTTTCGACAGCCCGGTAACCATTGGACACATGCATTATTTGAAGCTCCACCATTTGGTAGATGATAAGATTCATGCCCGTTCTACCGGTCCCTATTCACTGGTAACTCAGCAGCCGCTGGGTGGAAAAGCCCAGTTCGGCGGACAGCGTTTTGGCGAGATGGAGGTTTGGGCGCTGGAGGCTTATGGCGCTTCTTATACATTGCAGGAGATTCTGACTGTGAAGTCCGACGACGTGATCGGGCGCGTGAAGACCTATGAGGCGATTATTAAAGGGGAGAATATTCCAGAGCCTGGCATTCCGGAGTCCTTTAAGGTACTTTTGAAGGAGTTCCAGTCCCTTGGTCTGGACGTCCGCGTGCTGCGCGACGATAATACTGAGGTTGAGATCATGGAAACAGTTGACATGGGCGAGACGGATTTCCATTCACTGATCGAGGGAGACAGAAGATATAACAGGGAGGATGGCGATCTGGGCGAACATGGTTATACCGCACAGGAGTTTCAGGGAGAAGAACTTGTGGACATTGAAGAAGAACCAGAGGATGACGACGAGTTCGACGATGATTATGAAATTGAGTTTGACGAGATGTCAGACGACGAATAGGAAGGGGTGCCAGTATGCCAGCAAATAACAATGAACAAACATACCAGCCAATGACGTTTGATGCAATCAAAATCGGGTTGGCATCGCCTGAGAAAGTGTTAGAGTGGTCAAGAGGCGAGGTTACCAAACCGGAGACCATTAACTATAGAACGCTGAAGCCGGAAAAGGACGGACTGTTCTGCGAACGGATTTTCGGGCCGAGCAAGGACTGGGAATGTCATTGCGGTAAATATAAAAAGATTCGTTACAAAGGCGTGGTCTGCGACCGCTGCGGCGTAGAGGTTACTAAGTCCAGCGTCCGCCGCGAACGCATGGGACACATTGCACTGGCGGCGCCGGTTTCCCATATCTGGTATTTTAAGGGAATCCCAAGCCGCATGGGGCTCATTCTGGATCTGTCCCCAAGAACACTGGAGAAGGTACTGTATTTTGCTTCTTATATTGTGCTGGATCCGGGAGAGACGAATCTGATGTACAAACAGATTCTATCTGAAGCAGAGTATCAGGAGGCAAGAGAGACATGGGGAAGCGCATTCCGTGTGGGGATGGGCGCAGAGTCTATTCAGGAACTTTTGCAGGCCATTGACTTGGAGAAAGAATGTGCGGAACTGCAAAACGGCCTGGAAGGCGCTACCGGCCAGAAACGGGCGAGAATTGTAAAACGCCTCGAGGTAGTGGAAGCATTCCGTGAGTCCGGCAATAAGCCGGAGTGGATGATTATGACCAATATCCCGGTTATTCCGCCGGATCTGCGTCCGATGGTACAGCTGGACGGCGGCCGGTTCGCTACTTCAGATTTAAATGATTTATATAGAAGGATTATAAATAGAAATAATCGGTTAAAGAGGCTTCTGGAACTGGGAGCGCCGGATATTATTGTGAGGAATGAAAAGAGGATGCTTCAGGAGGCTGTTGACGCGCTGATTGATAACGGCCGCAGGGGCCGTCCGGTAACCGGGCCTGGCAATCGGGCTCTGAAGTCCTTGTCTGATATGCTGAAGGGTAAATCCGGCCGTTTCCGTCAGAACCTGCTGGGCAAACGTGTGGACTATTCCGGCCGTTCCGTTATCGTGGTGGGACCGGAGCTTAAGATTTATCAGTGCGGTCTTCCAAAGGAGATGGCGATCGAGCTGTTTAAGCCATTTGTTATGAAAGAACTGGTTCAGAACGGAACAGCCCACAACATTAAGAATGCAAAGAAGATGGTTGAGAGGCTGCAGCCGGAGGTTTGGGATGTGCTGGAGGATGTGATAAAAGAGCATCCGGTTATGCTGAACCGCGCCCCTACGCTGCATAGGCTTGGGATCCAGGCATTTGAGCCGGTGCTTGTAGAAGGTAAGGCGATCAAACTTCATCCATTGGTATGTACAGCTTACAACGCGGACTTTGACGGCGACCAGATGGCGGTTCATCTTCCGCTTTCTGTGGAAGCGCAGGCGGAGTGCCGTTTCCTTCTGCTGTCTCCGAATAACCTGCTGAAACCGTCGGACGGCGGCCCGGTTGCGGTTCCGTCGCAGGATATGGTGCTTGGCATCTACTATCTGACGCAGGAGAGACCGGGGGCGATGGGCGAAGGAAAGTTCTTTAAGAATGTAAATGAAGCAATCCTTGCATATGAGAATGACGCGCTGACGCTGCATTCTAGGATCAAGGTGCGTATTACTAAGACGATGCCGGACGGAACAGTAAAGAGCGGCATCGTGGAATCTACGCTGGGACGATTTATATTTAATGAGATTATCCCGCAGGATCTTGGTTTTGTCGACCGCGAGATTGAAGGCAACGAGCTGCTTCCTGAGATTGATTTCCATGTAGGAAAGAAGCAATTAAAGCAGATTCTTGAGAAAGTAATTAACACGCATGGTGCAACGGCTACGGCAGAGGTTCTGGACGCAATCAAAGCTACAGGATATAAGTATTCTACAAGAGCGGCTATGACGGTATCCATTTCCGATATGACCGTACCGCCGCAGAAACCGGAGATGATCGCCCAGGCCCAGGATACGGTGGATAAGATTACCAGAAACTACAAGCGCGGCCTGATTACAGAAGAGGAGCGTTACAAAGAAGTCGTTGAGACGTGGAAGGCAACGGACGAGGCTTTGACAGAGGCTCTGCTTTCCGGTCTGGATGCTTATAATAATATCTTTATGATGGCTGACTCCGGAGCCCGTGGTTCTGACAAGCAGATCAAGCAGCTTGCCGGAATGCGGGGCCTGATGGCAGATACTACAGGACGTACGATTGAGCTGCCGATTAAGTCAAATTTCCGTGAAGGTCTGGACGTATTGGAATACTTTATGTCTGCTCATGGAGCCCGCAAGGGTCTGTCCGATACAGCGCTTCGTACTGCCGATTCCGGATATCTGACCAGACGTCTGGTAGACGTGTCTCAGGAGCTGATTATCCATGAGGTGGATTGTCAGAGGGAAGGAAAAGAGATTCCGGGTATGTACGTAAAAGCCTTTGAGGATGGAAATGAAGAGATTGAGAGTCTTAAGGAGCGTATTACGGGCCGATATCTGTGTGAAGACATTGTTGATAAAGAGGGTAATACGATTGTAAAAGCAAATCACATGGTTACGCCGAGGCGTGCGGAGAAGATTATGAGGTATGGTGTGGATGAGAAGGGCGAGACCTTGAAAAAGATCAAGATCCGCAACATCCTGACCTGTAAATCCCATAAGGGCGTATGCGCGAAGTGCTACGGCGCCAATATGGCGACCGGCGAGCCGGTACAGGTCGGCGAGGCTGTAGGTATTATTGCGGCACAGTCAATCGGGGAGCCTGGCACACAGCTTACTATGCGTACGTTCCATACCGGAGGCGTTGCGGGCGACGATATCACGCAGGGTCTTCCTCGTGTGGAGGAGCTTTTTGAGGCAAGGAAGCCGAAAGGTCTTGCAATTATCACAGAATTTGGCGGTGTTGCAACGATCAATGATACAAAGAAAAAGCGAGAGGTGATTGTTACAAATGATGAAACGGGGGAATCGAAGGCATATCTGATTCCTTACGGTTCTAGAATCAAGATTATGGACGGCGCGGTGCTGGAAGCAGGCGACGAGCTTACCGAAGGAAGCGTCAATCCGCATGATATCTTGAAGATTAAGGGACTCCGTGCCGTTCAGGATTATATGCTCCAGGAGGTTCAGAGAGTATACCGTCTTCAGGGTGTTGATATTAATGATAAACACATTGAAGTCATTGTTCGCCAGATGCTGAAAAAGATTCGCATCGAGCAGGATGGAGATTCCGGTTTTCTTCCGGGAACAATGGTAGATATCTTAGAGTTTGAAGATAAGAACGAGGAATTGGAGGCGGCGGGTCTGACGCCTGCAACCGGCGAGCAGATCATGCTTGGTATTACCAAGGCTTCCCTTGCAACCAATTCATTCTTGTCAGCCGCATCCTTCCAGGAGACGACGAAGGTACTGACAGAGGCTGCGATCAAGGGTAAGGTCGACCATCTGGCGGGACTGAAGGAAAACGTTATTATCGGAAAACCAATTCCGGCGGGTACAGGTATGAGGAAATACCGGGATGTCAAGCTGGATACAGAGCTTGAAATGGATGACGAGATTTTTGTGGACGATGAAGATGCCGAGGAAATTGAAATCATCGGAGGCGCAGATGCAGCGGTGGAATTAGAGACAGATGCATCGGAAGCATTAGAAGGCTCAGAGAATCCGGAAGATGGGGAAGAACCTGAACTCGTAACTGTCGGAGAAATGGATGAGATACAATAGGAGTGTTTAAAATGAGCAGAAAAAGTGTTGAGCCAGAAAGAGTGAGAAAGGGCCCTATGAGCGTCGAGGAGATCAAAGCCATGAGGGCGGCAGAGGGCATGATTGTTGACCTTGAGGATGAAGGGACTAATGTATATGTAATCAAAGCTTATCAGGAGAAGATGAGCGTTGCAGTAGGCAAGATGTATAAGCAGGCCAGAAGGGAAATGGGTCTGACCCAGCAGGAGGTTGCCGATGTTTCGGGGGTAAAACGACCGAACATCGCCCGTTTGGAAAGCGGGAAACACAGTCCTACTGTAGATATGCTGAACCGTATTGCTGACAGTATGGGGATGGACATGGAAATCCACTTGATTGAGAGGGAGCAGTAATGGAAAATAGAATCACAAGGGAGCGCGCTCATGAGATTTTGATGAAGTACATGGAGGGCGAGAATTATATTCAGCATTCCTACGCAGTAGAAGCGATCATGAAGGGGCTTGCCAAAAGGCTTGCCCCAGAGGAAGTAGAATACTGGGGATGCGTAGGCCTTCTTCATGATCTGGACGAAGAGCAGTGCGACTGGCAGCATGATATGAGCGTGCATGGCCCGACCTCTGTCGAGCTTCTAAAGAAAGAAGGAATCGAGGACAAAGAGCTGGGAGACGCGATCAAAGCACACAATCCCAAATGCGGTATGAAAGCAAAGACGAAGCTTCAGTATTCTATCCTTGCGGCAGATCCTATGAGCGGATTTGTGAAAGCTGTTGCACAGATTTATCCTGATAAGAAGATTGCAAGCGTAAAGCACAAATCTGTAATGAAGCGGTTCAATGAACTTCGGTTTGCTTCCGGCGCTAACCGTGATTATATGGAAATGATTGAATTTGCAGGCTTAAGCTTAGACGACCTGATTGATGTTGCGTTGGAGGAGATGGGCGCAATTGCCGATGTGCTTGGATTATAGAAAAATAATCATTTTGTCGCTGACAGCGGCTTGGATGGCAGTAATCTTTTGGTTTTCTTCTGCTCCGGCTGAGGAGTCGAGTTATATGAGCCTGTCGGCAGGACGGGCGGCAGCGAAGGTTTTTATACCGGATTTTGAGGAATGGAGCCGTCAAAGGCAGGAGGCTTTTGCAGAACGAATTGATTATCCAGTACGTAAAACGGCGCACGCCGGAGAATTTGCAGCGCTGGGCATACTGATGCTTGGCACTGTCAGTTCATTTTCAAAGCGGCCATTTATACGCAAAGGGATAACGGCTTGGATGCTGACAGCCTTTTATGCGGCAACGGATGAATTTCATCAGCTTTTTGTGGCGGGAAGAAGTGGCCGGGCGAGCGATGTATTGCTGGACAGTGCAGGCGCGGCGGCTGGGATTCTTCTGTATACAGTGGTAAGATATCTGGCAAAACGCTTTGCTGCGAGATGAAAATAAAATCAAAGCTTTCTATTTGATATGAAATGTGTTATAATACTCTTTGTGAGAATGATGGGAGTATTTGTTATATTATCATTCATGGAGTATAAATAATTTGAGCTGTGTAAAAACAAGATTTTTGCATGGCTCTTTTTTCGGTTCGGACTATATGCTGTTTAAAACGGCGCGTGAATACAACGCTGCGGTGAATGGAGTGAACAGAACTAATACAGTCTGCCGATCTTCTTTTTCTTGAAAAACACCTTGACATTTATCATAAAACATACTAAAATAATCTGGCGTGCATGGAAATGCATTGTTTTTTGTGCGCGTACAGACACATTGATGTTGAACCAGTAACTTATTTTATTGTAGGAGGTGAAAAGAAATGCCAACATTTAACCAGTTAGTTAGAAAAGGACGCCAGACTTACGCTAAGAAATCTACAGCTCCGGCGCTTCAGAAAGGGTACAATTCTTTAAGAAAGAGAGCAACGGATACTTCTGCTCCGCAGAAGAGAGGCGTATGTACCGCAGTTAAGACAGCTACGCCGAAGAAGCCTAATTCAGCGCTTCGTAAGATTGCCAGAGTTCGTCTTTCTAACGGAATTGAGGTAACAAGCTACATTCCAGGAGAAGGACATAACCTTCAGGAGCATAGTGTTGTACTGATCCGCGGCGGACGTGTTAAGGACTTGCCAGGTACCAGATATCATATTGTCAGAGGTACGCTGGATACAGCAGGCGTTGCAAAGAGACGTCAGGCACGCTCCAAATACGGTGCAAAGAGACCAAAAGACGCTAAAAAGTAGGATCCTAACGAATACGAGCGTTCGCGCAGTATGAGTTTTAAGATCGCTTCGTTCTTCGGAAAACAGATTGACGGAGAACACATTATGAATGGAATATTCACAAACAGAACTATGATGAAGTAAGTTGCAGGGTTTTAGATATGCATCCGCAGGCAGACAATGCGTATCCTGCGGAGAGCATCTCATTTTTTGCGAGGTATGCCCTGTGCACTACACAGTATCATTAGAACGACACATGTGAGTACCGATGAATTAAATTTTTTGCAGGAGCGTCTGCTTTTGCAGGATCAGAATGTTTAAGGAGGGAAGAACCGTGCCACGTAAAGGACATACTCAAAAAAGAGATATTTTGGCGGATCCATTATACAATAACAAAGTGGTTACCAAGCTTATCAACAATATTATGTTAGACGGCAAGAAGGGCGTAGCCCAGAAGATTGTATACGGAGCATTCGCAAGAGTTGAAGAAAAGAGCGGAAAGCCGGCTATCGAAGTGTTCGAGGAGGCTATGAACAATATTATGCCGGTGCTCGAAGTTAAGGCAAGGCGCATCGGCGGCGCTACCTATCAGGTGCCGATTGAGGTAAGGGCTGACAGAAGACAGGCTTTGGCGCTTCGCTGGCTCACCATGTTCTCACGCAAGAGAGGCGAGAAGACCATGGAAGAGAGACTTGCGAACGAGCTGATGGACGCAATGAATAACACAGGTGCATCTGTGAAGAGAAAAGAAGATATGCACAAGATGGCAGAGGCAAACAAGGCGTTTGCGCACTACCGTTTTTAATTTTAGGAGGCAATAATGGCTGGAAGAGAATATCCATTGGAGAGAACCAGAAATATCGGTATTATGGCGCATATTGACGCTGGTAAGACTACGACTACAGAGCGTATTCTTTACTATACCGGTGTAAATCATAAGATTGGCGACACTCATGAAGGTACTGCTACCATGGACTGGATGGCCCAGGAGCAGGAAAGGGGTATCACAATTACTTCTGCTGCCACGACCTGTCACTGGACTTTGCAGGAGAACTGCAAGCCGAAGGAAGGCGCTCTTGAGCATCGTATCAATATCATTGATACTCCGGGGCATGTTGACTTTACAGTAGAGGTTGAGCGTTCGCTTCGTGTACTGGACGGCGCTGTGGGTGTATTCTGCGCAAAAGGCGGTGTGGAACCTCAGTCAGAGAATGTATGGCGTCAGGCAGACACGTATAACGTACCCAGAATGGCATTTATTAATAAGATGGACATTTTGGGCGCTGATTTCTACAATGCAGTAGAACAGATTAAGACCAGATTGGGCAAGAATGCGATCTGTATTCAGCTCCCGATCGGCAAAGAGGATGATTTCAAGGGAATCATTGATTTGTTTGAGATGAAAGCCTATATCTATAATGACGATAAGGGCGATGATATTTCAATTGTAGACGTACCGGATGATATGAAGGATGACGCCGAATTATATCGCACGGAGCTGGTAGAGAAGATCTGCGAGCTGGACGACGATCTGATGATGGCGTATCTGGAAGGAGAGGAGCCTTCTGCTGAGGAGCTGAAAGCTGTTCTTAGAAAGGCAACCTGTACCTGCGATGCGGTTCCGGTTTGCTGCGGTACGGCTTATAGAAACAAAGGCGTTCAGAAACTTCTGGACGCGGTAATCGAATTTATGCCGTCTCCGCTTGATATCCCGGCGATCACCGGTACAGATGAAGACGGAAATGAAGTTGAGAGACACTCATCTGACGACGAGCCGTTCTCAGCGCTGGCATTTAAGATTATGACAGACCCATTTGTTGGTAAGCTCGCATATTTCCGCGTGTATTCAGGAACCTTAAATTCCGGTTCGTACGTGCTGAATGCAACCAAGGGCAAGAAAGAGCGTGTGGGACGTATCCTGCAGATGCACGCAAATAAGAGAGAAGAGCTTGATAAAGTGTATTCCGGAGATATTGCTGCGGCGATCGGATTTAAGCTGACGACTACAGGCGATACGATCTGCGACGACCAGCATCCGGTAATCCTTGAGTCTATGGAGTTCCCTGAGCCGGTTATCGAGCTGGCAATTGAGCCGAAGACCAAGGCTTCCCAGGGCAAGCTGGGCGAGTCTCTTGCAAAGCTTGCAGAAGAAGACCCGACCTTCCGCGCCCATACGGATCAGGAGACGGGCCAGACGATCATCGCAGGTATGGGAGAACTTCATCTTGAGATTATCGTAGACAGACTTCTTCGTGAGTTTAAGGTAGAGGCGAACGTAGGCGCGCCGCAGGTTGCATACAAAGAAGCGTTTACTAAGGCTGTCGAGGTTGACAGCAAGTATGCGAAGCAGTCAGGCGGACGCGGACAGTACGGACACTGTAAAGTTAAGTTCGAGCCTATGGATGCCAACGGCGAGGAGTTGTTCAAATTCGAGTCTACCGTAGTCGGCGGCGCTATTCCGAAGGAATACATCCCGGCGGTTGGCGAGGGTATTGAAGAGGCTATGAAGTCCGGTATTCTTGGAGGATTCCCGGTAGTAGGCGTTCACGCTAATGTATACGACGGATCTTACCATGAAGTGGACTCCAGTGAGATGGCGTTCCATATTGCGGGTTCTCTTGCATTTAAGGATGCGATGAAGAAGGCGGCTCCGGTACTCCTTGAGCCTATCATGAAGGTTGAGGTAACCATGCCGGAGGAGTATATGGGAGATGTTATCGGCGATATCAATTCACGCCGCGGCCGCATCGAAGGTATGGACGATCTGGGCGGAGGAAAGATTGTGCGCGGATACGTACCGCTTTCCGAGATGTTTGGCTACTCTACGGATTTACGTTCAAGAACACAGGGACGCGGTAACTATTCGATGTTTTTTGAGAAATACGAACCGGTTCCGAAGTCCGTTCAGGAGAAGGTACTGTCAGGAAAAGATGCGAAATAGCAGAATTTTGCTGCCGAAACTGTCAAATGAGGCAGACAGTGAAATATAGGTCTTATTTTGTATGGAAAAAGTATGAAAAAGGCTTGAAAAACACGGCATTATGAAATATAATCAGAAATAGCCGAGTAAACTTGAAAAAATAAAATTGCCTGTAAAGGCGCTTGAATAAGGAGGATATTCAAAATGGCAAAAGCTAAATTTGAAAGAACAAAACCACATTGTAATATCGGTACCATTGGCCACGTTGACCATGGTAAGACAACTCTTACAGCAGCAATTACAAAGGTTTTGTCTGAAAGAGTAGAAGGTAATGCAGCAGTAGCTTTCGATAACATCGACAAGGCTCCAGAGGAGAGAGAGCGTGGAATCACAATTTCTACCGCACACGTTGAGTATGAGACAGCAAAGCGCCACTATGCGCACGTTGACTGCCCAGGACATGCTGACTACGTTAAGAACATGATCACCGGCGCTGCTCAGATGGACGGCGCGATCCTTGTTGTAGCTGCAACAGACGGCGTTATGGCTCAGACAAGCGAGCATATCCTGCTTTCACGTCAGGTAGGCGTTCCTTACATCGTTGTATTTATGAACAAATGCGATATGGTAGACGATGAGGAGCTGCTTGAGTTAGTAGAGATGGAGATTCGTGAGAAGCTTGACGAGTACGAGTTCCCGGGCGACGACACACCGATCATCCAGGGTTCTGCTCTTAAGGCTCTTGAGGAGCCGTCTTCTGAGTGGGGCGACAAGATCATGGAGCTCATGGATACAGTTGATGAGTATATCCCAGATCCACAGCGTGCTACAGATCAGCCATTCCTTATGCCGGTAGAGGACGTATTCACGATTACAGGCCGCGGTACTGTTGCTACAGGTAGAGTAGAGCGTGGAACCATCCACATCAACGAGGAAGTAGAGATCGTTGGTATCAAGGAAGAGAAGCAGAAGACAACCGTAACAGGTATCGAGATGTTCCGTAAGCTGCTTGACGAAGGTCAGGCTGGCGATAACATCGGCGCTCTTCTTCGTGGTATCAAGAGAGAGGATATTGAGAGAGGTCAGTGTCTTATTAAACCAGGCAGCGTAACATGCCATACCAAGTGTACTGGTCAGGTTTACGTACTGACAAAAGACGAGGGTGGACGTCATACTCCATTCTTCAACAACTATCGTCCACAGTTCTATTTCAGAACAACAGACGTAACAGGTGTATGCAATCTTCCAGACGGCGTAGAGATGTGTATGCCTGGTGATAACGTAGAGATGACAGTAGAGCTGATTCATCCGGTAGCTATGGAGCAGGGTCTCCGGTTCGCTATCCGTGAGGGTGGACGTACAGTAGGTTCTGGT
Source organism: uncultured Dorea sp. (assembly GCA_910584095.1). GTDB lineage: Bacteria > Bacillota > Clostridia > Lachnospirales > Lachnospiraceae > Claveliimonas. The sequence goes on along the minus strand of CAJTYU010000001.1, from coordinate 260,681 downwards.
AGGGTTGCTACAATCATCGAGTAATCTTTAGATTAGAGCCAAATAAGTAAAATAAGCACCGCAATCCTTTGAAAAATCAAAGGGTTGCGGTTTCTTAATGCCTAAAAATAATAGTGAACATAAGGAAAGGCCGCTTGCCGGAATTTCAATGAAAATGGCTTGTGGCTCTAAAATGGCTCTATTTTTATTCGCTGTCATTCTGTTTTTTTCAAATATCAAACATATCCATTGGCGTAATGTAGGATTCAAAACTTTCCCGGCTCTCATTCAGTGAAGCAAGGAATTGACACATATCCGCATTATATAAGTGTCCTTTTTCATTTCCATAGAATTTATGCCAAAAAGCCAATCCAAAGAAACGTGATATTGCTTTGCTATGTCGTAAAATACCTCGTTGGACGGAGATACCGTTCCATTTTCATAACTGGATAGGATAGAAAAATCGTTAGAACTATAAGGAATGTGGGGCATGGCGGTTGCTCTATCATGCTTTATATTATCATGGTAAATGAATAATGAAAGTGGTATAATCAAGAAAGTAAATTTAGATTGAACAGAAAGAGGTAGTTATGAAATTATTCGTTGCCCGTCATGGTCAAACAACTTGGAATGCTCAAAATAAAGTATGCGGTATTACTGATGTAGAATTAACAGAAAAAGGAATAGAACAAGCAAAGAAATTGGCTGATATAGTAAAAAACACAATATTGATATAATTTTATCTTCACCATTAAAAAGAGCCATAGAAACAAGTCAAATTGTTGCTGACAAATATAATATCACTTTACAAATAGTGCAATTGCTTATTGAACAGAATTATGGGATATATGAGGGTGTGGACAGAAAGAATGATAACTTTTTAGCCAATAAAAGAAATTTTGCATACAAATATCCAAATGGAGAATCTATGATGCAGGTAGCATATAGAATATACGGACTAATTGATAAAATAAAGGAGCAATATCAAGGAAAAAATATTTTAATTATTAGTCATGGTGGGATATGTCGTATAATTAGGACTTATTTTATAGATATGTCAAATGATGAATTTTTCAATTATACACTAGAAAATGGTAAATTAGAGGAATACGAGTTGTAAGCAGTTTTTGGTTGATCTGATTGAGAAAAAATTTTAATAAATATTCTTATCTTGTTTGAGCATGAGAAAGGAATGGTGAAATATATGATAAAGAAAATACATGAAAAAGACATTGCAGAATGGTGTTAATGTTATAAAAGAAAGTTTTATTACGGTTGCAGACGAATTAGGCTATACGGTCGGTAATGCCCCGCGTTTTACGGCATTTGCTACAACAGAGGATAGACTGCTATATCTACCGCAAATAAGGGATAGCTTGTGTAACGTGTAAACTATTTTGCATAAGTTTCCGTCTAGGGTAATGGGGACATGCCAATATATCCGTTACCTTCTATGCTGATTATAAACTATCTTCTCCTCATCTTCAAGCATCTGTTTAAAAATAAGTTTGTTTTGTTACTTGATAGTAACGATTTCAGTGATTATGATACAACATCAATGGAGTTGCTGCCGGTGATATGATATACTATATTCTGAAAAAAGGCGGGCGGTACGGAAGAATCAGCTGATAAAATGAAAGCGCTGCTGGCTGGGTAATATAATATTCATTAAATTTAGGGGAATTGTTCTAAGTTATTCGGAATCCCCAGTAAAGGGCAAGGGCATATGAAGGAATGGAGAGTACAGTTTCATAAAAATATACTATCTCAGGGCAAGGAGTATTATGAGCGGGGACGGGTATTTGAACTTCAGGAGAAGGAGGGCGTCTACACAGCAACAGTAATTGAACGGAAGAATTATGACGTGAGAATTATTGCAAGGGCGGATGCGCCGTATAATATGAGCTGCAGGTGTCCGCTTGCAAAGGGCGGCGGAAACTGCAGGCATATGGCGGCGGTACTTTATGCAATTGAGGCCGGGGAACAGGCTGGTGAAGCTGTGGTAAACGATGAGATAAAGACCGGAGCGGAGGATGCGGCGATTGTGCCGGAGTCAAACGAAGAAACAATGCGTACGGACACTTCAAAAGCAGATGAAGGAGAATATTTTATCCTGAATCATTCCGGACTGCAGAAAGAGGTTCCGAGAGAACAGGAAGAGAAAAAGAGACCGGATATTCAGGAAAAATATTTCTATTATGACTTTAACAGGATATGGAAGTCGGCGGAATTTTCTGGAAAGGCTGTCAAGAGGGGAATGCAGCTGCTTGCAAGTAACAGTATAGAGATGCGGGAGATTACAGCCGGTTATCTGAGCGATAAGGACGAGCAGGTTGCAGTTGCAGAGGCAACGGGGCTGGACAGCAAGTGGAAATTTCCCATTGAGGTGACTTTCTCAAGGACACAGATCCTGCATGTCGGGTGCCGGTGCAGAGAATGCCAGAATAATTACTGGAGATATATGAATAAGGATTACTGTGCGTATACCTATGCTGTTATGAAGCTGACAGAAGAGCTGATTCAGGAAAAGTCTATTGGAAATGCCACAGACAAACAGGGAAACAGACTGCTTCGGGCATATAAGCAGAATCAGGTAAATCAGGTGATTTCAGAAGCAACGGGGCAGGATGGTAAGCTCATGCTGATTCCGCGTCTGGTTGAAAAGGAAGGAGAACTGCTTCTTTCATTTAAGATAGGAACAAATAAACTGTATGTAATCAAGGACTTAACAGAGTTTTACCAAAGTGTGAAAACGTCTTCCACTCGGACTTACGGCACGAATACGGAGATCAATCATTCAATCGGCCGTTTTACCGAAATGGGGAAACGGTGGATTACTTTTATTGGAAACGTAGTCGCGGAGGAAGTGAAATTTGAAGAGAGGCTGATAGAGGCAGGAACATATTCGAAGAAAGTGCTTGCAAAAAAGAATGAGATAGAATTATTCGGCTGGCGGCTGGATAGATTTTATGAGATAGAGGAAAAAGAATCGATTGCATACGAGAAGCGGCCGGAGAAGATAAAAGCGGATCTGGTATTTACAGAGGAAAATCCGAAAATTACGATGACGGTCCGCAAATATACTTTGGGGGATAATCATACATTCCATGGGGTTACGGCAGAATGCAGTATTCCTTCTATTTTCTATGGAACCAAAACGGCATATTTTATCAAAGAGAATAAGTTCTGCAGGCTGACGGAAGAATTTGCAGAACGCATTCGTATTCTGGCAGGGTACGCAGACGGTTCAAACATGGTTTTTCATATTGGAAGAAAGGATCTTGCGGATTTTTATTATGTGGTTTTGGAAAAACTTCAGGACGTGGCGGACATTGTCTATGAGGATGCGGAAGAAATTGAGCGGTATCTGCCGTCGGAAGCAGAATTTGTATTTTATCTTGACGCAAAAGAGAGTATGGTTATGTGCAGACCGGCGGTCTGGTACGGAAACAGGGAAATTATGCTCTTAGAAGATGATACAGACCGGAGCATTTCTAGGATTTGGGCAAAGGAACAGGAGGTTCTATTTCTTTTGCGGCAATGGCTTCCATATGTGGATGAAGAGAGCAAGGAGATGCACTGCGGAGAAAATGAAGGATTGATTTACCAGTTTCTGGCGGAGGGCGTCGGCGCTCTGATGGAGATGGGAGAGGTGCGGTGTACAAGAAGATTTTCGAACCTGAATGTGGCAAGGCGGATGAGGGTATCGGCAGGAGTGTCTATATCTTCGGGTCTTCTGAATCTGGATATATCGGCGGAAGATATTTCACAGGAGGAACTGCTTGAGATACTGAAAAGCTATCGCGGTAAAAAGAAATATTACCGTTTGAAAAACGGAGATTTTATGGGGCTGGAGGATGATACCCTTAAGATGCTTGATGAAATGATAAGCGTTATGCATATGTCGCCTAAGGAATTTATAAAGGGAAGAATACAGGTTCCGCTGTACCGAACGTTATATCTGGACAAAATGCTGGAAGAAAATGAGAATATTTACAGTGAACGAGACGAGCATTTTCGGAATCTGGTAAGAGATTATAAGGCGGTAAATGATTCTGATTTTGAGCTTCCGGAGTCTTTGAAACCGGTAATGAGAAATTACCAAAAGAAGGGGTACCGCTGGCTTTGTACATTGGAAAAGTGTGGTTTTGGCGGCATTCTGGCAGATGATATGGGATTGGGCAAAACCCTGCAGGTGATTGCGGTCCTTAGGGCGGCGCGTACAGAGGGGAAAGAGGGAACCTCTCTTGTTGTTGCGCCGGCGTCGCTGGTATTTAATTGGGGAGAAGAATTTCAAAGGTTTGCGCCGGAATTGGAAGTCTGCCTGATTGCGGGAGCGCGGGAAGAACGGAAACAGAAGATTGAACAGTATCAGGGATTTGATGTACTTGTTACATCGTATGATCTGCTAAAAAGAGATGCGTCTTTCTATGAGGGAAAGGAATTTCTCTATCAGATCATTGACGAGGCGCAATACATAAAAAATCATACCACTTCAGCGGCTAAGGCAGTGAAGGTGATTCAAAGCCGGACAAAATATGCTCTGACCGGAACTCCGATTGAGAACAGGCTGAGCGAGCTGTGGAGTATTTTTGATTACCTGATGCCCGGATATTTATATGGATATGAGACGTTTAAGAAGGAATTTGAGATACCGATTGTGAAAAATGGCGATACTGCGGCTATGGAGCGTCTGCAGAAGATGGTAACGCCGTTTATTCTCCGGCGTCTGAAGGAAAATGTTTTGAGGGATCTGCCGGACAAGCTGGAGAAAATGCAGTATGTCCGCATGCAGAAGGACCAGCAGACTTTATATGACGCTCAGGTGGTGCATATGCGCAAGGAACTGGAAAAACAGGATGAAGATTCCTTCCAGAGAACGCGGATAAAGATTCTTGCAGAGATTACAAGACTGCGCCAGATCTGCTGCGATCCGCAGCTTTGCTTTGAGGATTATAAAGGAGAGTCTTCAAAACTTGAGGCGTGCATGGATTTACTAAAAAGCGCGATTGAGGGAGGGCATAAGATTCTCCTGTTTTCACAGTTTACTTCTATGCTGGAGATTATCCGGGTGAAATGTGTGGAGAATGGGATTTCTTTCTATACGATTACTGGGGAAACATCGAAGGAGAAGCGTCTGAAACTGGTGAAGAAATTTAACGCGGATCAAACGGAAGTATTCCTTATTTCCTTAAAAGCAGGCGGCGTCGGCTTAAATCTGACAGGAGCCGACGTGGTGATACACTATGATCCGTGGTGGAATTTTGCCGTGCAGAATCAGGCGACGGACCGGGCGCATCGTATCGGACAGGAGAAGAAGGTTACCGTGTACAGGCTGATAGCAAAAGGAAGCATTGAAGAGAAAATTATACAGCTTCAGGAGACGAAAAAGGATTTGTCAGACCAGATCATTCAGGGAGATGGCAGCAGTCTTGCAGGGATGAGCAGGGAGGAATTTTTGGAATTGCTGGGATAGCAGTTCTAGAATCAATCAAAACCCCATGGAGATTCAGAAGTATGGAAAATCTGAATCCCAAGGGGTTTCTTCTTTTCTAAGTATCAGAAAAGAAAAATCAGCATTCTTTATTTAGACTGTTAGTTCATAATATTCCATGGATCCGGCAGCATGATCCGAGGCAAATTTCACCTTCAGTCCGCTCATAGAATCAAAAATCCTGGTAGTGAATACCTCCGCTCCCCCGTTTACAAAGATTTCCAGACTGGAGGTGTCGGATAATACCTGCAGGTCATGCACGGAATCTAAGCGCACTCCCCGCACGGCTCGTCCGCTGCCGCATCCGCCTATATCAAGGCTTAAGATGCCGTCTTTATAGCGCAGAACGGCGGATTCCCGGAGAAGGAGCTCCCATTCCTCAGCGTCTTGTTCCAGCCGGACTTTCAGCTCGAAGCAGGCAGAAGCATCGTAGCGGAAGCGGTTTTTAAAATCCCGGCAGTCGCCGCTTCGCCGCATCTTCTGCAGCTCCGCTGCTGGCCTCTGGCACAGCGCGCCCTCATTGTTTACATATAGTTCTCTGGGAACGGTCATGGCGTGCGTCCAGCCGTGCGCCATGGTCTGTTCACAGTCATAATCCGCGTCCGGCGTAGACATCCATCCAAAGAGGAGCCATCTGCCGGATTCATCCTGAAATACTTGGGGCGCATAGAAGTCAAAGCCCCTGTCAAGCTGGCGGAAGTCACCCAGTTCATAGTCTGTTCTCTTAGAATCCCAGTTCAGTGGGAAATAGCCGCACTGATTCTCACTGGCAAAATTCAGACCGTCGGAGGGGATTCCCTGCGGGCAGGCGATCAAAAACTGCCTGCCGTCCAGCTTTAGGTAATTCGGGCATTCCCACATGTAGCCGAAGGGCTTATCCGATTTAAACCGCAGCTTGTAGGTCCAGTCCGTCAGGTTTCCGCTCTCAAATACAATGGCGCTGCCATGTGCGTTTAAATCCCTTGCCCCTTGTATCATGTAGAAACGGTCGTTTTCTGCGAATACCTGCGGGTCCCGCACATGTAGAGACAGGTCGGAAGGATAATCTTTGTTTGTCATTAGTAATTGCTTTTCATTGAAATGAAATCCATCTTCCGAGGTGACAAGAACCGTGTTCTGCTCCCTTCCTCCAGTGATATAGTCATAATCAGGCCGATCTGTCCGGCGTATATTTCCGGTGTAGTATACATACATGAGCCCGTCTTTCTGGAAAGTGGAGCCGCTGTAAGGACCGTTGGCGTCCCATTCGCTGTCCGGGTACAGAGCCGGTTCATGGTATTCATAATGGATGAAATCCTTTGTGGTCACATGCCCCCAGAAGACGCTGCACAAGTCCGGGTAAAAGGGGACAAACTGATGATAAATATGGTAGATTCCGTCCTTCTGGCACAATCCGTTGGGGTCGTTGAGCCACCCCATGGGCGGCTGAAGATGATATTTCAGCCGCAGTGGGTCGCTGGAGGCAAGTTCAAGCTGCGAATGACTGTCCGCCCATTTTTTCCGGAAGCCTTCTTTTGTCATTGGTTTCTTCTTTAATGTCATACTTGCCATAGATTACACCTCTTATATTAGTTCTCCCTGTTTTACGCGGCGGATATTCAGCCCGCTCATATCCGGCTGGTTGTCTGCATCGGTAAATACCATCGGAATAATCGTATCGTATCCAGCGGCTTTGATTTTGTCCAGTTCAAAGGAAACAAGGAGCTGTCCGGCTTTGATGGGATCGCCGCTGTTTACATGGGCAGTAAAGTATTTGCCTTGTAGGTTTACCGTGTCCAGACCAATATGGATTAAGATTTCCTGTCCTGCTTCGGATACGATGCAGACTGCATGCTTGGTGTCAAATACGGAAGCGATGGTTCCGTTTACCGGCGCGTGTACTTCGCCGGTTTCCGGCAGGATGGCAAAGCCTTCGCCTAAGATTTTCTGAGCAAATGTAGCGTCTTTTACCTTCGTGATAGGAAGCATTTGTCCGTCGGCGTAGGCATATAATTTCTCATCCTCAGCGGAAACAGAAGGAGCGCTGGATTTAGAAGCTGCCGCAGATGCGCCGGTTCCGTTTGAGACTGCGCTTTCTGCGGATGCGGTATTTGCTGCGAGTTTTGCCGCGTCTTCTGCCTTTGGAGCTTTCTTCTGGAATGCGCCAAAGATAAAGGTCAAGATAAATCCGGATGCCAGCGCGATCAGGTGGGCGATCACATAGCAGATATAGCCGCTGCCCGCCGGGTCTGCCAGCGCGATTCCCGGAACTACGGTAGTGCCGAAGCCCAGCGCCGCAAGGTTGGTAAAGTAAACCACCGCACCGCCGATCGCGCCGCCGATGCATCCGCCGATCAGAGGATATTTGAACCGCAGGTTAATACCAAACAGCGCGGGTTCTGTGATACCGAACAGAACGGAGATAAAGCTGGGGATACAAAGCTCTTTGGTCTTTGCGTCCTTATAATTTCTGCTGAGGTAGCCAAGTACCGCGCCGCCTTGCGCGATGATGGCAACCGACATCAGCGGATTCAGGATATTTCTTCCCGTATCGGCAAGTAATTGCGCCTCAATTGCTCCGAATACATGATGCAGGCCAGTGATAACAACAAGCTGCTGGAAACCGGAGAAAATTGCGTAGCCAAGGACGCCTAAGTTTCCAGTCATCCATACCAATCCGCCTGTCAGGCCGGAAGCAAGTCCTCTTCCCACAGGGCCGATTACGGTAAAGAGAAGAATCGCGCCTACTAACGTGGTCAGAAGCGGGGATACCAAGAGGCGTACCACTTCGGGTACCTTTTTCTCAAAGAAGATATCCAGCTTGGCAGTTACTACGCCCATCAGAAGGGCTACGATGATACCGCCTTGAAAACCGACCAGATCTACGCCCAGCCCGAAAATATGTAGGGTGGTTACTTCCACGGTGCCCTGAGCTGCGGCATAAGCGTCCGCCAGACTGTTAGACAGCATGATACAGCCGATTACGATACCCAAAATCGGCCTGCCGCCGAACCGCTTGCAGGCGCTGTAGGCAACTGCCAAGGACAGGAATCCGAAGATGGCCCCGGAAGAAATGTTGATCAGCTTTGTAATGCCGAATAAGGTTTCATTATTCTGGACAAGATCAATGTTGGCCAGCACGCCGGAAAGTCCGGTCAGAAGTGCGGCCGCTAAGATTCCGGGCATGATTTCGATAAATACGTCGGAAAGCGCTTTGATGATCCGCTGAAGGGGATTCATCTTCTTGTTCGCTTCTGTTTTCAGGTCGCTTAAGCTCATGCTTTCCATGCCTGTATACTCTTTGAAGACTTCATATACGTCGTTTACCAGACCTGCGCCGAAGATGATCTGGAGCTGGTCTCCCGCGACGAATACGCCTTTTGCCAAATCCAGATCCTCAATTGCTTTCAAATCTACCACATCATTATTTTCCAGTACGATGCGAAGTCTTGTGGCGCAGTGCGCAACACCTTGAATGTTTTTCTTTCCTCCCACCAGTTCTGTTAATTTTTCAGCAATGGCGAGATACCGCTGTTTCTTCTTTTCGTCCATAATTCCCTCCTGTACAAATGTGTTAATGAATATGCTTTTTACTCTCGTTGATGTTTCATGGATCTTAGCTGGTTTTTATTATGCATACTTGATATTATACCGCTAAAATACTTCATTTACGCTCCTTTCTGGCTTTTTGCTTGCCCTTCCTTGTGATATCTACTATACTAGTTTTACAGAATAAAAACATGGATATATGTGGACGAATCATATATCTTTGTGACATGATGGAAAGGAGTGAAGGAATGAAGGATTTTATATTTTCCAATGATTTTTTCAGGAATCTGGATGCGTTTGTATATACCTGCGGTTATGAGACCTGCGAGCCGGGGCACAGCTACGGTCCGGCTGTCAGGAGCGGATATATGATCCACTATGTGCTGGGCGGCAAGGGGAGGTTCCGAAAGGGAGGGAAGATCTACTATTTAAAAGAAGGGGATGCCTTCTTAATCTGCCCGGACGAACTGATTTATTATGAGGCGGACAGGAAGAGTCCGTGGATTTATACATGGATCGGGTTTCAGGGAGTGAAGATCCGGGAATATCTGAACCGGACGTCGCTCCTTTCCGGACCGGTATTCCACTATGGACGCGACGACCGTATCCGGCTCTGCCATGAGAAGATGTTTGAGGCGAACCAGTTGAAAAATAACCGAGATTTGATCATGAACAGCATTTTATATGAATATTTGTTTCTGCTGGCCAGCAAATTTCCCAAGGAACAGGTGGCCGCGGGGGAAAAGCAGGCGGTCTATGTGGAGGAAGCGTTGAAGTATCTGGAAATGCAGTACGACTCTAGCAGCATCACGGTCCAGGCGGTGGCGGATTATCTGGGGCTGGACCGTTCGTATCTTCACCGAGTGTTCAGGAAGGCGACAGGGGTTCCGCCGCAGGAGTATCTTTTAGATTTGCGTATCCGCAAATCCTGCAGCCTTCTGCGGCAGACAAACCTTCCAGTGGCGGTGATTGCATTGTCGGTTGGATACGAGGATACCTTGTATTTTTCCCGGTTATTTAAGAAGAAAAAAGGCGTCAGCCCTTCGGATTACCGAAAGGGGTGTTAAGAATAGGAACTTCATGCTATGATAGATGAAATGATTCAAGTGACGGCTTTTGGCAGTCGGATCCGGATGCGGGATAAAGAAGCAGGAAGGAGAGAGCGAGCGATGGAAGATGCGTATGTATTACAATTACCGAACCGGAAGTTTTCGGATTTATGTTTATGTTTTTGCGGATACAGTAAGTGTGGACCGCTTCACAGCTTCGGCCCGGCAGTCCGGCCGGATTACCTGATCCATTATATTTTAAAGGGGAAGGGAAGATATTATATCGAGGGTGTTCAGTATTGTTTAGAGGCAGGGCAGGGATTTCTGATTGAACCGAATGCGCTGACCTTCTATCAGGCGGATGCGGAGGAACCATGGGAATATCTGTGGATTGGGTTTAATGGGACGGATGTGAAAGAATCTTTAAGGGATATCGGACTGAACAGCAGGCAGCTTATCTTCCGGAGCAGTCAGGGGGACAAGCTGAAGCATATCGTGATAGAGATGCTGAAAGATACTGCCGGCAGTATTTCCGACCAGTATAAGAGGCAGAGTCTTTTGTATTCCTTCTTTTCGGTGCTGACGGAAAATATTCAGATCAGTCTTCCTTTCGAACAGGATGGGGAGAATATTTATATTAAGCGGGCGGTAGAATATGTCCGCAACAATTATTTTCATGCGGTAAGGGTGACGGATATTGCAAAATATGTTTGTGTTGACCGGACTTATCTTTACGAACTGTTCCGAAAGCACCTGAATATGTCTCCGCAGGAGTACCTGACCAATTACCGGCTTACAAGGGCGGAAGAGCTTCTGGCGAATACAGAGTATTCTCTTGAGGAGATTGCTCTGTCCTGCGGGTATCAGAATGTATATTCTTTTGGAAAGGCATTTAAGGCAAAGCGGGGAATTACCCCGGCCAAGTATCGGGAGCGGAACCGGAAGGAGAAGAAGGAGTATCTGGAGGAACATAAGAATCGGTTGGAACAATTGTAATTATCCAACATTTGGACATTTTCGCCCTACAAATGGATATACACAGGCGCAGCCGCCTCATATAGAATAAAGTCATAACGGAGAAAACGGAGAAGAAACTTCGCGGCTTCTTTCCCTTGTATAAATCTAAATAAGTGAGGGAAATCAAGCTGCGCGTAGAGTAAATGAGATTCTCGCAACGTAAAAATAGGAGGGATGAAACGATGAGCATATTATTTTATGAAACTACGAAGACATTTCATTTATGCAATCAGGAAATCAGCTATATTATGACAGTTCTTCCAAACGGCCATATGGGACAGCTCTATTTTGGAAAAAGGGTGAGCCAGAGGGAGGATTATTCCTATCTCTATGAGACGGCATCCCGTCCCATGACGTCCTATGTATTTGAGGGAGACCGGTCTCTGTCCCTAGAGCATGTGCGGCAGGAGTACGGCGTGTATGGGACGACGGATTTCCGCCGTCCTGCCATTGAGATTTTGCAGCCGAATGGAAGCAGGATCTGTGATTTCCGATATAAGGGGCATGAAATTATGAAAGGGAAACCCGGACTTGCCGGGCTTCCGGCTACCTATACAGAGAAGGACGAGGAGGCGGAGACGCTGCGCATTCTTCTGGAAGATACGCTGACGGGAGTGACTTTGGAGTTACTGTATACGATTTTTGCCGGAGGAGGGATACTTGCCAGAAGCGCAAAGATTACGAATAAGGGAGAAGAGAGCGTCCATCTTACGACGGCCATGAGCATGTGCATGGATCTGCCGGACTGCAATTATGAATGGCTGCAGTTTTCCGGCGCGTGGGCGAGAGAGCGTCACTTGAAGGTGCGGAAACTGGAACAAGGAATACAAGCTGTAGACAGCCGCCGGGGCAATTCCTCTCACGAGCATAATCCATTTATTGTGCTGAAGCGTCCGGAGACGAATGAACGTCAGGGAGAGGCTATTGGTTTCAGCTTAATATACAGCGGGAATTTTCTTGCACAGGCAGAGGTGGATACCCATGATACCACGCGGGTTTTGATGGGGATACATCCTATGGGGTTTGACTGGAAACTGGAGGAAGGAGAGAGCTTCCAGACGCCGGAGGCGGTGATGGTTTATTCGGAACGGGGATTAAACGGCATGAGTCAGACCTTCCACCGGCTGTATCAGAAGCGGCTGGCCAGAGGTTACTGGAGGGACAGGGCGAGGCCGATTCTGAATAATAACTGGGAAGCGACTTATTTTGATTTTACCGAGGACCGTCTGGTTGAGATTGCGGCAAAGGCGAAGGAGTGCGGAGTGGAATTATTTGTGCTGGACGACGGATGGTTCGGGGAGAGAAATAACGACCATGCGGGGCTGGGAGACTGGGTAGCGAATCCAAAACGGCTTTCCGGGGGTATTACCGGGCTTGCAGAGCGCATCGAAGAACTGGGCATGAAATTCGGTCTCTGGTTTGAGCCGGAAATGGTAAATAAAGATTCGGATCTGTACCGGAAGCATCCGGACTGGATTCTGTCTACCCCGGGCAGGAGCGCGTCCCAGGGGAGAAACCAGTATGTGCTGGATTTTGCAAGGAAAGAGGTTGTGGACTGTATCTATGAAATGATGGAAAAGATCCTTGGCGAGGCGAAGATCTCCTATATTAAATGGGATATGAACCGGAGCATTACCGAGTGTTATTCCGCGGCGTTTCCGCCGGAGCGGCAGGGAGAGATATTCCACCGTTATATTCTGGGAGTCTATGATTTGTATGAGCGGCTGAATACGCATTTCCCGCAGATACTGTTTGAATCCTGCGCAAGCGGCGGCGGACGGTTCGATCCGGGAATCCTCTACTACGCGCCCCAAGGGTGGGCAAGCGACGATTCGGATGCGGTGGAACGGCTGAAGATACAGTATGGGACGTCCTTTGGCTATCCTATCAGCAGTATTGGAAGCCATGTTTCGGTAACGCCGAACCATCAGGTATTCCGTAATACGCCTCTTCATACCAGAGCGAACGTGGCGTATTTTGGAACATTTGGCTATGAACTGGATTTAAATAAATTGACAGAGGAAGAGCAGGAGAAGGTAAAGGCGCAGATTGCATTTATGAAAGAGCACAGGGAAGTGCTGCAGTTTGGGACATTTTACAGGCTTAAGAGTCCTTTTGAGGGCAATATTACCTGCTGGATGACAGTGAGTGAGGATAAGACCGAGGCGGTTGTAGGGTGGTACCGCACCTTAAGTCATGTCAATATGCCTTATACGAGGGTGAGGCTTGAAGGGCTGGATCCGGAATTATGTTATGAAAATAAGGAGACGAAGGAAATATTTTTTGGGGATGAGCTGATGAACATCGGATTGGTTACCTCTGACGGCATGTGCGGGCAGATGGAAGAAAATACCGGCGGGTATGGGGATTTCGATTCCAGACTGTATGTGTTTCAGGCAGTTCGGAAGGATTAAGCGGATAGTCCGCGGTGATTGAAAAAGCGGCCAAAGGGGGATGCTGGTACGATGGGAAGGGATAGAAGATTATTTGCGAAGCGCTGTGCGATGATGCTTACAGGGATTCTTTTTATCGGCATCTGCGCAGGCTCTTTCCGGCTCAGCGCTTTTGGGGTAGACGCGTTTACCTGTATGAATTTAGGCATCAGTGGTTTTCTTCATATGACATTTGGAACATGGCAGCTGATCATGAATGCGGCAGTTTTGATAGTGGTGTTCTTTACGGTGCGCTATTGCATCGGAGCCGGAACAATTGTCAATATGGCAGGCGTGGTATTCTGTCTTCTGTCCGGCGGCGATCTTTGGCTGATCATTGGAATCGGAACAATCTGCAACGCGCTGTTTAACGGGCCTTTGATTCAGTTTTTTAAAGTCCATGTGGCAAAGCCGCTGTTGGGAAAATAGTTTTACAAATGTAGCGCCTTAGTTTGCCGGACCGAGGGCGCTATTTTTGCGTTTGATATCGATAATTATTTTCTCAGATACTGCAAAATCGGTTCAATATATTTTTTGTCCGAAATATCATAAGACGAAGAAATCATTTTTACCATTATTTCTTCCGCTTCTGTCTTATCTTTTTTTGCTTTAAGCGTTTTTATAAACATTTTCATCATCAGCTTAGACGGTATAGACATTTTTTCATAATTGAATCCTCCCGGACAGTAAAATGTCTTTACTCTGTTCTGCTCAAATTCGTTAAAATTCCGTTTGAGAGCGATGTCTATTTCCGGATTATCTATTGGGCTGCCGCCAACGCAAAATGCAATCAGCTTCTTATCCGCCCATTTATTCATATTTTCCTTAAACCAGCTAATTTTTTAATATTTTGTCTTGAACAGCCTAACAAATTTCCTAATTGGGTAAATGTTTGCTGTTCTGTAAATGTATTTCAGCCGCTGTCTAATAGCCGGATAAGCATACGGCTTATTCAAAATAATCTAATATTTCCTGCGGTGTTTTCGCGGCCGATGCTATAGATAAAAAGTTCGGCTTCAAAAGGCTCCTCATTAGCTTCAGCAATAAGTTTGCATTCTCTGTTGTGTCAAGGAATGCACATGCAACTACGATTTTTACAGGGTCGAGTTTTTCTTTTCCAAATTCAACAGGATATTTTAAGCGCACAACAGATACGCCGGAATCCTTTGCGCCGTCGGAAGGGGCGGCGTGCGCCAATGCGATATGTGGGGCGATTACAATATATGCGCCGTATTTTACGATCAGATCGATCATCGTATGCAGGTAATTGACGGAAATCAGTTTGTCCCATAATAACAATTCCCCGGCGGAAATGATGGCTTCTTTCCAGTCTAAGACTTCCTTATCCAGTACAATCCGTTCCATGGATAGCATGGACCTTAAGGATTGGAGAGAATGTGCGTTTGGAGTATCCGGGAGGGCATGGGATTGATTGGCATAGCGTTTTTGGATCAGGGACAGTTTTTCGCGCAGATTATGAATGTCTTCTTCCATTAACATAGCGTCTACCACGACGGTTGGAATATGGAAACCGCTGATAGGAAGGGTCGAGATAATTAAATCAATAGAGTGGGCATCTATAATATTTTTCGCATTATGGATGGAGCAGGCGGCTACGATATTTAGTTTAAAATGACGCAGTAATTGAGTAGACAGATAATTGCTTGTAGCGATTCCCCCATGGCAGATAACTACGGTATTCGGAGAGTCCATACTATTTCGGTCTTTCTCCAGAGTTGCTAAAATATGCATCAAAATATAAGCGATTTCACCGTCGTTGAATGAAATATGCAAAGCATTTTCGAGAATATAAATATGATCCTTCAAAAACAGGAAATCTTGTTCATATTTCTTTTTCATTTCGGATAAATACGGGTTTTCTATTATAATATTCTTTTTTAAACGGTTGTAACAGGCTGAGATGTGTGAGTTCAAATATTCTGCAAGGGAAGTATCGCCCAGCAGGTCGTATTGATAATATCCGGAAACAGTTGTTAAAAATTCTTTTATGACCAGTGAAAACAATACCTCATTATACGTATTGGAGGGTTTTTCGGACACAAGATTATAATGCTGCATGCGATTCATAAAATAGAGGGATTCTGCGGCAGTAGTATTTAATAGCGAATTTAGTTCGTAAAAAATGCATTCAGTAAAAAGAGTCAGCTGGTCGTAAGATTTTGTGCCGGAGGCGTATTCTTCTTTAGATAAAATTGGAAAGCCGGCCTGGTTCCGAGAGGTTATAATGAGCAGGATGGTTACCACCTTGTAAAAATTGTAATCTGTCATATGCATACAGAGCTTTTCTTCGACTCCCTTAACGATGGATTCTATCAAGCGCCGGTATTTTTCTATTTTCATATAGTTACATATGTAACTGACACATGGATTTGCCGGCGTGTCAATAAAATAATCCTGAATAATATTCTGGCCGTCGAATATTTTGAGGAGCAGGTTACGACGGATTGTTTCCGGACATTCTATAATAAATCCCTGGTATTTATTTTCATGGAAATGAATGTGATAAGAATCAAATAGTTTTTTAACCTCTTTTAGATCGTTGGTAATCGTATTTTGGCTTACGCAAAGGATATCATTAAAGCTGGAACTTTTAATGGGCGCCCCGGAAACAAGGAAAATGACGGACATGACTGCCTGCCGTTCAAAGCCCGATAATTTATATTCGTAGAAAGACATGGTTCTCAAAGAAGCAATCAGATACTGCTTCATCGTTTCGTCTATTTGACATTTGAATTCTTTTCCGTCAAAAGAAAAGGGAGTCCTTAAGTCTAATTTAATTAAATAGTCGCAGATTTCATCCCAATAATTATACAGGGTTCTGACGCCTACATGGAAGAAAGCAGACATGTCATCGATCTGTAAGGGCTTGTTGTTATTTAAGATTAGTTTCTTGAACAGATTAAATGTTTTTTTATTCATGAAAGGTCTCCTTCTCTTTTCCAATATTATAACATTTATAGGAATTAAGTATGCACAAAATCCTTCAAAGAAAATTGAAGGATTTTGGGAGTGAAGCTGTATTTACAATAGCGGATATGTTTCATAGAATTAAGAAAATAATTGGGCTGTTTCCGCCCCAAATTACAGATACAATAGAACTACAAAAAATGTCGGCATTATTTTGAATTAAAGGAGGTATAGGCTATGAGGAAAGTAAAAGTATTGGTAGCTTGCGGAGGAGGGATTGCGACTTCGACATTTGCGGCTGCGGAGATTGAAAAAATCGCGCAGAATGTACAGGTGTCCGTTGATATTACAAAGCATCCCTTGGGAGATGTTCCGGCGGTTGCGAGGGAATATGACATCTGCTTCGTGACATCAAAATATTCACAGGATATTGGGACGCCAATCGTCCAAGTGAACGGATTGATTACCGGGATCGGGGAAGAAGAAGTAATAGGAAGAATTGAAAAATCGTTAAGGGAAGTTAGTGAACAGGTTAATAGTTATAGCTAAAGGTTAGGCGAGGAGGATAAAGTATGTCGATTATTAACAGTATCGTTCAATTTGTTATGGATATGGGCGGGGGTATTTTTTTACCATTTACAATTACAGTACTTGGATTAATTTTTAAGATTAAATTATTTGATTCATTGCGAAACGGTCTGCGCGTAGGCGCGGGATTTCTTGGGATCAATGTAATCCTTAATATGTTAGTATCCGGATTGCAGCCTGCGATCGATTATTATTCTACAAAGGGAAGCGGGTTTACAGTAGTAGATATCGGCTGGGAGGGCCTGTCGGCGGTTGCGTGGTCCACATCCTTTGCCCTGTTGATCGTTCCGCTGGGAATGGTTTTAAATTATATATTGATTAAAATTAGATTTACAAAAACGATGGATATCGATATCTGGAACTATTTCCATATGATACTCGGGGCGTCTATGATGTTCTACGTACTGAAGCTTGCGGGGGCGGCGGTAGTTCCGGCGTATGTTGTATCTGTAGTTTTTGGTTTGCTGACGCTGGTGGTCGTATTAAAATATGCGGACTGGATCGCGCCAAGATGGCAGGAGCACTATGACTTGCCGGGAACGACTTGCTGCAATAATGATGCGATCTACATCTGGGTAATTAATCAATTTACATGCTTTGTGATGGATAAGATCCCTGGCATTAATAAGATTAAGATTAAAGGAAACTGGAAATCAGACAGGTTCGGATCTGTGGGAGAGTCTTCTGTCCTGACATTTTTTGTAGGTATTATATTATCTTTGCTTACGCGCCAGAATTTGGCAAATACATTAAGTATGTCGGTTACATTATCAGCGGCGGTTATTCTGATGCCAAAAGTTGTTGGTTTACTGATGGAGGGTATGCTGCCGATTACAAAAGCGGCGCGGGCATATTTTAAGGGCAAGCTTGGAGATGACTATGATATTTA
Source organism: uncultured Dorea sp. (assembly GCA_910584095.1). Taxonomy (GTDB): domain Bacteria; phylum Bacillota; class Clostridia; order Lachnospirales; family Lachnospiraceae; genus Claveliimonas. The sequence continues at coordinate 242,777 of CAJTYU010000001.1, read as the reverse complement.
TATAGGGATGGATGAGGCGTTGTGTTTAGGAGATGAGACCGGTATCCAGCTAGTTGGTATTATGATTCCGATTACAATTGCGATTGCGTTTTTACCGGGAATATCTATGTTTCCATTATCTTCGCTGGGATCGATGATTTACTTTACCTGCGGATGTTCTCTTTTTGCAAAGGGGGATCTGTTTAAGACGCTGGTATCTACGGTTATGGTAATGATTTACAGATGCTTTATCAATAGCTGGATTGCGCCGATTGTAACGCAGCTTGCGTTCAGCGCGGGATTTATATCGACAACGGCAACGCTGGTTTCCGGCAGCAGCTCGGCGGAATTTAATTGTGTTCTGGTTGGTATTTTGGGCAAAATCTTGGGTGTCTGGTAGAAAGTAGGAGGCTATGAAAGTTTATCATGTGAGCGAAAAAGTAAAGAAGTTATATATTGCGGCGGGGGTCTTTTTCCTGATATTGGCGGCTGCAGTGTTTATTTTGAGGCCAATGCCCTATACAAAGATAAGTTTGAATCTTGCATTCTATATATTTGCGGCCGGTTTGGCTTATTTGCATATGACGAGACACCTTACGTACCGGATGTATGTCGATGATACTGAAATATACTGTTATAATGGGCTCCTGCATGTAAGCCGTATTCCGTTAAATGAGATTGAAAAGATTGAATACAGGCCGAACGCAAGGATACTGGTCCGCACAAATAGAAAGAATCGGATATACAAATTATTGAATGTGATAACAGAAGAGGACTTAACCGAATTTTTAGACAGCGTTAAAGAGAAAAAGAAAAATATCCGGATTATACGTTTAGACGAATCGGTTGACGGGAAGGAAGGGGTGTGGGAACGTGAGTAAATTGTTTGTTGTTGAAGGCAGCGCCGGGACGTGGCGGGAGGCGCTGAAGATAACATCTGGCATTCTTTTAGAACAGAACTGTGTCTGCGATGATTTTTATGAGAACTGTGTGGAGCGTGAAATAAACTTTCCTACAGGTCTGACAGAATCCTGCCCGATTGCCATTCCGCATACGTCAAAGGAACATGTAAAGCAGGAGGCCGTATGCGCGCTGCGATTGGCCGAGCCTGTGGAGTTCTACCGGATGGATGACAGTGAAGCGGCCGTACAGGTGAAATATGTTTTAAATTTGGCGTTTCTGGATGATAATGAACATCTTGAGCTTATTTCAAGAATCATCCAGTGCATAAAAGACGCGGGGTTTGTTGAAAAGATGGACCATATGTCAGTGGAAGAGCTGAATGTATTTTTAAAAGAAAAATTTTTGAAAAAATAAGGAGAATAGAGATATGTGGACAAAAGAGATTTTTCATACGAGTAAACCGGTAATAGGGATGATCCATCTGTTAGGGATGCCTACGGATCCGAAATATGATCCGGCTGGAGGGATACAGAAGATATTAGGCGCGGCAAGAAAGGACCTGCACGCTTTGCAGGATGGAGGTATCGACGGAGTTTTATTCTGTAATGAATTTTCGATTCCATATACGGATCATGTAAAGCCGGTAACGATTGCGGTTATGGCAAGGATCATCGGCGAACTTATGCCGGAAATCAAGGTTCCGCACGGAGTTTGCGTTGCAATGGATCCGTTTAAGGGTTATGACTTGGCGGCAGCCGTGGAAGCAAAATTTATCCGACAGACCATTCATGGGGCAACGACAGGCGTATACGGTATTACTGACGTCCAGCCAGGAGAGGTGGAGCGGCATAAAGTAGAGGTAGGCTGTAAGGATATTAAGACGCTGACCCCGGTAATCCCGGAGGGGACAAAGCAGGTTGCCGAAAGACCGATTGAAGAAGTGGCGAAAACACTGTGTTTTAATGTGTGTCCAAGCGCATTGCTGATTTACAGTGATACGCCGGGCTCTAGTATTGATGTGGAACAGGTCTCTAAAGTGAAAGGTGTAACAGATATACCGGTATTTGCGAGCAACGGGGTAAAGCCGGAGACGATAGCAGATATCTTTGCAGCGGCCGACGGCTGTGTTGTAGGAACAGGAATCAAGGTAGACGGTAAATTTGAGAATCCGGTGGATCTTGAAAGGACAAAAGCGCTTATGGCAAATGCAAGGAAATCTAGAGGAGAGTGTTAATGAAGATCAGTCCATCGATTGCATCGTCAGATATTTTGAGGATTGCAGACGAAGTAATGTTTGTAAATCAGTATTTTGATGATATTCATTTGGATGTTGCGGATGGGGCTGCCGTTGGCGAGATATCATTTGGATTGAAAATGTGCGGCAGGATTTGCGGACTTGCGTCTGTTCCGGTTTCCCTTCATTTAGAAGTGCTCCATCCGCTGCAGTATGTGGAACAGGTAAAAGAATGCGGATTTGATATGGTGTTTATCCAGATTGACTGCTTAAAGAATCCAAAGGAGGTTCTCCGCATTTACCAGGATTATCAAATACCTGCCGGTATTAATATCAGCAATCTTGACCTGAATAGGAAGGAATTAGGGGGGCTGCTGGATATGGCGGAACATGTTTTGGTAAACACTACCTATCACAACGACCCCCGGCAGATATTAAGAAACGATATGCTGGAGTATGCGCTTCATTTAGCGGATGGAACACGCAATAAGGTCTGGGTTGACGGGGCGATAAGCTGGGATGTGGTAAAGAAGCTGCAAGGGTCCGCTATTTATGCGGCCGTTATGGGAAGGGGGATTTTTTTAAATAAGGATAAGGCAGTGGAAAATAGAAAAAGTATGTCTGGGAATTGTGTTGGGAAACAACAGATTTGAAAAAAATTGGTAAATGACTGGGCTTTTTCGGAAAAAGCAGGTATACTGATAGCAGAGGATTCGACTGCGGGGTAGTCCCTTGGTTGGAAGAAAAAGGAGGATGAATTATGGCTACACCACATAATGGCGCTAAGATGGGAGATATTGCGGAGACGATTCTGCTGCCGGGCGACCCGCTCAGGGCAAAGGTAATTGTGGAGACTTATCTGAAGGATGCTTTTCAGTTTAACAGTGTAAGAAATATGTTCGGCTACACAGGTACTTACAAAGGGAGGAAGGTATCTGTCATGGGGACCGGCATGGGGATTCCGTCTATTGGAATTTACAGTCATGAGCTGATTCATTTTTACGGAGTCAAGAACCTGATCCGCGTGGGTTCCTGCGGGGCATGTCAGGAACATGTGCATGTGGGAGATATTATTATGGCGCAGGGCGCCTGCACTAACAGCAGCTATGCGCACCAGTACCAGCTTCCGGGAACGATGTGCGCGATTGCAGATTACAGGCTGCTAAAGACGGCGCAGGAAATCGCAGAGGGGAAGGACGCGGTCTGGCATGTGGGCAATATCCTGTCTTCCGATACGTTCTATACCGAGACGGCGGAGTGGAAGCTGTGGGCGAAGATGGGCGTGCTCGGCATTGAGATGGAGAGTTTTGCATTGTACTGCGAGGCGGCCAGAGCGGGAGTGAGAGCGCTTGGGATATTTACCGTATCCGATTCGATGATAACCGGCGAGGAGACTACGTCCGAGCAGAGGCAGAATGATTTCAAGCAAATGATGGAAGTTGCCCTGGAAACGGCAATCCAGATATAGACCCTTAAAGGAGAAGGAAGATGGCGTTAAAACCAACCGTATTACTGTATAATTTTACCGACAAAAGACGAAGGAATCAGGTAAATACCTTTTGCGCCATGCACGGAATCCGTGTGCGGACAGTAGAGAAGGAGCAGTATGGGAGGCCGGTAATTACGCTGGCCGATAAAGAGGCGGAGGCTTTGTTTGCAGAGTTCGGGGAAGAGGACGCCTGTGACGTCGGGAAAGAAAAGCCGGAGGGAGAACCGGCAGATTTTTCGGAGGAGATGCTGGTTATGTGCCAGATAGGAAGCCGGATGAATGGGCTGCTGTCTTATCTGCGCAGGGAAAAAGTAATCGTGCCCTTAAAGGCTGTGCTGACGCCGGTGAACCAGTTCTGGAGCTCCGTAGAACTGTACCGGGAGCTCCGGAAAGAGCATGAGCAGATGAAGGGGCTGGAAGTATGAGACAGACCGGACGGAAAGATGAGCGAAAGCTTACGGTGAACGGAATAACGTATGCCTTTTTAGCGGGGAAGGCGGGGAGTCTTTTTCTGCCAGAGACCTTAGAAAAAGCCGGGAAGTATGTATTTTACAGGTGCTTTGCGCTTAAGAAGCTGTGTTTTGGCGATGCGTTTACGGATATTGGCGCGGGAGCGTTTACCGGATGCCGGTTAGAGGAGATTAAGAAAGAGAACTTCTACCGGATGGAGACTACGGTAGACGGTAAGATGTTTGTAACGGCCAGAGGCTGGGAGGATTTATCGCAGTTTCTGTACGCCTGCGGCAGAATCGGAAAAAAGGCGGACCGGGAAGTGGTGCGCCAATATCTCCAGCACTGGAAAGCGGCGAAGGATTTTGCAAATTATTTGGAGCTGTATGAAAAATATAAGAAGGATTACGGGCTGGAGCGGATTGCAGAAGGAATCTATACGGAAGCGGCTGTTGAGCGTGTAAAGTGCGCGCCTTTTGACGAGAGACTGAGCGTGGTGGGAATATTAAGCGGTAAAGTTAAGCGAGCTGTTTTGCAGCGCATACGCAAAGGACGCGTATGTGGCCAGACTGTTTGGATATCTGAAGCAGTATAGGGAATGCCGGAATTTGGAGCAGGTTATCGGACAGGAACAAGAGGATTATGAAAAATTAAGAAAAGCCGAGCTTCTCTCCAAGACGGATCATAAGATCTGGCTAAGTGTAACAGAGACGCTGGAAACGTACCGGCTTCTGCTGCTAAAAGAACATCTGGAGGGAGAAGAGGCATTTCGAAGGGTGCGTGAGGAATTTCAGAAAGCGGTTAGGCTCAGAGAAGGATTGACCGACCGGGCGTCGGAGGGGCTGGAGCATGGGTTTGACTTTATGGAGGCGGCCTTTGGCAGCAGTCAGGAAATGGCGTCCTTTCTAACGGAGCTTAACACGGGGTATTACAGCAGCTGGTTTTTGAGGGAAAATGATTGCGGCAGATACTACAAATACAACAAAGGCCTCCTGTTCGATGAGAGACAGGAAGCCATATTAGAGCAGTTAGACGCGATTGAGGATAATCTGGGGGGCTTAAATAGAAAGTATCATCCCGGCAGCGGCGGCGGTGAGATACAGAAGGCCCGTAATGGACAGATTCTCTTTATAGTTTTTATTTACCTTGAACAGGATGATCAGTCCCATGCCCGCATTCGTACAAAGGCCGGAAATGACTGCCGCAAAGGAGATGGCTCCGCTTAAATACAGCTCCGTAAGCAGTACGGAAGCGGCGCAGTTCGGGATGAATCCGATTACTGCGGTTAAGAAAGGCTGAAAGACGCTTCCGTTTAATAAAAAGGTGGAAACCGTATCTATGCCTGTCAGGGCAGTCAGCAGGTTTAATACGCTGGAAAATATAAAAATGTATCCAAATAGTTTTAGGGTGTGGTTCAGCGCAGGTTTTAGGATCCCACGGTGGTTATGGCACCCACAGCGGCCGCACAGATCATGGATGTGCTTGGCGGAAGTGATGCTGCCGGCAATAAGAAGATCGGTAATATAACCGGCGGCTATAGCGATGATAAGCTTGACGGCTAACAGCCGCCAGATAATAGCTCCCTTGTCTGGCTGTCCCAGCAGGATGATAACAGCTTCATCTGAGGTTGACAGAAAAACGGCAAGGAGCGTTCCGAGAGAAATGACTCCTCCGGAATATAGATTGGCAGCCAGAACAGAGAATCCGCACTGGGGTACGCAGCCGAAGAGAGCGCCTGCAATGGGGCCGGCCTTGTTCAGTCTGCCGAGGGTTTTATTTACAAATGCTGTGGAGTAGTGTTCCAGCGCTTCTAACAGGAGAAATGCCGCGAATAGGAAGGGCAGCATGCGTACGCTGTCCAGAATAGTGTCTAAAAGCACGTCCGAGAATATATTCATAGATATCCGCCTCTTTATAATCATCGTGGTTTTGCGAGTATGAAAACTAGTTACTGTTCATTCCGTTTACAACAACCTTCGCAAAGTCATGAATAGTAATGACAACTATCTTAACAAGTTCGCCATGGAATGTCAAGCGTTGCTGTTTATAGGTCAGGAATGCGCTAAACTGCGCATTACGTGAAAACATGATTCAGGAGTGAGGGGCGAGAACTTGGAAACCGCTTAAGTTTTTGTGTGAAAATGGTTCCTTTTATGATATACTGAACTCTATGAATAAAAGGTGATGCCGCGGACTCGGACGGCATTCAAAAGAGGAGGAAAAGATGGGTATCAACGACATACTTTCAAAGATCAACGATGTGATGTATACTTACATCCTGATCATTATGTTGGCGGCGGCAGGAATATTTTTTACGGTAAGGACCAGAATGGTTCAGCTGCGTCTCCTAAAGGATGGGCTGAAATCGATGATGGAGAGGTCGGATGAGGTCGGGGAGGACGGAAAGAAGAAGGTATCGTCCTTTCAGGCGCTGATGATTTCAACGGCATCCCGGGTAGGAACCGGCAATATCGCCGGTATTGCGACAGCTATCGCGGCCGGGGGACCGGGAGCGGTATTCTGGATGTGGCTGATGGCGGTTCTGGGAGGAGCGTCTGCGTTTATCGAGAGTACCCTTGCACAGATCTATAAGATTAAAAAGGACGGAGTATTCCGGGGAGGCCCTTCCTATTACATGGAGAAGGCTTTGGGGAAACGATGGATGGGCGTACTGTTTTCAGTACTTTTGATCATTTGTTTCGCATATGGGTTCAACGGACTGCAGTCCTATAATATGTCCTCGTCTCTGCAGTACTATATTCCGAATTATACGCAGACTAAGATTCCGATGCTGGTAGGACTGATACTGGCGGTGCTTACAGGACTGGTTATATGGGGCGGCGTTCATCGAATCGGATTTATCACATCTGTGATCGTTCCGGTTATGGCATGTTTTTATATTTTGATTGGAATTATCACGATGGTTACCCATGCGGCGGAGCTCCCCCAGGTATTTGGCGTGATATTTGAGAACGCTTTTAACTTCCGGGCAATGGCGGGAGGCATGGCGGGAAGCGCCGTAGTCATTGGTATCAAGCGCGGGTTGTTTTCCAACGAGGCCGGTATGGGAAGCGCGCCCAATGCTTCGGCCTCCGCAGATGTAGACCACCCGGTAACGCAGGGGCTTGTACAGGTAATCTCCGTATTTATCGATACGCTGCTGATCTGCTCCAGTACGGCTATGATGCTTCTGGTATCCGGCGTTCAGGGAGAGAGCGGCGTGCTGGACGGGATTCCGTATGTACAGGCGGCGATTCAGGCGAACGTAGGCACGTGGGGGATCTATTTTATTACTTTTTCCATATTTGCCTTTGCTTTCAGCAGCCTGATCGGAAATTATTTTTATGCAGAATCGAATATCCTGTTTATAAAGGACAGCGGGCTTCTTCTGAATGTGTTCCGCATAACCTGCTGCGCGGCGGTATTTCTCGGGGCTCAGGCGGACTTTGGGCTGGTGTGGAATATTGCGGATATTACGATGGGAGCTATGGCGATTGTGAATATTATAGCGATTTTCCTGTTAAATGGAACCGCGCTTAAAGCGCTGAAGGATTACGAGAGCCAGAAAAGGGAAGGCAAGAAGCCTGTATTTAAGGGAGAAAATATCGGTGTGAAGGATACCGTGTGGAAATAGATGGTAAGAATAGGTCATCGGCAGAGGAAATAGATCCGCTGCCGATCATTTTATGATATTCTTTATTACATTTCTACAAAAACCTCTTTTCCCAATCCGCAGATGGGGCATACCCAGTCGTCGGGGATATCTTCAAAGGCGGTGCCGGGCGCGATGCCGCCGTCAGGGTCTCCCAGCTCCGGGTCATATATATAGCCGCATGGTTCGCATAAATATTTTTTCATTGCAGTCTGCCTCCTTCCATTCAAAGATAGTATACACGGTTGGAGAGAAAATCATACTTGCCGGTTTAAGTGGAGGATTTTGTATCCCCGTTAGGATTTTGAACAATGGATAATATAATATAGCATAATTCTGCGTCGTTTACCGATACGTTAAAGGGTTCTGCCAGTATGCCGATGTGTTCTTTCAGCAGCAGGAAAAGGAATTCATGCTTTTTCATATATTCTTTTTCCTGATCGAACACCACCTCTTTGCTGCAGATACAGCGCTCCAGCATAAATCCCAGGTGAAGCAGGAGCGAAAGATGAAGCGCCCTGTTTTCAGTAATCTGCGGCAGGTTCAATGCAGACAAAAACTGGTCGGAATACCGAACAGAGGCGGAAGGATTTAAATACATTACATTTTCGGAAAGGAATTTTAAGCATTCCTCCTGTATGGTTTCTGGCTGTTTGGCAGCAGGCGGCTGTGCGGCGGCCTGTTTCATGGCGTTTTCCAGAAAATCAATAAAGTATTGTTTTCCCGTGGGAGAGATCAGGGTGGAAATATGGAAAAACGGGATATCTATGGGAACTTCCATATTTCCTACGCATGCCAGAAGCCAGAACTTGTCGCAGATTGCCTGGTATTCCGGCGAATGGCTGCTGATATCCGACAGGGAAACGGCCAGTACCTGAATCCCAAGGATATTGTGTTCGTGCAGTTCCTGCTCGATCATTGCCTGAAAGGCGACGCTTGTGCCAAGGCCGGATGCGCACATAGTCAGAATAGCAGGCTCTTTCATGGCAGGTTTGTTGCAGGGAAGTTCCGTCGGCTTATTTACCATATAACTGTTGTATACCGTATTAATATTCGCGTCTCTGCTGAGCAGGGTGCGGGTAATGTCCAGCGCCATCAGCGTAGTTACATTGGGAATCGCGCGGACCGGGATTCCGGTTTCTAACGTTAGCTTTTCATCAAAGGTGGTAAGAGAACCCATATCCACCAGAAGAAGCGCGCCTTTTGTGGGACTGGAAGTGATGACCTCCCGAAGGACATTCTGGTAGGTGTCCGGAATGCTCTGTTCCAGAGGGACGTCAACTGCTTTGACAAGCGTGCATTCCATCAGCCGGTTGCAGACATTGGCGATGCTGGAGGCGGTGCTCGCCCCATGCGCCACGATAATAAGGCCGGGCAGTTCCTGATAGGGAGCGGCGTGCATGTTGGAGAGGATCAGGGCAACCAGATATTCCTCGTCGCTGGAAATCCGGATTCCGAAATGGCGTTCAAACCGGGAAAGGATGATTCGTGCCGTTTCGATTTCTTTCGATGCGGTCTGTTTCAGCGTAGAAATTTCTTTTTCGGTAATCCCTTTGCGCGACGCCATTCTTTCCAGCAGGAATTTGAAATGGAAGGAAAGAACCAGTATGTTTTTCTGATTCATCTCAAGGCCGAGTCCGGCAAAGGTTTCCTGTGCCGCATCTGTGGCAAAATCAACGATTTCCCGCCCTACAATCTTATAAAGCTCTTCTTTGTGGAGATTCTGATTGTAATAACGCTTCAGGATGTTATCACAGTACGCCTGAATATCAGAAGACAGTTCCTCATTCATCTGCTGGCTGGAATAGCCCATGGAAGAATACGTGTCAATTCGTTTCATAAGGTCGCGGTAGGCTGCTTCATCGTAATATTTATTCGAGTGGCAGGGCTTGCTGTCGGCAGAATAAATCGTATATTTGGTTTCATACCGGCTGGGAAATGACAGGGCGTTCCCGGATACATTCTGGTAATAGTAATCCTTAATGGAAGGGGACAGCAGATCAAAGGAAACCATGAGTTCCTCAAGGCTGCTGGTATTGTTCAGGTAGGACCTTGCGCACAGGACTTTGATTTCAGAAGAAAGCTGGCCGATGTTTTCCGTAAAGGGATAGGCGCACAAAGCTTTCACGATCCGGGTGTTTACCACATAGGATTTCAGGGTTGCGCTGGCTTCCCGGACAAAGATATGCTCGATAATGGCGAGCTTTTCTTCAATATCCTTTTCCCGGTAGGGAGGCAAAGTAATCGTAAGGGGAATCCTGCGCATAAATGTTTTAAGAAGGACATTTCTGGGGTTCTCTGTAGTTGCGCCGATAATGCGTAAGGACGCCCGGCGCATATTGGAGGATTCCCCAAGCTTCCGGTAGCAGCCGGTATCCATCAGGTAAAAGAGAAGCTCCTGCCCTTCCGGAGGAAGACGGTGGATTTCATCCAGAAAGAGAATGCCGCCGTTTGCCTGCTCCACCAGACCCGGGCTGTCTGAAACGGCGCCGGTGAAAGCCCCTTTTACATGTCCAAAGAGATGGGACATCAGAAGCTGGGGGTTATGGTAGTAGTCGGAACAGTTAAATTCAACGAAAGGAAAGTCCTTCTTTTTCTTTTTTAAGGTTTCCAGCCCATAGCTGTACATAGTATGGGCGAACAGAGTCTTCCCGGTTCCGCTTTCCCCAATCAGGAGCGTGTGCAGTCCGTTGGGCGGATAGATAATTGCCGCCTTTGCTTTTTCTATCTGTGTTCTGAGACTGCCGCCATGGCCGATTAGTCCGTCAAAGGCATCCGCCGTATTCCGATCGACGGCGGGGGCGGCGGCTTCGAAAAATTCATCTATGGTATAGGTGGATTTGAAATCACTTTTTAAAATGTATGGACGCACCAGATCCGCGGGAAAAAAGTGGACGGGCCGGCTGTCGATCTTTATCAGCAATTTATGGGAAACAAGTTTGTTAAGGTATGCGCTGGCATTTGCGCGGTTTATATGAAATTGCGCTTCAATATCTGAGGCGGTTATGCCACAAAGCCGGCGGTTTGCCAGCATTTCCGTTAATTTGTGTTCATCAATATTCTGCAGAATATATTCAAATATTTTAGCTTCATTCATATCAGTTATTAACCTTTCAGTCGGATAAGTGTTTTTTCAGGATCTGATGCAGGGCGGTTTTGGTTTCAGCATGTTTGATATCTGCCATGATATCGGTGTCGGAGAACATGCCGACGATTTTCTGCAGGATGGTAAGCTGGTCGTTAGAGCCGCAGACGGCCAGCAGGAATACGATATTTACCATTACGTCCCGCACGCCGTCTCCCATTTCTTTGAAAGCAACAGGTTGGTCCAGAACGGCTACGAGTACCCGGGGTTCTAATACATAGTCGCGTTCCATCGCATGGGGAACTGCAACCTTCATAATATTAGTAGGAAGTCCGGTGGGATAGATACGCTCCCTTCGGATTACGGCGTCGGCATATCCCGGTTTTACGTATCCCCTCGTCTGCAGTTCATCCGAAAGGGAGTGAAGAAGGCTTTCGGAATCAGCCGCTTTCACATTCATAAGAATTAAATCTTCGTCCAGTAAATCTTCAATTTTAAACTTGTCCATTATAGTCTCCTTTTTCATATCTTATTTTGAAACAAAAGTGTATGGCACACAGTTATGTTCCTAATAATAAAAATAAACAGCAAAAATCATGCCAAAAAGTGTGCGCAGTAAAACAAAACGGATATTTTAGATATTATAGCATAGGACATCTGTAATCTATTTATCATCATACACTAATTAAACACTATCCGGCCATGGAATTGTATGGAAAAAATAGTGTATATGCGGTCGGAAACGCCTTGAAATGAGGAATTTTCAGGTTATACAGAAAATTGGCATGTAATTTGCTGTAATAATTAGATAACAGGACCAAACTTGTCCGGCAAGGATAGTTTGGGATCAATACATAGAAAGGAGACAAAAGAGGGTATGAAAACAATTATTGTGGCATGTGGAGGCGGAATCGCAACATCAGCGACGACAGCCACTAAGATCAACGGACGGCTGGAAGATATGGGACTGTCAGGAAAGGCAAAAGCAGAGGCGGTGGATATTAAATCTTTAGATATGTTTATTAATAATGCGGATCTGTATGTTTCTGTTACGCCGATGGCCAGAGGACAGCAGGAATATCCCATTCCGACGGTAAGCGGGATTCCATTTCTGACGGGAATCGGCGCAGATCAGGCAATACAGCAGATTGTTGAGCTTTTAGGACTGTAAAGCAGGAGGGCTTTACGAAACAAGCATAAGAAAAAGAAAGGAATAGAGAAGATGGAAGCATTACAGATTATATTTCAAAGTATTCTAGATATGGGCGCGGCAGTATTTCTGCCGATCGTTATTTTTATTATCGGCCTTGTCGTAGGCTTAAAGCCGGGGAAAGCAGTTTCAGCAGGCCTGACGCTGGGCGTTGCCTTAACGGGCATTAGTTTGGTTATCAGTTACATGAGCGAGACCGTAGGCGTTGCGGCGCAGAGTTTTGTGGAAAATACAGGCGTACAGCTTACCGCGCTGGATATGGGGTGGGCTCCTGCTCTGGGGCTGTGCTGGTCATGGAAATATGCGTTCGTAATGTTCCCGGTTCAGATTGGCATTAATGTGCTGATGCTGATCATGGGTCTGACAAAAACGCTGAATGTGGATATGTGGAACGTTGCGAATAAGATATTTACCGCGTTTATTGTATCCTCCGTTACAGGAAATTCTATTATAGGTTTTGCAGTTGCGATCGTCCAGATTGTTTTGGAGTTAAAGAACGCAGATGCGACCAAAAACCAGATTACGGAACTGACGGGGGTTCCGGGCGTGGCGATGCCTCATCCTATGTTTCTAAGCAACATTTTCTTCTATCCATTTGCAAAGCTTTTGGACAAGATACCGTTCTTTAGGAATGAACTGAATGCACAGACCTTAAAGCAGAAGATTGGTATTTTTGGAGAAAATCATGTGCTCGGGTTTATTGTCGGAACGATTGTTGGTTTAGTTGGAGGACAGGGAATCGGCGCGCTGCTGACAGGCGTTCAGGCAGGTACCGCGCTTACGCTGTTCCCAATGGTTTCCAAGCTGTTTATGACGGCGCTTACGCCGATTTCCGATGCGGCAAATGAATTTATTAAGAAGAAATTCCCGGGAAGAGAGATGGTAATTGGTCTGGACTGGCCGATTCTTGCGGGAAACCCGGAGATATGGGTCGCTATTATCTTTACGATTCCGGTTGCGCTGATTGTTGCGATGGTTCTGCCGGGAAATACTACGCTTCCGTTTGGCAATCTGATGAATGTATGCGTCTGCGCGGCAGCTTTTGTAGCATGCAAGGGCAATATGCTGAAGATGATCGTTACTTCATGGATCATGGTTCCGATTCTCTGCTGGTCTGCGTCTGATTTTGCGCCGATGCTGACAGAATTGGCCATATCTACGGGCTCCGCAGATATCCTTGTAGAAGGACAGCAGCTTGCGTGGTGGGGAATGGATATTGCCGAGATCCGCTGGATGATCGTGGAAGTATTGAGAGGAAACTTTGTTGGTTTTGGAGTACTGGCGGCGTTTATCGCATTGGCAGCGTTCTATTTCAAAGCCCAGAAGAAGGAAGAGCAGGAAGCCGCTGTACGGATGGGCTGGACTGCAGAAGAATAAGCATAGACAGGTTAGGAAGAAAGGAAATGGCGACATGCTGGAAGAATTAAAAAAAGAAGTATTGAGAGTATCCAGACTGGCGGAAGAAACGGGGCTGTGCCACCACGGCGGCGGCAATTTCAGCCAGATTGACAGAGAGAGCGGGCTGGTAGTAATTACGCCTCATGCGGAATCACGCTATAACTTTAACGCAGAGGATATGCTGGTGGTAGATTTGGATGGAAACATAGTGGAAAATAAGAAGAATTTTACGCCCAGCAGTGAAACGCCGATGCATCTGCTGATTTACAAGGAACGGCCGGATGCGGCGGCAGTATGCCATACTCATGCGCACAATGCGGCGGCGTTTGCCTGTTTGGGAGTTCCGGTGAAACCGGTGATTTTTGAAGCCATGATGTATGGGGGATATTGTAAAGTCGTACCCTTTGAAGAGCCGGGAAGTATCGAACTTGGCCGATCGGCGGTAGAGGGGCTGAAAGGAACTTACGCTACTATTTTAGGAAAACACGGACTGATTTCTGTCGGGGAGAATATTTATGACGCCTATCTGAAAACAGTCTATGTGGAGGATGTATGCGATGTAAATATTCGTGCGGCGTCGGTAGTGGGATATGAAAATCTGGATTGTCTTACGGACGAACAGATCGTGTATTTCCGTGATGTGTTAGGTTTGAAAGCGTAGACTGGAAGAAAAGGGGGCGGATGCATGAAACTGAAATCTATTATGTGGTATATAGGGCTGTTTGCGGCGGTGGCGCTGCTGGCAGCGGGATTCTTTTTAAAAAGCTGGCTGTTTAGTCTGGCAGGATTTGCGGCTGCCCTGATTCTCCGTGCAGCCAATCAATACATCCCCCTGCCGAAGATATATCAGGAGCTGGGGGTAGACAACAGGATTTTTGAAGGAAGGGCAAAGCAGAAAGATGAAAAAGATAATCAATAATCCGGAGCGGGTGGTAAGCGATATGCTTGCCGGGATTGAAGCGGTAAATCCTGAAATTTGCTATGACAGGGAAAACGAAGTGATTTACCGCCGGAAAATAACAGAGAAAGTAGGTATCGTCTCCGGAGGGGGCAGCGGCCATGAACCGGCGCATGCCGGATATGTAGGGATGGGTATGCTTGACGCGGCGGCAGCCGGAAATGTATTTGCATCACCGGACCCGGCAAGGATACTGAATGGAATTGAACATGCTGACGGCGGCCGGGGCGTGCTTTTGGTCATTAAGAATTATTCCGGCGATATTATGAATTTTGAAATGGCGGCGGATCTGGCGGCCGATATGGATATTCCGGTCAAAAGCGTGATTGTCAGGGATGACGTTGCAGTAAAGGAAAGCACCTATTCCACCGGAAGACGCGGCATTGCGGGAACCATATTCGTACATAAAATAGCCGGGGCAAAGGCGGAGGATGGCGGAACCTTAGAGGAAGTGGCAGAGCTGGCGCAGAGGACGGCAGATAATGTAAGGTCTTTTGGCGTATCCTTATCAAGCTGTATTCTGCCAGGAGTAGGGACGCCGGGATTTGTCATCGGGGAAGGACAGATGGAGCTTGGCATGGGAATCCATGGAGAGCCGGGCATTGAGCAGACGCCGATGAAATCTGCGGCTGAAATCGCAGAGATCATGGTGGAGAAGATAACGGCGGATCTGGATTATTCCGGCAGAGAGACGGCAGTCGTTGTAAACGGACTTGGCGGAACGCCGCTGATGGAGCTGTACATTCTGGCGGGAGAAATTGATAAGCAGATACGTGCACGGAATATTACGCCGGTAAAGTATCTGGTGGGGAATTACATGACCTCTCTGGAAATGGCCGGAGCTTCTATGTCTATGCTCCGTCTGGATGAAGAGATGAAACAGTATCTGGCATCGCCCTGCAGTACAATGGCGTGGAAGGAAGGATAAATCAATGGGATTTCAGATAACACCAAAGGAATATGTGGACTATATCGTTCTGGCCGGGGAAGAAATTGAAAGAAACGGCGATTATGTGACGGCGCTGGACGCTAAGACGGGAGACGGAGATCACTGGGTAAACCTAAACTCCGGGTTCAAGAAGCTTATTTCTATTAAGGAGGAGTTAAAGGAAATGGAGCTTTCTCCCATGCTGAAAAAAATCGGCATGACGCTGATGTCGGCAATCGGAGGCTCGTCGGGCGTTCTGTATGGCAGCGGCTATCTTGCCGCGTCGAAAGCGTTAAAAGGAGCGGACGTACTGGATATTGATACGCTGTATCTGTTTTTACAGACGGAGCTGTCGGCTATCATGGAGCGCGGAAAGGCAAAGCCCGGCTGGAAAACGATGATCGACAGTCTGTACGAGGCGTTGGAAGCTTACCGTACGGCGAAGGAAGCCGGACAGGATGAACGCCATGTCATCGAAGCGATGAAGAGAGGCGCGGCAGAGGGCAGAGACCGCACGCGGGAAATGGAAGCAGTGAAGGGCCGGGCGAGCTACCAGACGAACAAGGGCGTAGGGGAGCTTGATCCGGGGGCTGTGACCATGTGCATCCAGTTAGAATGTCTGAGTGATTATATCGTAGAACATCAATTATAAAAAGGAGAACAAAGATGAAGAAAGTCAGTTTTTATGCACCGGAAGATATCCGTGTTGAGGAGGCGGCGGTTCCGGTTCCGGGACCGGGCGAAGTGGTAGTAAAAAACAAGGTAACCCTGACCTGCGGTACGGACGTTAAGACCTATAAAAGAGGATACCGCTATGAGCCGCCATTTTCCATGGGGCATGAAGCGTCCGGAATCGTGGAAGCAGTAGGAGAAGGCGTAAAAGGATTTAAACCGGGCGATCGGGTTGTGGCGCATAACAGCGCTCCCTGTGGGAAATGCTATTACTGTAAGAAAGGCTTGCAGTCCATGTGTCCGGAGTTGATCCAGAATCAGTTTAAAAATGGAGCTTACGCGCAGTATCAGTTAATTCCGGCGCCGATTGTAGAGCAGAATATGTTTCATATGCCGGATTCCATGAGCTATAAACAGGCAGCGCTTTTAGAGCCGCTTTCCTGCGCCCTGTACGGTACGGCCAACGTGCCGATTGAATTGGGAGACACGGTATGCGTAAATGGCTGCGGGCCAATCGGACTGATGTTCATCCGTATGTGTTATCTGCGGGGCGCAAGGGTGATTGCCTGCGATTTATCGGACGTGCGTCTGGAACTGGCAAAGAAGCTGGGGGCGCAGGAAATTATTAATATTAAAAATGTAGACGATCAGGCGCGGGCGGTAAGAGATCTGACGGAAGATAAGAGAGGCGTTGACGCGGCGATCGAGGCGGCAGGCATTCCCGAAGTGTGGTCTATTGCCATGAATATGGCGCGTCCCGGCGGATTTGTACTGTGCTTCGGCGGCACGAAAAAGGGATTGTCCGTTCCGGTGGATACTACGAAACTGCATTATGAGCAGATTACAATCAAGGGAGTATTCCACACGACCCCGGTACATGTGAACGCCGCATTTGAGATGCTGAAGATGAACGCTATTTCCGCAGATGATTTTGTTCAGAATGAATATGTGATTGAGGATATAGAAAAGGCAATATTAGAACACGCATCAGGGGCAGTGATCAAAAACGCAATTATTTATCCCGAGGACTGAGAGATATGAAAGTGAGGCTGATTGCGCTTGATGTGGATGGGACGCTGACCGATGACACTCATATCCGAATATCGGAACGAAATAAGGACGCTCTTCGCCGCTGTGCAGAGCGGGGTATATACATTATACTTGCAAGCGGCAGGCCGATGGCGCTGATGCGTCCGGTGGCGGAAGAATTGGGGTGTGTCAGATATGTCATTTCGGCAAATGGCGGCGCGGTATGGGATTTGAAAGAAAATATACGCATGGCCAGCAGGGAGATTCCGCCGGATATTTCCGAGAAAATAGTAAGGATCCTGCTGGATTATCCGATTGCTGCCGAGGTTTACTCTGAAGGGCAGGCATGCGTAGATTTTAATTGGCAGTTGAAGACATACCGGAAACAGCCGCCGGCCTTTCTGGAACTGCGGAAAAGAAATAACCGGTTCTGCGAGGACTTGTATCAGACAATAGCCGGAAAGCCGGTAGAAAAATTTAATGTTGATAATATGCCGGAGGATATTCTTGAGAAAGTACTAAAGCGGCTGCAGCCTATGCGCGATCAGCTTGCGCTTCAATTTATCAAATGTTATGATAATTTGGAAATAAATAGCGTTAAGGCTACAAAGGGCCTTGCGTTAGAAGATTTGTGCGGCCGTATGGAGATACCGGCAGAAGCGGTTATGGCATTTGGGGACAGTGACAATGATGTAAGTATGCTTTCCTATGCGGGGGTGTCTTATGCAATGGGAAATGGAGAGCCGGCGGCTAAGGAAGCGGCGAAGTACATCACAAGTGCAAACTCAGAGGATGGGATTGCCGAAGCGATTGAAAAATGGGTGTTATAGCGCTATACAGAGAGCGGAATAAAGAGATTTGCAGACGGAACCTGTAAATCTCTTTTCTGCATAAATATATCGGAAATTTCCACCTGTGCGGTCCCGGTGGAAATTTTTGTAATTACAAAGAGGCGGGAATAAGGCGTATTTTTATGCCGGTGTAAATTTGGAAAGAGGAGGGATGACGGCATGGAACTGGAAATGAAAAACGATATACAGCAAAAGCAGGCTCTGTCCCAGAAGATGATACAGTCTGTTCGGATTCTGGAAATGAGTGCGGATGAAATGGATACATTTTTAAGCGATATGGCAGAAAGCAATCCTCTGATTGATTTGGAAAAAACGCTGCCGGATGGCAAAGAAGAGAGAAAAGGCAGACTGGAATGGGAACAGCAGAATGATTATCAGAATGCGTCCTATTATCCTTCCGACAGCGAGCAGGAAAACCGGGATGAATATATACCGGAAAATGCCGGGATAACCCTAGAAGAGTATTTGATGATGCAGGTGGTTCCTTTGTGCCGGGGAAATTATAAGAAAAGCATATTCTATTATTTGGTAAAATCCTTAAACGGGTGGGGATATCTGGATGGAGATTTAAAGGAAATGGCAAAAGAACTGGGAGTATCCGCAGAGGAATTGGAAGAGCATTTATTGAAACTGCAATCTTTAGAGCCGGCGGGCGTTGGGGCAAGGGATATAGGAGAGTGTCTTCAGATTCAACTGAAGCGGAATCATCCTCAGGAGCGGACTGCTCTGCGGATTGCAGAGGAATGTTTGGAACTTATAGGAAAACGAAAATTTCAGACAGCGGCGAAACAGCTTGGGGAGCCGGTAGACGTCATAAAAGATGCGATGGAGACTATCTATCGGCTGAATCCGAAACCGGCAAATGGATTTTCCAATCAGGAGCGCCTGCAGTATGTGTACCCGGATGTGTTTGTGACTGCCCGGCCGGAGGGAATGGACGTTATGGTAAACGATGCTTTGGGAACTCAGATGAATATCAATCCATATTATTTAAAACTTTTGGAAGATTCGTCGGCGGATGATGAGACGGTTCAATATATTAAGAGAAAGCTGGAACAGGTAAAATGGGCGGTCAGATGCGTAGAGCAGAGAAATACGACGCTGCAAAGAACCGCCAAAGCGGTTGCAGAGTGGCAGAAACAATTTTTTGCAGACCGGGGCGGACTTGTGCCGATGCGCATGGAGGATATCGCGGCGGAAACCGGACTGCATGTTTCTACAGTAAGCAGGGCGGTAAAGAATAAATATGTACAATGTTCAAGGGGCGTCTATCCGATGGGATACTTCTTTGTCGGAACGGTTGGGGAGCATACGCCGGAAGAAGTAAAAAAGCACATAAAGCTGATCATAGAGGAAGAAGATAAAAGGAAACCAAAAAGCGACCAGAAAATTGCGGAGGCTCTTGAAAAGAAAGGGATTACTGTGTCGCGCAGAACGGTGGCAAAATACCGGGCGGAAATGGGGATTGCAGGAACGGGAGGACGGAGAGAATAGGAAGAATAATAAGCGGGAAAAGATAAATAGTAACACTTTATGCCGCGGTTTAACGGAAAGAATACAGAAAACTTGAATTTTCTCGTTATATATGTTAAAACTTTCCATAGAGAAAGATTGGAGGAGTGACAGATATGGCAAAGATAGATATTATCAGTGGTTTTCTGGGCGCTGGGAAGACGACGCTGATCAAGAAACTTTTGAAGGAAGCGTTTCAGGAGGAGCAGGTAGTGCTTATTGAGAATGAATTTGGTGAAATCGGCATTGACGGCGGTTTCCTGAAAGAAGCCGGCATTGAGATCCGGGAGATGAATTCCGGATGTATCTGCTGTTCTCTGGTGGGAGATTTCGGCGCTTCATTAAAGGAAGTGATTGCAGCCTATCATCCGGACCGGATTCTGATCGAGCCGTCAGGAGTTGGCAAGCTCTCTGACGTGATCAAGGCTGTGGAGAATGTAAAGGACGAAGCGGATATCGAACTGAACAGCTACACGACCGTGGTCGATGTAAACAAATGCAAGATGTACCTGAAAAATTTCGGCGAGTTTTACAGCAATCAGGTAGAGACTGCCGGAGCCATTATTTTAAGCCGGACAGATGTTGCGAAGGAAGGCAGAGCGGAAGCGGCAGTTAAGCTTTTGAGGGAGATGAATCCCCATGCGGCGATCGTTACCACGCCGATTGAACAGCTGGACGGCGTGAAGCTTTTAGAGACGATGGAGCATGTAGATTCTCTGGAGAAGCAGATGTTAGAGGAAGAGGCGCACAGGCATGAACACGTCCATCACCATGAGCACCATCATGAGCACCATCATGACCATGGCCCGGATTGTACCTGCGGCTGCCATGATCATGGACACGATCACCATCACCATGATCATCACGCAGATGAAGTATTTACAAGCTGGGGAAAAGAGACTATTCAGAAATATAATAAAGAAGAGCTGAGGGTGAAGCTTGAGGCTCTGGAATCTGAGGATGTATATGGGGTTGTATTAAGAGCCAAAGGCATGGTCGCGGGCGGCGACGGCAGGTGGATTTATTTTGACATGGTTCCGGGCGAGCGGGAGGTAAGAGACGGAGAGCCGGAATTTACAGGGCGGATCTGCGTGATCGGTTCCGGCCTGAAAGAAGACGCGTTGGCAGAGTTATTCGAAGTGTAGGTGATCGACGATGCAGATGACGGATGATGCAAGAGTTGTCGTATATTTGATGACGGGATTTTTGGAGAGCGGCAAGACGAATTTCCTGCGGCAGACGCTGGGAAAAAAGTATTTTAAAATAGACGGAGAGACGGTGCTGATCCTCTGTGAGGAGGGGGAAGAAGAGTATGAACCGGAGCTTCTTGTATGGGCGAATACGGATATAGTTACCGTGGAGGATCCGGAGGAACTGACGAAGGATTTCCTGCAGGAGATCGAGGATACCTACCGCCCGGAGCGGGTGATATTCGAGTGCAACGGTATGTATCCGGTCAGCAAGATGGAAGCTCTCGAGGCGCCGGAGGGATGGGGGCTGATCCAGGAGATTACCACGGTGGACGCCAGCACTTTTGATCTGTACATTGCCAATATGAAGTCCCTGTTTGTGGAAATGGTGCGCAATGCGGATATGGTTGTATTTAACCGCTGTACGGAAGATATGCCTTTAGCCGCCTACAGGCGAAGCGTGAAGGTGGTCAATCAGGGAGCGGAGATCATTTTCGAAGGGAAAGACGGAGAGATCGAAGATATTTTCAGCGATCAGATGCCGTATGATTTAGACGCCCCGGTGGTGAAGATTGAGGATATGGATTACGGAATCTGGTATGTGGATATGCTGGACCATCCGGAGAAATATAAAGGAAAGACGGTTGAAGTTCAGGGAAGGGCCAGAAAAGTAAAGGGATTTTCCAGAGATGAATTTGTTTTGGGAAGAAGCGCAATGACCTGCTGTGCGGATGATATTACCTTTTTAGGATTTATCTGCAGGAGTAAAGATGCGGGTAAGCTTGGAGCAGACACATGGATCAGAGCCCGGGGAAAGGTAGGATTTGAGCTGAAAATGGCATATAGGGGAAGAGGGCCGGTGATTACGCTGGAATCAGTAGAGAGAATACCGGCTCTTGCAGATGAACTGGTATATTTTAATTAACCGATGCACACACTAAGGAATACTATAATAGAGAGAGAAAGAACGGGAGTTTCTATGAGTGTATTTTTTGGTGTGATGATCCCCTTTATCGGGACGTCGCTTGGCGCGGCTTGTGTATTTTTATTGAAAAATGACATTCGGGATGGAATACAGAAGGCGCTTCTGGGATTTGCATCCGGAATCATGGTGGCCGCATCCGTGTGGTCACTTTTGATTCCGGCTATGGATATGTCGGAGGCTATGGGACGGCTGAAATTTATTCCAGCGGTGTCAGGATTTCTTACGGGCGTTGGATTTATTCTGGCGCTGGATACATTTGTGCCCCATCAGCATCTGGACAGCGAAGAGGCGGAAGGCGTTAAGAAGGGCTGGAGCAGAACCGTGAAGATGGTGCTGGCGGTGACGCTGCACAATATTCCGGAGGGAATGGCAGTGGGCGTGGTATTTGCCGGCATGATCGCGGACCGGGCGGAGATTACCATGGCCGGAGCGTTTGCCTTATCCATCGGAATCGCGGTACAGAATTTCCCGGAAGGGGCAATCGTGTCGATGCCGCTTAGGAGCGAGGAAAATATGAGCAGGGGAAGGGCCTTTCTTTACGGGGCTGCTTCCGGGGCGGTGGAACCGGCGGCGGCAGGCATTACTCTTGTATTAAAGGATGTGCTGGCAAGGGTTCTCCCATTTCTTCTGGCATTTGCAGCGGGAGCCATGATCTACGTAGTCGTGGAAGAACTGATACCGGAGGCAAACGAGGGGAAGCACAGCAATATTGGGACGGTAGGCGTCGCGGTAGGATTTTCGGTGATGATGATTCTGGATGTGGCTTTGGGTTAGTACGCTGGGATATTTGTAGTTACAGTTCATACGGTGCTTTGCATTCACTGCGGCGCGGGAACTAGTCCGTTAGGGCAAAGTATGTAAGAAAGTGATTCAGGTGTGAGCAGTAACTATTTGGATTATATTAAGGGAAGTTTTAGAATTTGTTCATAGACTTCTAAGAGTTTTGGCGTATAATGGAAAAGGTACAAGGGGAGAAAAGGATTTAATTTCTGCAAACAGATACAGGGAAGAGAAAGACATAGATAAATGGAGAAGAAAATAATTAAATCAAAGAAAAAAGAAGAAACCGGGAAACATTACAGGGAGCGCATTGAGACAACGCGTTATAATCCAAATTATAAGGAAGGGTTAACTGCCGCTCAGGTTCAGGAGCATCGTCTGCACGGATGGACGAATGCTTCTGTGGATGCGCCTTCTAAGACGACAAGGGATATTATCAGGGAGAATATATTTACATATTTTAACCTGATATTTTTTGTGCTAAGCATTCTGCTGGTTGTTGCGGGAGCATTCCGGGACTTGACGTTTCTTCCGGTTATTATAGTCAATACATTGATCGGTATCTTTCAGGAGATCCGCGCCAAAAGCGTGCTGGATAAGATGAGCATGCTGAACGCGCCCCATGCAAGGGTGGTGCGGGACGGAGAGGTCAGTCAGGTGCCCTCGGAGGAACTGGTGTTGGATGATATTGTGATATTTGCCGCGGGAAACCAGATCTGTGCAGACGCCGTGGTGTCGGCGGGCGAGGTTCAGGTGAATGAATCGCTGCTGACCGGCGAATCGGATGAGATTACAAAGAAGAAGGGCGATATGCTGATGTCGGGAAGCTTTATCGTTTCCGGCAAATGCCGCGCGAGGCTTGACAAGGTTGGCGAAGATTCCTATATTTCTAAACTGACCATGGAAGCGAAGAAGATGGGAGAAGGGGAGCAGTCTGAGATGATCCGATCCCTTAATAAATTGGTGAAATGGGTGGGTATTGCGATTATTCCTATTGGGATTATTTTGTTTGTGCAGAGCTTCTTCTTTAATAACGATCCCTTCCGGGCCAGTATTACCTCAATGGTAGCCGCGGTAATCGGCATGATTCCAGAGGGATTGTATCTTCTGGCTACAGTTGCCTTAGCTGTCAGCGCTATGCGCCTTGCCGGACAGAAGGTACTGCTGCACGATATGAAGAGTATTGAGACGCTGGCCAGAGTAAATGTGCTGTGTGTGGATAAGACGGGGACGATCACGGAAAATACCATGGCTGTCCACGAGGCGGTTCCTACGCTGGATTATACCAGAGACAAGGAGGAGTATCCGCCGCTTGAGAAGATGATCGGCGATTTTGCGAAAGCCATGACGGCGGACAATATTACCATGGAAGCGCTGAAGGATTATTTTACGGAAAGCTCCGGAAAGAAGGCGGTGAGCATGACTTCCTTTTCTTCGGCGGTCAAGTACAGCAGTGTTACGTTCGAGGACGGGGCGTATGTGCTGGGCGCTCCGGAGATGGTGCTGAGGGAAGATTATATTCTGTATGAGGCAGAGATTGAGCAGTATGCCTGCAAGGGATACCGCGTGCTGGTATTTGGTAAATATGACGGAGAGATCGACGGAAAGAAACTGACCGGGAAGGTAACGCCTCTTGGCTATGTGACGCTGGCTAATCCAATCCGGGATAAGGCGGAGGAGACCTTCCAGTATTTTGCGGAACAGGATGTACAGATTAAGGTTATTTCAGGGGATAACCCTATGACGGTATCGGAGGTTGCGGCCAAGGCGGGCATAGCCGGGGCTGAGAATTATGTGGACGCCTCAACGCTGGGCACACAGGAGCAGGTGGCGCAGGCTATGGAAAAGTACACAGTATTCGGAAGAGTGACGCCCAATCAGAAACGGCAGTTTGTACAGGCTCTGCAGGAGGCGGGAAATACGGTTGCCATGACCGGGGATGGCGTAAATGACGTGCTGGCCTTAAAGGATGCGGACTGCAGTATCGCTATGGCGTCGGGAAGCGAAGCGGCCGCGCAGGCCGCGCAGGTGGTGCTTCTCAATTCGGACTTCTCCTGTATGCCTTCCGTGGTACTGGAAGGACGGCGGGTAGTAAATAATATCCAGCGGTCGGCCAGCTTGTTTCTAGTAAAGAATATTTTCTCGTTCCTGTTGTCCATATTCTCCGCGGTGTTTATGATTACATATCCGCTGGAGCCGTCGCAGATATCGTTGATCAGTATGTTTACAATCGGTATTCCGGGCTTTTTTCTGGCGCTGGAGCCAAATAGGACCAGAATCCAAGGGCATTTTATTACCAATGTGTTACTTAAGGCGCTTCCGGCCGGCCTAACCGACGTGATTGCAGTGGGGGCGCTGGTAACCTGCGGACAGGTATTCGGACTGCCCGGCAAGGATATCGCTACGGCGGCGACGATGCTGCTTGCGATTGTAGGCTTTATGATCCTGTATAAGATCTGCCAGCCTCTGAATAAGCTGAGAAGCTGGGTGTTTGTGGGGAATATGGCGGGACTGGTATTCTGCGGGGTGTTCCTGAACCAGTTATTCGCACTGGAAGGAATGTCTACGATCTGCGTGGTGCTGTTTGTGATGTTCTCTTTTGCGGCGGAGTCCTTCTTCCGGTATCTAAGCCTGCTGGTGGAATCCGCGCGGAAGCTGATTAAGCGGACAGTGGGAGACGCTTCAAGGAAAACGCTGGCTGAGAAAATGCTGGATATAAAATAAAATTACTTAATATAGTGGAAATTAATAATAAGCCCGCTATTTGGCGGGCTTATTATTAGTATTATATGTTTATTTTGGCATGTATCTTCCGCCGTCAACGCCGATTACTTGACCGCATTGATGACGTCCGGTAATATCAGAAGAAAGGAATACAACTGCGTAAGCCACGTCCCAAGGAGTGCCTACTTGTCCTAAAGGGCTGAAAGTTTTCCAATATTCCAAGGTTTCAGGATCAGATGTAAATGCCGGCCATGGAGAACCGGATGTAAAATGTCCGTCGATCGGCGGGGTTGCTCCGGGCGCGACGC
Organism: uncultured Dorea sp.; assembly: GCA_910584095.1. Classification (GTDB taxonomy): domain Bacteria; phylum Bacillota; class Clostridia; order Lachnospirales; family Lachnospiraceae; genus Claveliimonas. The sequence continues at coordinate 217,440 of CAJTYU010000001.1, read as the reverse complement.
AGTTAATCCTAATACCATCTTTTGCCACGTCTTGGGCAATTGTCTGGGCGAGATGGATGACGGCACTTTTCAGAGCGCCATAAACGCATTCATCTGAGTCGTGGACTCTTCCGCAGGTAGAAGCGTTGTTCACAAAATTCCCATGTCCCTGCTTCTGCATGATAGGAAGAATATATTTCCATGCATTCATGCAGGATAAAAAATTGATTTCATACAATTTTTGCCATAGAGTTCTGTCTAATTCAAGGAATTTTCCCAGAGAATCCCATCCGACGCCGTGATAAACGCTGTCAATATCGCCATGTTTTAAAGCGAAATCGGCGGCATACGCTGTTTCCTCATAACTTGTTGTATCGCATTTGACAATGTCTGCCCAGGGTGCGCCGGCGGAAAGAGCTTCGCCAGCCACTTTTCTGCAAGAGTCTAAATCTCGTCCTGCAATTGTCACACCGGCGCCTTCCATAGCGAATGCAAGCGTAACACATCGTCCGATATTGGAGTGACCTCCATACAATAAAATATTCTTATTTTTTAAACCTAAATCCATTTTAATTCCACCTTTCATAATTTAGATGATATGCGGCGGCTGAATCGTCAATTAATTACGATGTGAGAGCATAGGAACAGGTTTAAAGTCAAAATAGATATTGTTGCTGTTCTTTTTTTCTTTGAAACAGTCAACGCTAAAACAGACAGAGTATAAATCTTCGTCTGGTCTATGATGGGTAATTCCCCACCAAAGGGGAATTTGATTTTTGATGTATCCAATACTTTCGATAATGGAGTAAGGGGTTCCTACTGGCCGGTCGAGGATGGAAGCCTCTTTTTCATTGAGAATACCGTGTAAGAATTTTTCTTCATACGATGTGATATCAATTGAAAAATCACTTGAGAAAAAATCAGTATAATTATCAATGGTAAGGCCCGGACAATGTTTACAAACGATATAGCGTAATTCGTGTAAGAATGGGATATCATTGTGAACATATCTCAAACTGTCGAGTATAAGGATGATATCATCGTCATCCACAGCCAATAAACGTCTTAGATGACGGCTCAAATCTCTGCCGGTACGCTGTTCAACAGACCGAAAACGTGAACGGAATGAAATTCCCAGTGCTTTTGCGGAAGCCGTTAAGCTTGTCATGGTAAAATAATCGTTCAAAGTCTGCTTGGAGCACACAAAAGTACCAATACCTTTCTTGAATTCGAGATAACCGGAACTAATCAAATTACTGATTGCTTTGTTGGATGTAGAACGGCTGACCCCATACTGCTGGCATATTGTACGCTCGGCGAGAAATTTATCTCCCGGTTGAAATTCGTCGGATAGTATTCTGTCGCGCAGAAGAATGTATAATTGTTCGTATAGGCTGGTTGTATTTAATATAGGTGACATATTGTGCAAATCACTCCTTGTAATTGGTGTGGAGGACATGTGGCCCTACCACTTGATTTTATTATCAAAGCTATAATTAGTCAAGTAAATAATGATAATTTCTTTTGTTCTTTTTCTTTTGTGTCGTTTAAAGAGCCGAATCTGTCATTCTATTTTTTTGAGATTGTGAGAAATTTATGGAAAATAAACACAAATAAATAGAAAATTTTTGAAAAAAGAAAAATAATATTGACATTATATGTTGATAAGTATAATATATCCATATAGATGATATGTGGACAGTCCACACGAGAACTGAGCTAAAAAAGCAGGATAAAAGTAAAATATATTAAGTATGGAGGTGATAAAGATAAAATATGGAAAAAATTGGACGGTCCACAGGCCGCCTATTATAAGTGCAAAGGAGATGAGAAAAGAAAGTGAGTAATTCGGTGAATTATAAACAGGAAATTAAGCTGCCTGAAAAATTATGTTATTCGGCAGGTAATGTAGCGGCGGTGCTGGTAAATACTACCCTTTCAAGTTATCTTATGTATTTCTATACAGACATATTGGGAATCGCGGCATCGGCTGCGGCTGCAATTTTTTTATTTTCCCGTATCTGGGATGCGTTTAATGATCCATTAATGGGAATGATCGCAGACCGGACCAGAAGCAGGTGGGGAACTTACAGACCATGGATTTTGTGGATAGCGCTTCCGATGACAATATGTGGAATATTATGTTTTACTGCACCAGATTTATCTTATTATGGCAAGCTGATATGGGCATGGGTAACCTATATTGCATGTGGTATGTGCTATACAGGGATTTATATTCCGTATGGAGTTATGAATAATGTAATGACGCAGGACATGAATCAGAGATTAACACTGGCTACTTTTAGAGAAACAGGCTCGGATATCGCATCTATGATTATCGGATACACGACAATGCCTCTTGTGCTTGCAATTGGCCATGGTAATGAAGCAAAAGGATTTCAAGGAACAATGATTGTCTATTCTTTGCTTGGATTGGTTTGCTTGGCGGTTTGTTTTTTGGGAATCAAAGAGAGGCGTGCGCCGGAAATCAGTAAGTTTACGCTGAAAGAATCAATTGGATCGCTGAAGGGAAATAAACCGGCATTGGTAATCATGCTTGCGATGGTTGTCATGAATGGCATTGTGATGTATGAATTTAGCTGGTTTGTGTATTACATTAAGTATTTTTTACAGAGAATGGATTTACAGCCGATTATTATGACGATGATTCCGGGAGTAGCGCTTGCCTGCAAATTTATTATTAACCCAATAGCCCAGAAGGTTGGCAAGAAACGAATGCTCATTGTAGGCAGCGTAATTTATTTTTTAGACGGTATTATGTTTTTGGCGGCGGGTTCTAATATAATATTAGCGGTTATCGCATGTGCAGGATTTGGAGTAGGACTTACATTTTTCTTTGTAATGGTATGGGGAAGCGTTCCAGATATTGTGGAATATGGCGAATGGAAAAACGGAATCCGGGCGCCGGGTTTCCTCTACTCAATGGGAACTTTATCAAATAAATTAGGACTGGGATTTTCTGGACTGCTAGCGGGATGGATGCTCACAGGAATTCATTATGTGCCGGGCGCTGTGCAGACGGAGGCAGTGCAGCATGGAATTTATCTGGCAACAGGTATTCCTCTCATTGCTGCAGGAATATTCTGCGTGATTATCTTTTCATTTTATGATTTAACGCAGGAAAAATATATCGAAATTTTAAAGGAGCTGGAAGAACGAAAAAATTCCTAATGCGGAATGAAATAAGAGAAAAGGAGAAAAATTATGAAAATGAAATCAGCATTGTGGGACAAAATTGGACATATGTCCGTAGTAGAAATGGATGTTCCGGAGGTAAACAGAAACGAAGTAAAAATTGAGATTGCTTATTGCGGAATCTGTGATAACGATCCGCAGATTATCAACGGCGGTTATCCGATTTTAAAGCCGCCTATGACGATGGGACATGAATATACCGGTACTATTGTAGAAGTCGGAGAGGATGTTAAAACTTGTAAAGCCGGCGATCGTGTTGTTGCGAATATGCATGGATTTTGCGGCGCCTGCCATTATTGCCATAACGGTATGGAGCATTTCTGCGAAAATATGACCTTTGCTACGGGGGCATTTGCAAAGTATGTAACAGTGGCGGCTACGGCAGTAACAAAAATCCCGGATTCTATGAGTTTCGAGCAGGCGGCGCTGGCAGAGCCGCTGAGCGCGGCTATTCATGGTATGGATGTACTGCAGATGACGTCCGGGAAATCAGTGATTGTATATGGGGGAGCGGCAATCGCTCAGATGTATATTATGCTTGCGTACCGCGCGGGAGCCAGCAAAATATTTATGGTAGACCCAGTTGAAGAAAAGAGAGCGATGGCAAAGAAATGCGGCGCTGATTTTGCGATTGATCCGGCAGCAGAAGATGTGAAAGAGATTATTCAGAAGGAGACATGCGGATATGGGGTCGATTACTGTATTGATGTAAGCGGTTCCGTTGAGAATGCAGAGGAATGTATCGATATCGTAGCTAAATGCGGACGCATATTATACGCGGCGTCCTATGACTGCGGCGACAGACCGATGAATCTTAATCTGTTTACGGCAAGATGTGAGAAAGAATTAAGTATTGTTACTTCGCAGCAGTCGCCTTATACCTTTGACAGGGCAATTGCGCTGATGGAAAACATGGATATGAGGCAGTTAATTACAGGAATTTATGATTTGGACTGCTTGGACGAGGCTTTAGAAAAGGTATTTACAGAGAAAACGATTCGCGTATTAATCAGACCATAGAGTATGGGAGGCAAATTATGAAGACAAGACAGGAATTAATCAAAGAGCTGATCAGTAAATCAAAGGAAATGAGATTAAACATTCTGGATATAGCGGGAAAGTGCGAAAACACACATGTACCGTCGGCAATGTCCTGCTGCGATATTGTAACAGCATTATATTTTCATTTTATGAATTATGATCCAAAGAATATTTTAGATGAAGATAGAGACCGTTTTATTTTGAGCGCCGGGCATAAAAGTATGGTTCAGTATTCGGCATTGAATATGTTAGGTGTGATTCCCAATGAAATGATCGATACAATTGAACGGTATGACAGTCCGCTGGCGGGGCATCCAATCTATAAAAAATGTCCCGGAGTAGAGGCTTCAACAGGCTCTTTGGGACATGGGTTATCGATTGCAGCAGGTATGGCGGAGGCTGCAAAAATGGATGGAAAAGATTATAAAATATATTGTATGGTTGGCGATGGAGAGAGTAACGAAGGATCGATTTGGGAGGCGGCTATGTCTGCGGCAAAATATCGGCTGGATAATCTGGTTATGATTTTAGACAGCAATAAGATGAGCGCTACCTATCCGATTTCTATGCCGATGACTGACTATAAGGCGGCGCTGGAATCCTTTGGATTTGCATGCAGAGAGATTGATGGAAATAACATGGAAGAGGTAGTTGACGCATTGGAAACGCTTCCGTATGAAAAGGGAAAGCCCAATGCAATTATTGCCAATACGATTAAAGGCTATGGAATCCCATTTGCAGTAAATACATCGAAATGGCATGCCGCATACTGGTCGCCCGAAAGTGTAGCTGAAGCAAAAAAATGTATTGGAGAAATGGAGGGCTAGGAGCTATGGAACGAAAATCAGAAAATATTCAGCGTGCGATTGTACAAGAATTAAATAGTATTATGGTTGAAAATGATCAGGTTGTTGTAGTAAATGCAGATATTGCTCTTTTATTCAAAGATGGACCAGATTCCATTTCGTGTCCGGAAAGAGTGCTTGACGTCGGTATTGCAGAGCAGAATATGATCGGATTTGCATCAGGACTGGCATATTCAGGGAAGACAGTATTTACAACGACTATTGCAGAAATGGCGGTTGCCAGAGTAACAGAGCAGATCAGGCTGGATGGATGCTACCCGGATCTCAATATTAATATGTTTGGTCAGGGAAGAGGGTTTGCTTATGGAATCGGAGGAAATTCGCATATTATAACAGAAGATTTTGCCATGCTGCGCGGAATCCCGAATATCAAGATTATTATCCCGGCGGATGCAAGAGAAGCCAGAAAGGTAATGCATGAGGCATTAAGTGTGAATGGAACCAAATATATTGCAATTTCAAGAGGAAATACGCCTAATGTTTACGATGATGATTACGATTTCCATATTGGCAGGGCGGTCACAATGAGGGAAGGAACAGATGTTACGATTATTGCAGTAGGCGATATGGTCGCGCCGTCGTTAGACGCAGTTGAGCTCTTAAAAGAAAAAGGCATTTATGCACGGATGCTTAATATGCATACCTTAAAGCCGATGGACGAAGAGGCTGTTATAAAGGCAGCAAAGGAGACAGGCGCAATATTGACAGTTGAGACTCATAATATTTTAGGTGGTCTGGGCTCTGCAGTTTCGGAAGTAGTCTGCGAAGAATGTCCCGTTCCTGTGAAAAGAATGGGAGCGCCGGATGAGTTTTCTAAAGTGGGACCGATCGGAGAACTGATTGCTCATTGCGGTCTTGATGCAGAGCATATTGCAGAAGAAGCGGAGAAGCTTATAAATAAAAAATAAAGAGTTTTTTATAAAGGTAATTATATGTTTTGTGGTCTGTCCTCATGATGACTGATAACATGGGGACAGAAGAAAGGAAATAATATGGAAAATGGGAAAATAAACTTAAAAGAAAAATTGTGTTATACATCAGGTAATTTATCGCAGTGTTTGATCAACAATACCATTTCAAGCTTTCTGCTGTTTTTCTTTACCGATATTTCAAAGATTCCGGCAGCTTCTGCAAGTCTGATTTTTATGATTGGTACGATCTTGAATATTTTTATTGGTCCGGTAATTGGAACGCTTTCAGACCGGACGAGAACGAAACTGGGATGCTATAGGCCATGGGTTATGTATGGCGGATTTGCAGTATCTATTATTTCGGCATTGTGTTTTCTGGTTCCGCCGTTTGAAACAGCGGGGCGCGTCGTATGGGCGGGAATTGCATACGTATGCTGGATTATTGCATTCTCAGCAGCATATACGCCATATGGTGTTATGAATAATGTTATGACAGAAGATACGATTGAGAGAGGGACTTTGGCCACATTCAGAGAAACCGGTTCGGATATTGCCGGTATGGTAGTCGGCAGTCTGACGCTTGCATTGATCGGGTTTTTTGGACAAGGGGATTCAACGAAGGGATATACCCCTATGATGCTTACATACGCTGTTTGCTCTATTATATTCATTTTGATATGCGTAAAAGGAACAAAAGAGAGAATCCTTCCTGTTGAAGAAAAATTTTCGGTATCGAAATCTTTTGGAACATTAAAAGGAAATCGTCCGGCAATTATTATTTATATTGCAATGATTATTATGAATCTTGCAGTTATGATGCAGTTTAGCTGGGTGATGTATTATTGTACATATTGTTTGGGACAGGGAGAACTGACCGGAAGCTTTATTAGTATGTGGTGTTTTGTAGCTTTCCTGTGCAAATTTATCATTATGCCTATTATAAAATCAATGGGAAAGAGAAATGCAATGCTTTTAGGAAGCGCGGCTTATTTGATTGACGGAGTTCTTTTTATTATTGCAAAAGATAATATGGTTTTGAATTATGGAGCCGTAATATTCTTTGGTATCGGACTGACTGTATTCTTTACAACAATTTGGGGAGCGCTGCCGGATGTTGTTGAGTATGGAGAGTATGTAAGCGGAATCAGGGCTCCGGGTTTCCTATATTCGGTAGGCGCAATGTTTAATAAAGTGGGAAACGGCCTTAGCGGTGTAGTTGCCGGTCTGGTTCTTACATTTATCGGATATAATGCAGCCGGGGAACAGACTGCCGGCACAATTACAGGCATTCGAATGGCGGCAGGTATCCCCCTTATTATAGCGGGAATCATATGTATTGCCTTATTTATGTTTTATAACTTAAGTACAAAAGAATATAACGACGTTATCACAGAATTAAATAAGCGGAGAGAGAATGAGTAAAAGGCGGGAATAGGAGGATATATGGAAAAATTAACACTTCAGCATGTGCAGACAATTGTAACAACTATGGCAAAGGTAGCAGATGAGAATGAAAGTTACTTTTCGGAATTAGACGGCGTTATGGGAGATGCAGATTTTGGAGTTTCGCTTGCAGCCGGATTCAGAACAGTAATGGCAAAATGGGACGGTTATGACATGACGTCTATTGGTAGTTTTCTCTTGAATGTGGCTTCCTCGGTTGCGGGCAGTACAGGCGGCTGTTCAGGACCTGTCTGGGGAACCCTGTTTATGAGATGCGGAATGGAATTTAAGGGTAAAACAGAAATTACACTTGAAGAAGCTTCAAAAGGGTTAAAAAGCGCTATGGAAGGAATTATGAAAAGGGGAGGGGCTCATATCGGAGATAAAACGCTGTTAGACGCTCTTCAGGCTATTGTTGATGCCTTTGATAAAGCGGATGACGGAGACAGCCTGATGGGGATATTAGAGTCAGCGGCAGACGCGGCCTACGAAACGAGGGAAGTAACAAAATCATGGGTTGCAAAAAGAGGACGGCAGTCCTTTACGGGCGACCGCAGTATAGGAACTTATGATCCGGGCATTGTAGCCGTCGGCGATATGGCAAAAGCAATTGTAGCGGCATTAAAAAAATAGGGAGGATACAAATTTATGAAAAAAATAATGAATGATGCGGATAATTTTGTAAAAGAGATGATTGAGGGCGTATATCTTGCAAATAAAGACAAATTGGAATGGATACCTGAAATTAATACGCTGTATAGAAAGGATATCCCGGAAGGAAAGGTCAGAATTATGCAGGGGTCTGGTTCAGGGCATGAACCGGCACATATCATGTGCGTAGGAAAAGGAATGTTGGATGCGTCCTGCCCGGGAAATGTATTTGCGGCGCCTCCGATGGATTTTGTATATGAATGTACAAAAAAAATAGTTTCAGATGCAGGCGTCCTTCATATTGTAAATAACTATCAAGGCGATCGTATGGCATGGGATATGGGCCGAGAAATGGCAGAAATGGAAGGGATCAAGGTCGGAGTGGTTGTTGTTAATGATGATGTGTCGGTAGAAGACAGTCTGTATACGGTTGGACGGCGGGGCGTTGCCGGAAACTTTTTTGTTATCAAGTGCTGTGGGGCAGCAGCGGAAAAGGGCGCGTCATTAGAGGAATTAGTTGAACTGGGGAACCGGGTAAATGCAAATGTCCGCACTATGGGAATGGCATTATCATCGTGTACGCCTCCGGCGAAAGGAACTCCGATTTTCGAGATCGGTGATGATGAGACTGAAATGGGAGTTGGTATTCATGGGGAACCGGGGCGCCGCAGAGATAAGATTAAATCAGCGCATGATATTGTGGGCGAGATGTTTCAGGCAGTTGCGGATGATCTTCCATTTACTGAAAATGACAGGGTTGCACTAATGATTAATGGAATGGGAGGAACGCCTATCAGCGAATTGTATATTGCATATAGGGAAGCGGCGTTACTTTGTGAAAAGAGGGGACTTACCATTGTCAAAAACTATGTGGGAAATTACTGTACGTCGCTTGAAATGGCAGGATTTTCGCTGACACTGCTTAAGTTAGATAACGAAATGGAAAGCTTGCTGGATGAGCCGGCAGAAATTCCTGTCCGTATTTTTTAATTAATTTGGAGGTGGATGTAATGAAGATAGCAGTAGGCTGTGATCCGAATGCAGAAGCGTTTAAGAGAGAACTGATTACTTATATTCAGGAATTGGGACATGAAACAGAGGATTTTGGAAGCACAGATTCAATTTATGCAAATGTGGCGTTTGCCGTAGGCGAGGCAGTAGCGTCTAAAAAATGTGACAGAGGGGTTCTGGTCTGCGGAACCGGTATTGGAGTTTGCATTGCGGCAAATAAAGTGAAAGGCGCATATGCAGCTTTGGTAAATAACGTATATCAGGCACAGAGGGCAGAACTGAGCAATCATGCTAATATTATCACAATGGGCGCGCAGGTAACAGGTATCGAATTGGGGAAATGTCTGGTAAAAGAATATCTCGGATGTGAATTTGATTCCAAAAGCCGTTCTGTTCCAAAGCTTAAAAGAATTTATGAGTATGAGGGGACGGTGTAGGGATGCAGGATCAAAAGAGGATAAAGCAGTTAGAATTATATGCGGCAAAATGCCGCCAGAATGTTCTGCGTATGATACGTGCAGGCGGACATGGCCATGTAGGAGGAGCTCTGTCGGTTATGGATGTGGTAACGGCGCTGTATTTTGACAAGATGAATATTGCCCCGGAGAATCCTAAAAAGGAGGAACGTGATCGATTTCTTTTGTCAGCGGGGCATAAATGCTTATCACAGTATGCGGCGCTTGCAGAAAGGGGGTATTTTGATAAAGATATACTAGATACATATGGAACATTTAAATCAAGAATCCCCGGACATCCGGATATGCATAAATTACCGGGCGTTGAGGCAAATACCGGGGCGCTGGGGCATGGTATATCGATTGCAGCCGGCATGGCAATGGCCGCAAAATTAAAAGGAACTGACTACCATGTTTATGCGGTTACCGGAGACGGGGAACTTCCAGAGGGGTCCAACTGGGAAGCAGCCGCGGCATCAGGAAAATTTGGTTTAGATAATCTGACAGTTTTTGTCGATAATAATGGACTGCAGATCAGCGGAAGAGTTGCGGATGTTATGAATATGGATGACATTGCCGGAAAGTTCCGGGCATTTGGCTGGGGGACGGCAGAAATTAACGGAAACTGTATGGAAGAGGTTGTGGATATTTTGGATCATCTGCCGGTTCAGGAAGGAAAACCGACAGCAGTTATTATGCATACAACGAAAGCAAAGGGGCTGTATGTGGGAGAAAATAAGGCAGAATTTCATTTTTGGAACCCGGCGCCGGAGGATTTGGACAAGGCAGATCATGATTTAGAGCTGGTCGTTGAGGAACTTGAAAAAGAATTGGAGGAATAGAACGATGGGCGAGATATTTGATCCACGCAAAGTATTTGGGCAGGCTGTGACGGAAATTGCCGGAACAAATAGAAGGGTTGTTGTTTTTTCAGCAGACAGTGGAAAAAGCTCTGGATTCGGGGAGTTTATGAAGAAGTACCCGGAACGTTATTATGAATGCGGCATTATGGAGCAGGGAGTTGTAGGAATGGCCGCTGGAATGGCTACAGCTGGGATTATTCCTGTATTCTGCGCAATAGCGCCGTTTGTAACATGCCGCCCATATGAAATGGTTCGAAACGATATGGGATATATGCGCCAGAATGTCAAGCTTGTAGGTCGGAATTGCGGATTTACATATTCTGATCTTGGAGCGACACATCAGAGTCTGGATGATTTTGCAATTATGAGAATGATTCCAGGAATGACAGTGATTGCGCCGCAGGATCCGAACGAGATTAAGGCTGCTGTGCGTGCTATGATCAAGCATGAGGGTCCGGTATATATGAGAATTGGGAATCCTAAAATACCGAATATTATGCCCGAAAAAGAATTTATTATAGGAAAGGGAAGCATTCTTGAGGAAGGGCGGGATATTACCATCATTTCAACTGGAGGAACGACAGCGGCGGTTCTTGATGCTGTCTCTGGATTAAAGGAGATTGGGATATCTGTACGCGTTATTGGAATGCCGACGGTTTATCCGCTGGATAGCGAACTTGTAAAGGAATCGGCAGAAAAAACGGGCGTTGTACTTACTGTAGAGGAGCATTATGCGGAAGGAGGGCTTGGAACTCTGGTTTCGGAAGCTTGCAGCGAGTTAACTAATACGAAAGTATTTCGGCTTGGAGTCCCGGCAGTATATGCGACTACGGGCAGTTATGAGGAGCTGCTGTATTATTATCATTTGGATGCAGAAGGAATTGCCGGAAAGGTAAGAAAAATATTAGCCGGATAACCTTTTAAATAGGTTATATTATGCTGAAATCTGCCGATATATCACATATAGATAGATGCAAGGAGGTAGGTTTCATGACGATAGCAGAGAGAATCGCAGCACTTCCGGCAGCAGCAAATACAGCTTCAGAATTTAACGGAAAGCTGACGCAGGGGGCGCCGTCGGCATCGGTTGAGAAAAGTAAGGCGAATGCAGAGACGTCTAGGAAAAGTGTGCTGAGTTCATTATACGCGTCAGATCGTGCAGATTACACGAAGGAAGATGCATTGAAGAAGCAGTGGCGGAAGATGAATACGGTGAATCTGGTGGATATTTTGGACGGGACTGTGGACAGACGGAACCGGAGTCTAAGTATACAGGATTTGGAGAGACGCTTGCAGGAAGGATCGGTATCACCTTCCGTGGAAGATACGGATATGCAGATGCTGGAATTTGAATTTAAAGGAATCGGATTTGACGCGGGACCTGCGTATGCGGACGTGGGTTCGGAGAAGGTAAGCAGGAACATTGAATATGTGGCGTCTCGTTATGCGGCGATGGAGGCCAGAATAAAAGAGACATATTCCGGCGCGCTGCAGAAAGCGGAGCTTGATAAGCTGGAGAAGATATACCAGAGGGCCGTAGAGCGTGCGGCAAATAAGTATGCAGAAATTGTAGACGGGATTTTGAATAAGAACGGGGTTTCCGGAGAGAAGGAGAAGCTTTCTCATGCATTTAAGAGAAGCGTCGAGGAAAGAGCGGCCCAGTACAGAGAATTTCTTCAGGAGAAGCCGGAATTTGTCGGAGTGGAAGGAACAGAGAACGAGTGGCTTTTGAAGGACGATGAGTATATCGCCGCCAGATTGCGGGAACAGAATATAGAACTGGCGATGGAGCTGCGGGAAAATGGCGGATATACGCGCCGCGATCTGGAAATCCTTGGACAATATACATCAGAAATTACTGTGATGGAGGCAAAGGCCAATACTTACGATATGAATGAAGAACGTATGGGACTTGAGCTGGCAATACTTGCCATGAAGACAGATACAATCCAGAAAGAAGGCGGAATCGGCAGTGAGCTTAAGAACACGTTGGAAAATGCCTTAAACGGATTTATCAGTTCCTTTATGGACAGGTTTGACGAGCAGCTGGGCGTGAACAGAGATGAGGCCATGACTGCTTACGATTCCAGAGGAAACGCCGCGCTGGATAAGGAGTCGGTCTGGAATGTATATGATAAGACTATGGATGAGTACCGGCAGTCTACAGATCTGATGAAGGCGCTGGTAAAGGGCGCAGAATATGCTAAGGACAGATACAGCCAGAAAGAAGCGGCGGGTTCGGTTTTGGGAATCTACCGTTATATGAATGGAGCGTCCTATTGGAACAACTTCTTTAAGGCAAATACCGGAAGCGGTTATGATAAGGCAGTCAGCACCTACAGCCGTCATTTGACTGCATTTATGGATTTTAGGAAGAGGCTGCAAAGCGGAGAAGGGATACAGATGAATCTGACCAGTTCTTCCGGGTTTCATGCGGCAAATACCGGCGGGGAAATGATCAGCGAAAAAGCATAAAAAGACTGTTAAAAAACCATACGCTTGGCGTTCATGCCATGCGTATGGTTTTAAATTTAAAGTTTTTTCAGCGTTTCTACAATCTCCGGAAATTCCATTCCATGGGAGGCTTTAATCAGTACGTTATCGCCCTCCTGAAGTATAGATCCAGCCTGTGCCAGAAAGTCTTCTTTGGATGGGAAATGCAGAACCTTTGTATCCGGGGCCTTAGCGCCTGCCGCGATCTCCGCAGCTAGTTCTCCAATGGCGCATACCACGTCGATTCCAAGTTCAGCGGCATAGCCGCCGACAGTCCGGTGAAGCTCCGCCCAGTTATCGCCGAGCTCGCCCATATCTCCAAGGACAGCGACTTTGCGGCCGATGGCCATATTCAGCACATCCAGCGCCGCTTTCATGGAAATGGTATTGGCGTTATAGCAGTCGTCTAAGAGAATCATGCGTCCGGTCTGGATGATATTGTTGCGTCCCGGCATGAAGGGAAGGCTTTCAATCCCTTTTTTAATTTCTCCGGCGGTCAGCCCTAGAGTATATCCCACAGAAGCCCCTGCCAGCGCGTTTGACACCATATGCATGCCAGGCGTGGGAATCACACACGTAAAGCTTCCCTCTGGCAGATGGATGGTGCAGGCAGTGCCCTTTAATCCTAAGGGCTGTATGCTGTCTGCGAAGATATCGCAGGTTTCCGGGTTCAATCCGTAGAAGAGAGGATCCGCACCTTTTACCGGACCCAGAGTAGACAGAAGCGGGTCGTCTCCGTTTAATATGATGGAGCCGCCGTGCTTCATATCTTGGAACATCTGTGTCTTTTCCTGAAGGATGCCCTCCTGTGTTTTTAGGAACTCCAGATGGGCGACGCCGATATTTGTGATAAGGCAGATATCCGGACTCGCTACAGAGGAGAGCTTGCGCATCTCGCCAAAGTGATTGATGCCCATTTCAAGGACTGAGACCTCATGGTTCTCATGCATTTCAAATATGGTGAGCGGAAGTCCGCATTCATTGTTAAAGTTTCCCTGGGTTTTGTGTACGTTATATTTCTGAGCCAGAACAGAAGCGATCATTTCTTTTGTGCTGGTCTTGCCGACACTGCCTGTAATGCCGACCACCTTTATGTCAAAGGAGTCCCGGTAGAGCTTTGCAATGTCAAGCAGCGCCTGCCCGGTGGCTTCTACCAGTATATAAGGATAATCGGTATCGCCCAGATCCTCGTGGGATACCACGCAGAGGGCGCCCTTTTTAATGGTGTCGGGGATAAAGGTATGCGCATTAAAGCGTTCGCCGTTAATTGCCACAAATAGAAAATCTTTTTCTACCTTGCGGCTGTCGATGGCGACGCCGGAAACCTCTTTGTCAAGCAGGCTTCTGTCGCCGTGATAAGTGCCCTGGCAGGCTTCTGTTATATTGTCCAGAGTAAGATTCTTCATAGCTGTATCTCCTCATATGAATTTGTCGGGCTAAGTAGCGGTCTGGCTAATCAGACTATTCGTATCTTGCTTCAATTGATTTGCGGATGATCATTTCGCAGAATTCACCATATTCGTATCCGGCCGCCTTTGCCGCCTTTGGAAGAAGGCTTGCGCTGGTCATGCCGGGAAGAGAATTTACCTCGAGACAGTAAAACTCTCCGGTGCGGTTATCTACAATAAAATCAGCTCTGGAATACACATCCAGCCTGAGCGCGGCAAAAGCCCGTTCGCCGGCGGCCTGAATCTGTGCGGTTACCTCCGGCGACAGAGACGCTGCGGGACAGATCTCAGAAGCGCCGCCAAGCTGGTATTTGTTGGCATAGTCAAAAAATCCATCCTTTGGGACAATCTCTACCAGAGGAAGCGCCTTGCCGTCAAAGATGCCGCAGGCATATTCCCGGCCGTCAATAAATGGCTCGATCACCACCTCCGCTTCTTTGCGGAAAGAATTTTCGATGGCCTGCCGGTACTCTTCATCGGTATATACAATATATACTCCAAGGCTGGAGCCGCCGGAGCAAGGTTTCACTACCACGGGAAGTTTCAAACCAAGGGCGGATAAAGCAGCATCTTTATCCTTCTTTTTCAGGTGGGTTCCGTCGGGCGTCGGGATCTTACGCATTTTAAAAATCTCTTTGGCAACGCCTTTGTCCATTGATAGGGCACAGCCCAGTGAGTTAGGGCCTGTATAGCGGATACCCAGTACGTCGAAAGTAGCCTGAAGCTTGCCGTTTTCGCCAAGGCTGCCGTGCAATGCCATAAATGTAATATCGGCCATAGAGCAGAGTTCTAATACATTCGGACCCAGATAGCTTAGGGAATCACCGGGGCGGGATGCCCACAGGGCGTCCAAATCAGGCTCGGTTATCTGAATGTCTGCGGCAATGGAAAGTCCGCCCTCCGGGAGGCCGAAGACCTCTTCCAGCCGATCCTTAGCATAGGGAAGGCCAAGGAATGCATCCAAAAGGTAAGCCTGATGTCCCCGGTTTCTAAGAGCCCGGCATATGCCCGCGCCTGAGCTTAGAGATACGTCGCGTTCATTGCTGTAGCCGCCAGCCAATACAATAATTTTCATAATATTAATTCGCTCCTTCTAGTCTCTTCCAAGCTGGTTTAAAAGTTCTTTCTTAACGGTATATAACTCATCGGATAAATCGACATAAACATTGTGCGGGTAGAAGAGACGCTTGGTTTCTTCCCACAGAGTTTTCTTTTCTTGTTTACAGTATTCTGCAATCTCAGTTACGGACGGAGACTGGTAGACGCATTCGCCGTTCTTGAATATTGGGAGCAGAATCTCGCGCATCATGTAGGAACCGCCGATCAGCCGGGTCTTTTTCCAAGTTTCAATTGGGTCAAAAATAACCAGATCCTTGCCGGTATCAAAGGTTTCATATGCGAAACAGATCAAGTCTGCGCGGATCTTTCCGGTTGTTTTGTCGTAAATCCGGTAGATTGTCTTATTACCCGGATTGGTGATCTTCTCTGTGTTTTCAGAAAGCTTGATTTTAGGGACAAATTCGCCGTCCTCACTGCGGATGGCGGCCAGTTTATAGACGCCGCCGAAGGACGGGCAGTCCTTGGAGGTGATCAGGTTTGTGCCTACGCCCCAGGAAGTGATAGCGGCTCCCTGTACCTTCAGGTCGTGGAGCAGGTATTCATCCAGATCGTTGGAGGCGGCGATCACCGCTGTCTCAAAGCCTGCTGCATCTAACATCTTACGCGCTTCTTTGGATAAATATGCAAGGTCGCCGCTGTCTAAGCGGATGCCGTATTTTGTCAGTTTCCTGCCGGAATCACGCATTTCCTGAAATACACGGATCGCGTTTGGAACGCCGGATTTTAAGGTATCGTAAGTGTCCACCAGCAGAGTACAGTTGTCCGGATATAATTCGGCATAGGTTTTAAATGCAGTATATTCGTCCTTGAAACTCATGATCCAGCTATGGGCATGGGTTCCTAAGACCGGTACGTCAAAGATCTGTCCGGCAAGTACGTTGGAGGTTCCGACGCAGCCGCCGATCATAGCGGCGCGGGCGCCGTATAATCCCGCGTCCGGTCCCTGGGCCCGGCGGAGGCCGAACTCCATAACGCCGTCTCCGTCAGCGGCAAATACTACCCGGGAAGTTTTGGTCGCAATCAGCGATTGATGGTTAATGATGTTCAGAATCGCTGTTTCCACAAGCTGGGCCTCCATGATGGGGGCAATTATTTTCAAAAGCGGTTCCTTGGGAAAAATAATGGTTCCTTCGGGAATCGCATAAATATCCCCGGTGAAATGGAAGCCGCCAAGATAATTCAGAAAGTCTTCGCTGAAAATACCGAGGCTTCTAAGATAATCTACATCCTCGTAAGTAAAGTTAAGCCCTTTTACATATTCAATAACCTGTGCTAATCCAGCGCAGACAGCGTATCCGCCGTTACAGGGATTCTGCCGGTAGAATACGTCAAATACTACAGTTTCATTTTGTCCCTGTTCATAGTAACCCTGCATCATGGTTAATTCGTAAAAATCTGTCAGCAAGGTTAAATCTCTTTGGTTCATGATGATTTTGCTCCTTTAAATTATAATGTTTTATTATAACACTCGTCAGTATAAATGAAAAGCTTATTCTTAATATACTTTACTTCACACCAGCGATGCGTTTCTATTAATAGTATCCTGAATGATATTCTGGATGTACTCTTCCAGATGTTTTTTTGTATCCCGGTCCAGCTCCTTGGGATAGATTGGCGTTCCATATTCGATAACAACATGAGCCTTTTTGATTTTCGGGATATGGGCTTCGAAAATGCTGTTCGTGTTATTTATGGACATAGGAACGATAGCGCAGCCGCTTTTCTCAGCGATTTTCAGAGAGCCTTTTTTAAATGGCAGCATGCTCAGTTCTTCTCCGCGGTTACGGGTTCCCTCTGGGAAAATACAGATGGAAATTCCGGATTTTACATAGTCGATGGCCAAAAGTATGGACTTTAAGCCTTCTTTTACATTATCTCTGTCAAGGAAAACGCAGTACAGCGCTTTCATCCAGTCCCTGAGCAGAGGATAACGCAGCATTTCTTTCTTGGCAATATATCCGGTCAGCCTTTTGCAACGGGCATAGGTCAGCACGATGTCAAAATAGCTCCGGTGATTGCCGGCAAAGAGTACGGGCTCATCCGGAATATTTTCTTCGCCGATTACGGTCACGTCTACGCCGCTGATCCAGATGATGAGGCGGAACGCGTACTGGACAATTCGCAGGGAAGAGACGTCTTTGGCCCGTTTGTTCTTTATTCCGATGAGGTGTTCGATTAGAAGAACCGGAATTCCCAACAGTAAAAACAGGAATAGAAATAATGCAACTAAAATAATTCGTATCATAATATTAGTACCTTCCGTATAATTGAGACAGTTTTTTTAGTCTCTTTGCAAGCTTTTTCGTCAGTGCATTTTTCGGGAAACGCCAGTTCCAATTGCCCGCGGCTTGGCCGGGAGTATTCATGCGCCCCTCTTTGCCGATATCCAGCACATCCTGAAGCGGGAAAATGGCATAAGCGGCGGTGCTCCCAAGACAGGCGCGTATCATAGCAAGGCTTGCAGACTCCTGTTTTTTCATATTTAGATAATGTCTGAGCTTTTTGCGGCAGTCCTTTCTGAGCGTCTCGTACCAGCCTCTGGTCGTGTCATTGTCATGAGTTCCGGTGTAGCATACGCAATTTGGCGTTTTGAAATTGTGAGGGTGAAATGAGCTTTCTCCCGTATCTCCAAAAGCAAACTGCAGCACCTTCATACCGGGAAATGAGAAAGCGTCGCGGAGCGCTTCTACCTCCGGCGTAATCACGCCCAAATCCTCTGCGATAATCGGCAGATCGTCTCCAAGGGCATTCTGAATTGCTGTAAATAAATTTTCGCCGGGAGCCTTGACCCATTCGCCGTTAACGGCAGTTCCCTCTCCGTATGGAACGGACCAGTAAGCCTCAAACCCACGGAAATGATCAATCCGCAGGATATCCAGAATTTCAAGCTGTCCGGCTATCCGTGAAATCCACCATGAATAGCCTTCCCGTTTATGCGCATCCCATTCATACAGCGGATTGCCCCAGAGCTGCCCGGTTGCGGAAAAATAATCCGGCGGAACGCCCGCAACGGCAGTAGGAAAGCCTTTGGTGTCTAATTGGAATAAATGCTGGTTTGCCCATACGTCGGCGCTGTCCATTGATACAAAGATTGGGATGTCGCCGATAATCCGGATATTATGAGCATTGGCATATTCCTTAAGCTGGCCCCACTGCTGGAAGAATAGGAATTGGACGAACCGGTAGAAGCCGGATTCTTTTGCCAGCGTGCTTTTCAGGTTATTTTTAAAGGATTCATTTGGCGTACGGTATTTCTCTTCCCATTTCAGCCAGCTTACCCCGCCGTGTAAATCCTTAATGGCCATGAACAGTGAATAATCCTCCAGCCAGCCGGAGTTCTTTTTACAAAATTCATAGTATTTATCAGAGAGGACGTGATGTTCGCCCTCAGAAAATCGTGCGTAAGCCTTCCGTAAAAGAGCCGTTTTCCAAGGAATGACTGCGCCGTAATCCACATGACAAGGATCTGTGTCAGGACAGGTAAGGAGATCCTCTTCCGTCAGAAGATGCAGTCCGAGAAGAAGATCTGGACTGATCAGGAGAGGCTGTCCGGCAAAAGCCGAGAAGCTCTGGTAGGGAGAGTCCCCGTAGCCGGTATGGGTAAGAGGAAGAATCTGCCAGAGATGCTGGCCGGATTTCTCCAGAAAATTCACAAAATCATAAGCTGCCTGCCCCAGATCGCCGATCCCGTAAGGAGAGGGCAGCGACGTGGGATGCAGCAGGATGCCGGAGGTACGCGGCAAAGATGCTGTATTCATAATAATAATCTCCTTTGTGAAATACGCGCCGTAAAATAACGCGCCTGTTTGGAGGAAAAACCTCATGAAAATATCTTACCACAAAATGGGTATTTTTCAAAGCGGTTCCGCGTAGATATATAGCAAGGTGCGGTTTGTGCGGGGTGCGCGGGGTGTGGTGAGAAGAGGGGCGGGAGTATTTTGGGTATTGTGTGTGATTTTGATAATGGGATGTTCGGTGAGGACGCTTGAGACGGAGAAGGTGAGGGATCTGGATTATGAGCTGGCGGAGGAAGCGGATATTCCAGAGGAAATGAGGGGAACGATTGAGGAGCATAAAGAAGAGGCTTTTTCCTTTACCTATGCGGATAAGGGCAGACTTTATATCGCGAGGGGGTACGGGAAGCAGAAGACGGATGGATATAAGATACAGGTGCAGGAATTATATGAGAGCGAAAATGCGGTTGTGCTTAAGACAGCATTTCTTGGGCCGGAGCCGGATGAGGAGGCTGGGCCGGAGCCGTCGTATCCATATATTGTTATTCAGACAGAATATAGTGATAAGTATGTAGTAATAGAATAAGGAGGGTGTAAGATGGAACAGTTGAAAAAAGCAATTCGGAAGAATGTGGCGGGAAGAAGGATTACGGATCAGTTCTATGTGGACGGGGACGTAAATGTGCCGGATGCAAAGAGCGACATCGGGCGTATTGTATATAGCAGAGGAAAGCTTCGAATTGACGATATGAAATCGGTGGATAATTATATCCGTGTAACCGGAAAGATTCTCTATCAGATTTTGTATGTTATAGACGGAGAGGAGCAGAGAATGTCTGCGCTTACAGGTAAATTTCCTTTTGAGGAAATGGTATATGCGGAGGAAGAGCCGAAAGGAACAATATTATTAAAGGAGGGAAACGTGGAACTGTCTGTCTCGCTGGTCCATTCCAGAAAAGTCAGCTTAAAGGCAATGGTGGAGATGGAGCTTTCTTCAGAAAATGAAGAGGAAGAGATCTTAACATTGGATGTGGAGGAAGAGCCGGGCTTGTACCGGAGATGGGAGTCAAAGGAGGTGTTGAAGCTTCATTCGGTAAAAAGAGATACCTATCGCATTAAGGAAGAGTTTCCGCTTCCGAACGCTAAGGAAACCATCGGGAATATCCTGCTTGCAGAGGTATCCCAGCGGAAGCTGGACACAAGGCTTGGAACGGACGAACTTCTAATCCGGGGAGAAATGGTGGTGTTCATTTTATATGAATCAGTGGATGGCAGGACGGACTGGACAGAACAGATGATTCCATATGAAGGCAGAGTAGAATGCTATGGTGCGGAAGATACTATGTATCATCATCTGACAGGAGGATTTGCGGATGAGAATATTGATGTACGTATGGATGAGGACGGCGAGATGCGGATCGTCGGAGTGGAGGCTACTCTGGAACTCAGGGCAGCGATCTATAGTGAGGAAAAGCTCGATATCTTGAGAGACATTTATTCTCTGAAGCAGACGCTGAAACCGGAGTTTGAGGAGGTGGAAGCGGCAGGGCTGGTAATGCAGAACTATTCGAAGTATAAGCTTTCCGAACGGCTTTCCATACCGGAGCTTCGGAGCGAGATTCTTCAGGTATGCCACACGGATGGAAGCCTTAAGATTGAGCATACAGAGATTGTGGCGGATGGGATTATGGCAGAAGGCGTTCTAAATGTGAGTTTCCTTTACATAAAAGCAGATGATGAAATACCGTTTGAAGTATGGCAGGGCATGGTGCCGTTCACTCATGTGATTGAATGCAGAGGTATTACGGCAGATATGGAGTATGATATCAGTACGATATTAGAACAGATCAATGTGGGAATAATGGGAAACAGCGAGGCGGAGGTAAAAGCGTCGGCAGGTTTTCAGATTTTCTTAAGGAAGCCGGAAAGACTTCGGAATATCCGGGAGATAGGGGAAGAACCGCTGGATATGGATCAGCTTTCCAAGGCGCCGGGAATCGTGGGATATATCGTCAAAGACGGAGATGAATTGTGGGATCTTGCGAAACAGTATCATACTACGATAGAAGGGATCAAGAGTATCAACCAGATAGAGGGAGACGCTTTGAAAGCTGGTGAAAAAATGTTGATTTTCAAGGAAAACATGAGTATACTGTAACTACACTGTATACAAGATACAAGGAGAATACAATGGATAAATTGGAATTAAAGGCACTTGGAAAGGTGAATCTCGGATTGGATATCATAGGAAAGAAGGAGAACGGATATCACGAGGTACGTATGGTTATGCAGACGGTATACCTTTACGACAGAGTTATTCTGGAGAGGAACAGGACGCCGGGGATTACGCTTGAGACGAATCTGAAGTTTCTTCCGGTGAATGAGAATAACATTGCCTACAAAGCGGCGGATCTGATAAGGAAGGAATTTGGAATCAGCGAAGGAATTAAGATTATACTTGATAAGCATATCCCGGTAGCGGCCGGGATGGCGGGGGGAAGCGCCAACGCAGCGGCGGTCCTCTTTGGGATGAACCGGATGTATGGACTGGGGCTTTCGGAGGAAGAATTAAAAAAACGGGGAGTGGGTTTGGGCGCTGACGTCCCTTACTGTATTATGCGGGGAACCGTGCTGGCAGAGGGAATCGGCGAGAAACTTACTCCCCTTCCGCCGATTCCGAAATGTTATGTGCTGATTGCAAAGCCGCCGTTAAGCGCGTCTACGGAGACGGTTTATGAGAAATACGATGCTTTGGAGGAAATTAGTCATCCGGATATTGACGGGATTATCAGGGGACTCTCCGAGGCGGATATCCGTCAGGCTGCCGCCAGCATGGGAAATGTGCTGGAGCAGGTGATGCTGAAGGAATATCCTATTATTGGCCGGATTAAACAGGCGATGCTGGAGTCTGGCGCTATGGGAGCGCTGATGAGCGGCAGCGGTCCTACGGTGTTCGGTTTATTCGATTCAAGGAGCGCCGCTAAGGCTGCGGCAAGGAAGATCAAAAGCCGGAACCTGACAAAGCAGGCATATGTGACGAATGTACACAATGTAAGGAGAAACATAGATGAAGGAACCAAGTTTTGAAGTTAAAATGAATGAATATCTGCCGCTTCGAGATGTGGTGTTCCATACGCTCAGGCAGGCGATCCTAAAAGGCGAGTTAAAGCCGGGAGAACGGCTGATGGAAATACAGCTTGCTAAAAAGCTGGGGGTAAGCCGTACTCCGATCCGCGAGGCGATCCGCAAGCTGGAACTTGAGGGATTGGTGCTTATGGTTCCCAGAAAAGGGGCGGAGGTGGCCGAGATCACAGAGAAGAATCTGAGGGATGTGCTGGAGGTAAGGGAAGCGCTGGAAAAGCTTGCGGTACAGCTTGCCTGCGAACAGATTACAAAAGCCCAGATCAGAGAGCTTAAGGAGGCGGCAGATAATTTTCGGGATATTCTGATAAGCGGGAATATAACGGAGATTGCGGCGGTTGATGAACATTTTCATGATTTGATTAATTTGGCGACAGGCAATCAAAAGCTGATTCAGATTCTGAACAATCTGCGGGAGCAGATGTACCGTTACCGAGTGGAATATTTGAAAAATGATGCCGTGTTCCCACAGCTTTTGGAGGAGCATGAGAGTTTGATCCGTGCAATCGAGAAACGGCAGAAGGACCGGGCAGCTGAGATTTTATGCCGCCATATAGGTAACCAGGCCGAAGCAATCAGCGGAATAATTCGTACAAAAAACGGCGTGAGAGAATAATCTGTTCAACGTATGTCCATACTTCTGATGAAAGGAGTGTGTACATAGTGAAAATTAGAAACAGATCAGAAAGAAAAGTAAGAGAGAGAGAATATTTTTCCCGGAGGATTCATGGAATTTGTCTGGGGATTTCCATAACGGCCGCAGCGGTACTTACCGTATGGGCAACCATGCAGCGGGGACTTCTTGTGGAAGCAAGGGAGAAACAGGCGGCGGCGGAGCTTGCAGGACAGGTGCTTCGGTTTCATGTTCTGGCGGACAGTGACAGCGAGAGGGATCAGCAGGTGAAAATTCAGGTAAAAAGTGCGGTTATCTCTTATCTTCAGGAAGAACTGGACGGGAAGGACGGACTTAGCGAAACAAAGGAGTTTGTCCGGGAACACTTGACGGACATTACTGAATTGGCGCAGCAGACTGCAGGGAGGGAGAATAGCAGCGATACTGTAACCGCAGAGATTGTGATGGATGAATTTCCTGAGAAGACCTATGGAGATGTTACATTTCCGGCGGGCGTTTATGAGGCGTTAAGGATTCGTATCGGAAGCGGAGAAGGGCATAACTGGTGGTGCTGCCTGTACCCAAATCTATGCTTTACCGATGCGGTTGGAGGAGTCGTGGCGCCGGAGGACAAGCAGGAGCTTAAGGGGGTACTGGACGAGGATGCTTATGAGATGATAACCTGTACCTCAGATTTCAAAATTAAATGGTTCTTTTTTTCAAAAGAGCAGTAACGAAGGACAAAAGGAGAAAGTTGAATGTATGCATTTGACAGCAGAATCCGGTACAGCGAGATTGACCAGAGCGAGAGGATCACACTGCCGGGGATTATCAATTATTTTCAGGACTGCAGTATTTTTCATTCAGAGAGTATTGGGTTTGGAGTGAACCGGCTGAAGGAAGAAGGACGGGCATGGGTATTAACGGGCTGGCAGATTGTGGTAGAACGGTATCCGCGTCTGGGCGAGACCGTAAAGGTATGTACATGGCCCACAGGTTTTAAAGGCGCGCTGGGCGAGCGGAATTTTCTGATGCGGGATGCAGAAGGAAGGAGGGCCGCTTATGCGAATTCCATCTGGGCCTATATGGATAAGGAAAAGAGGAGGCCCATAAAACCCAGTGAAGAGGAAATCAAGGGTTATGGTATGGAAGAACCCCTTGAGATGGACTATGCGCCGAGGAAAATCAGCCTTCCGCAGCGGATGGAAGAGGGAGAGCGTTTTCAGGTGCGGAAGCATCATATTGACACCAACGATCATGTAAATAACTGCCAGTATGTGCAGATGGCGCTGGAAGCGCTTCCGGAAGAAATGGAAGTCTGTCAAGCGCGGGTAGAATATAAGAAATCGGCGGTATATGGGGATATCATTCTGCCGAGAACTGCAAAAGAAAAGGAACGTACGGTGATAGAGCTTTGCGATACGGAAGGAAAGCCTTATGCCATCGTGGAATTAATAGGAGAATAACGGATGATAATAGAAGAAAATCTGGGAAAAAGATTAAGCTTAATGGTAGTAAAGAAGGTAGAGTTTGGCGTGTATCTGGGAACGGCTGAGGATAAGGTGCTGCTCCCGAAGAAACAGGCGCCTGAAGGAATTGAAGTGGGAGATTCGGTGGAGGTATTTCTATATAAAGATTCTAAGGACCGGATGATAGCGACCACTAGAGAACCGCTGCTGACGCTGGGACAAGTAAAAGCGCTGAAGGTTCTGGATACGGGAAAAATAGGGGCATTTCTTGACTGGGGGCTGGAGAAGGACCTGCTGCTTCCATTTAAAGAACAGACGGCGAAGGTGAAACCGGGAGATGAATGTCTGGTAAGTCTTTATGTGGATAAAAGCGGCAGGCTCTGCGCAACTATGAAGGTGTACGAGAAGCTGCGGAAGGATTCTCCGTATAAGAAGGATGATAAAGTTCAGGGCATTATCTATGAAATGAGCGATAATTTCGGTTGGTTTACAGCTGTGGACGATATTTTCTGCGGACTGGTTCCAAAGCGTGAAACCTACGGCAGCCACAGGGTAGGAGACCGGATCGAGGCAAGGGTTGCGGGAGTAAAGCCGGATGGAAAGTTAGATCTCAGCTTACGTGAGAAGGCTTTTATACAAATGGATTTGGATGCGGAGCGGATGCTGGAAGATATAAAGAAGCGAGGAGGTTCTTATCCTTTTACGGATAAAGCGGGAGCAGAACTGATCAAGCAGGAGACAGGCCTTAGCAGGAATGCTTTTAAGCGGGCTGCGGGACGGCTTCTGCGGGCGGGTAAGATTACGATTACAGAATCTGAAATACGGATAAAATAGCGGTTACATAAGAAAGCAGGGTGCGGCAATGGCATTTGCACATTTACATGTCCATACAGAATATAGTCTGCTGGACGGTTCAAATAAAATAAAAGAATGCATCGCCCGGGTAAAGGAGCTGGGGATGGACAGCGTGGCGATTACAGACCACGGCGTGATGTTTGGCGTGATTGATTTCTACCGGGCGGCTAGGGCGGCTGGAATCAAGCCGGTTCTTGGAAGTGAAGTCTATGTGGCGCCGGGCTCCCGGTTTAAGAAGGATCCAGGACAGGGCGGCGAGGATAGGTATTATCATCTGGTCCTGCTGGCTGAGAATGATACGGGTTACCATAATCTGATGAAAATTGTATCCAGAGGCTTTACGGAAGGATATTACTATAAGCCCAGAGTGGATCTGGAGGTGTTAGAAAACTACCATGAGGGTATTATTGCTTTGAGCGCTTGTCTGGCCGGCGAAGTCCAGAAATATGTGTCTAGGGGGCTGTATGAGGAAGGAAAGGAAGCGGCGCTTCGGTATGAGCGGATATTCGGGAAGGGCAATTTCTTTCTTGAACTCCAGGATCATGGGATTCCCATGCAGCAGACAGTAAATCAGGCTCTGCTGCGTATGAGCGCGGAAACAGGGATTCCTCTGGCGGCTACCAATGACGTGCACTACACCTATGCGGATGACGTGAAGCCTCATGATATCCTGCTCTGCCTGCAGACCGGCAAGAAACTTGCGGACGAGGACAGGATGCGTTATGAGGGAGGCCAGTATTACATTAAATCTGAGGAAGAGATGAAGAAGCTTTTTCCTTATGCATTGGAGGCATTGGAGAATACCCAGAAGATCGCGGACCGGTGTAATGTGGAGATTGAATTTGGCGTGACGAAGCTCCCCAAGTATGACGTGCCGGAGGGAAAGACGTCATGGGAGTATTTGAACCAGTTGTGCTTTGAAGGTCTTGAGGGGCTTTATCATCCGGTAACAGAAGAGCTGAAAGAGCGGCTGTCTTATGAGCTTTCGGTTATTCGAACCATGGGATATGTGGATTATTTCCTGATTGTTTGGGACTTTATTAAATATGCAAAGGATCACGGGATCATGGTAGGGCCGGGACGAGGTTCCGCAGCGGGAAGCATTGTGTCGTACTGCCTTGGGATTACTACCATAGACCCGATTAAATACCAGCTTCTGTTTGAACGTTTCCTAAATCCGGAGCGCGTGTCTATGCCGGATATTGATGTGGACTTCGCCCCGGAGGGAAGGCAGGAGGTCATTGATTATGTGAGCAGGAAATACGGCGCGGACTGTGTGGTACAGATTGTAACCTTTGGTACACTGGCGGCGAGGGGCGTAATACGTGATGTGGGAAGGGTAATGGATCTGCCCTATGCCTTTGTGGATAATATTGCGAAGATGGTTCCGCAGGAGCCTAATATTACGCTGAAAGGCGCTTTGGAAAAAAACAGTGAGCTTCGAAAGCTGTATGAGGAGGACGGGCAGGTTAAAGAACTGATAGATATGTCAAAACGTCTGGAAGGACTGCCGAGGCATACCTCCATGCATGCTGCGGGAGTGGTGATCAGCCAGAAGTCCATTGATGAGTATGTTCCGCTGTCTCTTGGTTCGGATGGTTCTGTGACTACGCAGTTTACTATGACGACCTTAGAGGAACTGGGACTTCTAAAAATGGACTTTCTGGGGCTTAGGAATCTGACGGTGATTAACAGCGCGCAGGAATTGATTAAAAAGAGTACCGGCAGAGAGATCAATCTGGATGAGATTGATTACAATGATAGGCCGGTGCTGGATTATATAGGCACAGGAAAGACAGACGGCGTGTTCCAGCTGGAAAGCGCGGGGATGAAGAGCTTTATCAAGGAATTAAAGCCTCAGAGTCTTGAAGATATTATAGCGGGAATCGCTCTGTATCGGCCGGGGCCGATGGATTTTATTCCTCAGTATATCAAAGGGAAAAATCATCAGGATATGATTACGTACGACTGTCCTCAGCTTGAACCGATCTTAGAACCCACTTACGGCTGTATTGTTTATCAGGAACAGGTTATGCAGATTGTGCGGGATCTTGCCGGATATACTCTTGGGCGGAGCGATTTGCTGCGCCGCGCCATGTCCAAGAAAAAGGGCGATGTGATGAAGAAGGAACGGCAGAGCTTTGTGTACGGAAATGAAGCGGAGGGCGTTCCGGGCTGTGTAAATAATGGAATCAGCGAGGCGACGGCCAACAAGATATACGATGAGATGATTGATTTTGCCAAGTATGCATTTAACAAATCCCATGCGGCGGCATATGCGGTTGTGTCTTATCAGACTGCCTATTTGAAATATTACTATCCGGTTGAATTTATGGCGGCGCTTATGACTTCCGTGATAGATAATTCCACTAAGGTAGCGGAGTATATTTACAGCACAAGACAGATGGGGATTAAGATCCTGCCTCCGGATATTAATAAAGGAGAAGGAGATTTTTCTGTGGATAACGGCTGCATCCGTTATGGACTGGCGGCGATTAAAAGCGTGGGAAGGCCGGTGATTCAGGCGATTGCGGAGGAGCGGAATGCGAGAGGGCCTTATAAGAATCTAAAGGACTTCATAGAGAGGCTTTCCGGAAAAGAGACCAATAAGCGTACGCTGGAGAACTTTATCAAAGCGGGAGTATTTGACAGCTTTGGCGGCACAAGGAAACAATTTATGATGATTTACCTGAGAGTGTTGGAGCAGGTCAGTCAGGAGCGTAAGTATTCCATGACAGGCCAGATGTCATTGTTTGATTTCGTGGATGAAGAACAAAAAAAGGAATTTGATATTCCGCTTCCGGATGTAGGCGAATATGAGAAAGAGACTATGTTCGCATTTGAGAAGGAGGTTTTGGGAGTATATTTGTCAGGTCATCCGCTGGAAGACTATGAGGAGAAGTGGAGAAAGAGCATCTCAAAGACTACGCTGGATTTCCAGATTGATGATGAGACCGGCCGGGCAAGGGTCCGCGACGGGGCAAAAGAAACCGTCGGAGGGATGATTATCGAGAAGACAATTAAGTATACCAAGACGAATCAGACGATGGCCTTCCTGACGATAGAGGATCTGGCGGGAACAGTGGAGGTTGTGGTATTCCCAAGAGATTATGAACGGAACCAAAGCTTTCTGAATGAAGACAGTAAGGTATTTGTACGCGGCAGGGTGTCTGAGGAGGACGACGCTCCCAGCAAGCTGATTTGTGAAAAAATAATTCCCTTCGATCAGACAAAGAAAGAGTTGTGGATTCAGTTCCCGAATAAGACGGCGTATTTAGAGGAGGAGTCTCAGCTTTTTGATATGCTGAAGGAATCGGAGGGAAAAGACGCCGTGGTTATTTACTGCCGGGAGGAACGGGCGGTGAAGCGGCTTCCGGCGGGGAGAAATATCCGGATTGAGCCGGCGATTTTTGGCAGGCTTGCGAACTATTACGGAGAGGCGTGCGTGAAGGTAGTGGAAAAACCCATTGAAAACAGGTAACATATAGGTTACAATATAGATTGTGAAGCGCTTAGACGAAGAATTTAGAGGAGTTGTTAGGATGAAGGATTTGAGAAAAGCGCCGATAGGAGTGTTTGATTCCGGCGTAGGAGGTTTGACTGTAGCAAGAGAGATTATGCGGCAGCTTCCCGATGAGAATATTGTATATTTTGGGGATACCGCCAGACTTCCCTATGGCAGTAAATCAAAGGAGTCTATTATCCGCTTCTCCAGACAGATTATCCGTTTCCTGAAGACGAGAAATGTTAAGGCGATTGTGATCGCCTGCAATACGGCTACCGCGCAGGCGTTAGAGACAGTAAGACAGGAGTTTGACACGCCGATCATCGGAGTGATTGAGCCGGGAGCAAGGGCCGCGCTTAGTGAGACAAAGAATAAGAAAATCGGCGTAGTGGGAACAGAAGGGACGATCTGCAGCCAGATGTATACGAGAGTAATCCATGAGATGGAGCCAAGAGCAGAGGTTTTGGGGAAGGCATGTCCGCTGTTTGTACCGTTGGTGGAGGAAGGATTTACCAGACATCATATTACGGAGGAAGTGATAGATATCTATTTGAAGGAGATGAAGGAGTCGGAGGTAGACACTTTGATCCTTGGCTGTACCCATTACCCGCTGCTGCGTTCCGCGATTATACAGTATATGGGAGAGGGAGTCCGGATTGTGAATCCCGCATACGAGGCGGCCATGGATTTAAAGAAGCTTCTTAAAAAGCGTAATATGAGCAGTGAGAATGAGGAATTTAACAAATATGAATTTTATGTCAGCGATGCGGCGGAGAAATTCAAACAGTTTGCTAATTCGGTTCTTCCATATAATGTAGAGACGATCCGCCAGATAAATATTGAGGAATACTAAAGTATGAAGAAACCGTTCTGTTACAAGGGGAGAGGTCTATGAAGAAAGAAGTATTGATTAGTATTGCAGGTCTTCACTATGGTCTGCCGGGCGATGAGAGAGAGGATGATCCGATAGAGATCATTACACCGGCGTCTTATTATCAGAAAAACGGAAAGCATTATATTATATATGACGAAGTGGCGGAAGGCATGCCTGGCGCAATCCGGAATACAGTGAAGATTACAGGCGGCACTTCATTTGAAATTAGTAAAAGCGGAGCCGGCAATACCCGTATGGTATTTGAAAAGGATAAGATTAATATGACAAGCTATCAGACGCCTTTCGGGGAATTTCTTGTTGGAATTCACACCAAGGATCTGCAGATGGATATCCGGGAAGACGAGATCGACGTGAATATTTTTTATGCGCTTGATATCAATAACGAACCATTTTCAGACAGTCAGATTAAAGTGAATGTGAGAGGCATTGGATAAACAGGCGCGTATATTGTAAATATTAAGAAAAGATTGCGTGAAGCGCAATCTTTTCTGTAATTATTTATTCTTACTTTCTGAATCTTGCAAAGAAGCCCTTCTTCTTCTGCGGTGTAACTAATGGGCCGCGGATGCCCCGCACTGCGGTAATATAGATGCCGCTTACGGTTGCCTTGACCTCTTTCTTGACGGGAATCTGGTCAAATATAGCTCCGTCGCACATCAGAGTCATAATTTTTGGACCGATCTTGGCCTTTACGACAGGAACCTTCGAGCGTCGCAGGTACTTTGGAGTGTTGTCGACTACAAACTGAGGGAAGCCGGCTTCCTTAAGCTTCATCCTCTTCTTATCAATAATCAGCATGCTGACCTGCTGAGCGGCAGCTTCAAGCTGTTCCTGCTGTGCATCTTGTTTTTTCTGCATTCTCCGGCCGAGAAACGTCAAGCCGACGAATACGATAAGCAAAATTACTGCTATGACTAATAGAACTATTGTAAATGTACTCACGTAAATCCTCCTCAAAGTGTATTCTCATCCATGCTGTAAACCGAATGGGCATGCAGCTAAACTGTTATTCATTTTAACATCGTTTTTATCTCAGCGCAAGAGATTTGAAGTGCAATCATGAAAATCCTGTGAAAAAACTTTTCTTAACTATATGATTGTGATATACTTAAGAACGTTTCAGGAATTTCACAGGATATTATCATGAAATATATTAGCGGACCCAAACGGCTGGGAGAAAGGAAAATCATTCTTATGTCCGCGGCGGGATGAAAGGATGACGGAGGTATTTATGAAGAGAAAAGCAGCAGCATTAATAACAGGCGTATTGGCGGCGTCGATGTTTCTGGCGGGATGCTCCAGCAATAATGCATCTAACGAATATGTGTCGGTCGGCGGATACAAGGGTATAGAAGTGGCGGATATTGAAGAACCGGAAGAGATAAATGATGAAAAGGTAGAGGAATATATTGAGGCAGTGCTGTCACAATATGCAGCTCCGGAAGAAATCAAGGACGGAAAGGTAAAGTCTGGGGATACCGTCAATATTGATTTTGTCGGGAAAATAGACGGAGAGGCGTTTGACGGCGGCAGTTCGGAAGGGTTTAATCTGGAGATTGGATCCGGGTCTTTTATTCAGGGGTTTGAAGATAGTATTATTGGACATAAGCCGGGGGAAACATTTGACTGGAATGGGAATTTTCCAGATCCATATACGAATAACCCAGATTTATCAGGTAAAGATGTTACTTTTACTATAACTGTGAATTTTATCTGCGGAGAGATGATAACTCCGAAGCTTACGGACGAGTTTGTCCAGACTGTTTCTGAAGAGTCAAAAACAGTAGACGAATATAAGAAAGAGGTTGAAAAACAGCTTACGGAGAAGGGAACTACAGACTTTGACCTGCAGCTTCAAGACGCCGCATGGCAGGCGGTGCTTGAAAAAGCGGAAATTAAAGGATATCCGGACGGAGAGCTGGAAAAAGTGAAAAAGGAGCTGATTGATCCTTATAAGGAAGCGGCAGAGACTGAGGAAATAGAATTTGAGGATTTTCTGCAGCAGTATTATGGAGTGGATGAGAAGGAGTTCGAGAAGCAGGCGGAGGATGCCGCTAAGGACAGAATCGAGCAAAGACTGGTCTCCGAGGCAATCGCTAAACAAGAGAAGCTGATCCCTGCCGACGCGGAACTAGAGAAAGAATATGAAACTCTCGCAAAGGATTACGGGTACGAAGATGTGGAGAGTATGAAGGAAGCGGCGGGGGACGAAGAAATATTAAAAGAAATCGTTATTCTGAACCGGGTTAAGGAATTTTTGGCGGAGAATGCCATTCAGGTAAAAGAATAAAATATATGAGATAAAGACGGCAGGTATTTCTGGTGGAGAAGTGCCTGCCATATTTTTTTGAAAAAAACTCTTGACGAATTAATTTTGCAGAGCTATAATCAAAAACGTCCAGTCGCTTTCGCGAGTTGAAGTGGGAAAATATTCACGCGTCAAATCGAGAAAATATTTACACTTTAAATTGCGAAAGCCATAGGAAAATATTATTTAGGAGGAAAGGTACTGTGAAAAAGAAATTATTATCAGTTATGATGGCGGCCGCACTGGTTCTTTCCCTTGCAGCATGTGGGAACAGTTCAGACAGCGAAGGCGGTGCTAAAACGAAAGAGACAAAAGAGGGCGGGGAAGAGTCGTCCGGCGACAGCTATTCGATCGGTATCTGTCAGCTGGTTCAGCATGATGCGCTTGACGCGGCTACAGAAGGTTTTAAGGATGCGCTTACTGAGCTATGCGGCGAGGACGGCGTGACATTTGACGAGCAGAATGCGCAGGGCGAGCATAATATGTGCGCAACGATTGTTAACCAGTTTGTATCAGACGATGTGGATCTGATCCTCGCCAATGCGACAGACCCGCTGACAACGGCGGCGACGGCAACGGCGGATATCCCGATTATCGGAACCTCTGTTACAGATTTTGCGACGGCGCTTCAGATTGAGGATTGGACGGGAGCGACAGGTATTAATGTTTCTGGAACCAGCGATTTAGCGCCCATCGATGAGCAGGCGGCAATGCTGAAGGAACTTCTTCCGGAGGCAGAGACAGTTGGTATCCTCTACTGTTCTGCTGAGCCAAATTCAAAATATCAGGCGGAACTTTTTGAGGAAGCGCTGAAAGCGGATGATATTGAATATAAAGAATATACGGCGGCGGATTCAAATGAGATCCAGTCGGTAGTAACAAGCGCGGTTTCGGAGGTGGATGCAATCTATATCCCGACAGATAACACGATGGCAGCGAATACAGAGATTGTAAAGAATGTATGCGTACCGGCAAAGATTCCGGTAATCGCCGGCGAGCAGGGAATCTGCACAGGATGCGGCGTCGCAACGCTTTCGATCAGCTATTACGATATTGGATATAAGGCTGGAGAAATGGCATACGAGGTATTGGCAAAGGGAGCAGATATTTCGACTATGGATATTGAGTTCGCACCGCAGGTAACCAAGATGTACAACAAGGAAATCTGCGAAGAGCTGGAGCTTACCGTGCCGGAAGATTATGAGGCGATTGAAGCAGAATAATAACAGTGAATAACAGCAATTGATTTCCTGCCCGCATTGGGGCAGGAAGTTTACGTTGCCGCATATTTAGAAGAGACTGCTGCGGCAGATATAATAATTGATATTATTTGGAAAGGAACGTAGAGAGATGATGACTTATTTTGCGGAATTAGACCCAATGACACTTGTCCGTGCCCTGCCGGGAAATGTGTCGCAGGGGCTTATATGGGGAATTATGGCGTTGGGGGTATACATTACTTTCCGAATTTTGGATTTCGCAGATTTGACGGTGGACGGCACGCTGGCAACCGGAGGCGCCGTGGCGGTTATGCTGATACAGGGGGGTATGCACCCGGCGGCGGTTCTTATTTTCTCGGCAATTGCAGGAATGCTTGGCGGGCTTGTGACGGGGGTTCTGCATACGGCTTTGGGGATCCCCGGGATTTTGGCAAGTATATTGACTCAGATATCGCTGTATTCGGTAAATCTTAGGATTATGGGAAAGGCGAATCAGAGTATCGGCATTGGACAGAAAGGGCTGGTGGCTTCTCTGAGATACGTGTCCGCCGATAACAGTTATCTGTTTTTTTTGAAACTGATTTTGATCTGTCTGGCGCTGGTGGCAGTAGTATACTGGATGTTCGGAACAGAGATTGGCTCTGCGATCCGTGCGACCGGGTGTAACGAGCAAATGGCGAGAGCGCAGGGAATCAACACGAATGTGACAAAGGTAATTGCGCTTATGATTTCCAACGGATTGGTGGGCCTAAGCGGAGGTGTATATGCACAGTATCAGGGCTCGGCGGATGTCAATTCCGGGCGCGGCGCAATTGTAATCGGATTGGCGGCAGTTATCATAAGCGAAGTAATCTTCGGAAAATTGTGCGCGGGTAAGAAAATTGCATTTGCATATACCTTGGCGGCGGTATTTGCGGGAGCGATCCTGTATTATGTTGCATATACACTGGTTCTGTGGCTGAAGATGCCTTCGGATTATATGAAGCTGTTCTCAGCGATCGTTGTCGCAATCTTCCTTGCGATACCGTACCTGAAGGATAAATATGCAGTAAAACGGAGGAGGGTCTAAGCCATGGCGTATATGTTAGAATTACTGAATCTTCATAAGACATTTAACAGAGGGACAATTAATGAGAAGGTTGGGTTGGACGGTGTAAATCTGCAGTTAAATTCCGGCGATTTTGTTACAATCATCGGCGGAAACGGCGCCGGGAAATCTACGACGCTGAATGCGATTGCCGGAGTCTGGCCCATAGATCAGGGAAGCATTATGGTAGACGGCGCGGATATTTCGGGGCTTTCCGAGCACAAGAGGGCGTCTTATCTGGGACGGGTATTTCAGGATCCTATGACCGGAACGGCGGCTACTATGTCGATAGAAGAAAATATGGCGATCGCGGCACGACGCGGGGGACGGCGTGGATTAGGCTGGGGAATTACGAAGAAGGAACGGAAGATTTTTAAGGAGCGGCTAAGAGAACTGGATCTTGGGCTGGAAGAGCGGCTTGACAGCAAAGTGGGGCTTCTTTCGGGAGGCCAGAGACAGGCAATTACCTTGCTTATGGCGGCGCTGAAGGAGCCGAAACTACTTCTTCTGGATGAGCATACGGCGGCGCTGGATCCAAAGACGGCGGCCAAGGTGCTGGAATTGTCGGATAAGATTATTGAGGGGCATCATTTGACAGCCATGATGGTAACCCATAATATGAGGGACGCCATAACGCATGGCAACCGTCTGGTTATGATGCACGAGGGGAGAATCATATACGATGCGGAAGGAGAGGAGAAAAAGAAATTAAAGGTGGCGGATCTCCTGAACAAATTTGAGGAAGCAAGCGGCGGCGAATTTGCCAATGACCGCATGATGCTTGCCAATTGACGGTGAATCTCAGCGTTTAGAGGGGAAGAAGGGTTTCCACTCTCCCGGTTTCAGCGATTCATCTAAAGAGATGGAATCAATAGAAATGCGTTTTAACGAAATAACACAGCATCGGACCGCTTTTAACATACGGCGGATCTGGTGCTTTTTTCCTTCTGTAATGGTAATCTGTCCAAAAACTACCGGGTGGTCCGGGCGGTTGTGTCGGCTTTTCTCCTGAATTTCAGGATGCAGGGAAGGCAGGACGTCAGACAGGACGGAGGTTCTGGCGATACGTACTCTGGCCGGAGCGGTCAGGGCGCGGGCGCCCTTTAATAATAGACCGTTTTCTAATTGACGGATATCCTCGGGTGACAGAGTCCCCATAGCGGCAAATTCGTAGGTTTTTTCCTTCTTATGGCTGGGATGGGTCATTTCCTGATTCCATACGCCGTCGTCGGTAATGAAAAGAAGCCCTTCGGTAGCTCGGTCAAGCCTTCCGGCGGGGGAGAGATTTTCATTATTCAACGCTGTAAAATAGTCCATAACGGTGGGATAACGGTCGTCTCTGCGTGCGCAGACACAGCCGTAGGGCTTGTTAAACATATAATAGTGGTACATGGCAAGCTCCTTGTAATATTAGTGAATTTATTATTTCTTAAATTAGTTGAATTGTCAATTAGTATTGAAAAAAGGAAAATGTATATTGAAATTATGTCATTTCTTTTGATTTGCGATTCTTCTTTACTTGTCGAAATAGGTATGTTAAAATGAAATTGTTAATTGTAACGCTGATAGCAAAGCGGATGGCAGGTATCTGACGGGAAAATGGAGATTCAGGGCATGGATTGTATCGTTATCGGAATAGCCGGTGGTTCTGGCTCAGGAAAGTCTACTTTCACAAATAAACTGCGTGATTTGTATGGGGATAAGGTCACTGTAATTTATCATGACAATTATTACAGGCGGAACGACCATCTGTCTCTGGAGGAGCGCAGGAATATTAACTATGACCATCCGGGGTCTCTGGAGACGGACATGCTGATCGAGCACATCAAGTCGTTAAAGAGAGGCGAGCCTGTTTTTGGTCCGGTATATGATTATACGGTGCATAACCGCAAGGATGAGACAATAGAGATCCGTCCGAATAAGATCATACTTCTGGAGGGGATCATGGTTCTTCAGGACCCGGGTCTTAGAGAACTTTTGGATATTAAGATTTATGTGGAAGCGGACGCAGACGAGCGGATACTCAGGCGGCTTACCCGGGATGTGAAGGAGCGGGGACGCGATATCGACAGTGTGATCAACCAGTATCTTCAGAGTGTGAAGCCCATGCACTATATCTATGTGGAACCTACGAGAGCTACCGCGGATATTGTCATAAACAGCGGCAAGAATCCGGTTGCATTTGACCTTGTCAGGACGAAGATTGACAGCCTGCTTCAGGAACAACAGGTGTGATGGATGGGAATAGAGATATGAGAGATGTATCTTTATTCTCTTTTTTATCAGCAGAGGAGGGATGACTATGATTGACTATACGGAAGGCGCGGGAGTACAGTACCATATTCAGACGAAACCAGAGGATGTAGGAGAGTATGTGCTGCTGCCAGGCGACCCTAAACGCTGTAAACTGATCGCACAGTTTCTGGATGACGCGAAGCTTGTTGCAGACAGCCGTGAGTTTGTGACTTATACCGGCTGTCTGGACGGAGTGAAGGTGAGCGTAACCTCCACCGGAATCGGCGGGCCGTCGGCATCCATCGCTATGGAGGAACTGTACCGGTGCGGGGCAAGAACCTTTATCCGGGTAGGAACCTGCGGCGGGATGCAGCTGGATGTACAGGGCGGTGATCTGGTGATCGCAAGCGGAGCAGTCCGCATGGAAGGAACCACTAGGGAGTATGCGCCCATCGAGTATCCGGCGGTGGCGGACATTCAGGTGGTGAACGCGCTGAAAGAAGCGGCGGACCGGCTTCACGCAGTCAGCCATATCGGCGTTGTACAATGTAAAGACTCTTTTTATGGTCAGCATGAACCGGAGAAGAAGCCGGTGAGCTATGAACTTCAGAATAAGTGGAAAGCGTGGATTGGATGCGGGGCATTGGCTTCTGAGATGGAGTCTGCGGCATTATTTATCGTGGGAAGCTGTCTGAGGGTTCGTGTCGGGACGGTGCTTTTGGTGGTTGCTAATCAGGAAAGAGAGGCTGCAGGACTTGAGAACCTGCAGGTTCATGAGACAAGAGGCGCGATTGACGCGGCAGTGGAGGCAATGCGTATCTTAATTGAACAGGACAAACAGTAACGGGGATTCTACAAAGAGGATTCAGAAAGGGAAAGATTATGAAAAAGAAATTATTAGCAGGATTATTGGCTGCTGCAATGGTATTCTCACTTGCAGCATGCGGCGGCTCAGACGAGGGCGGTTCTGATGATGCGGCGGACGGAAAGGATGCTTCTGAGGTGAAGGTTGGTATCGTTACGGATACGGGCGGCGTAAATGACGGTTCCTTTAACCAGTCGGCATGGGAAGGCGTTTCTAGGGCGGCAGATGAATTTGGCATTACAGTTAAGTATCTGGAGTCTTCCACAGATGCAGACTATATTCCGAATATCGAGACCTTTGTGGACGAAGAATATGATCTGATTATCTGTATCGGATATCAGCTTGCAGACGCATTGAAGGAAGAGGCAACAGCAAATCCGGATATGAACTTTGCAATTGTTGACGATGCGGCTAATGCAGACCTTGACAACGTGGCATGCCTGATGTTTGAACAATGCCAGGCTTCTTACCTTGTAGGATATGTGGCAGGCCTTACCACCGAGACGAACAAGGTCGGCTTTGTATTGGGTATGTCTACCGATACTATGAATGAGTTTGGATATGGCTACTGCGCAGGTGCGATTGACGCCAATCCGGACGTAGAGGTTCTGCAGGCAAATGCAAACAGCTTTTCTGATACGGCAGCAGGCAAGACGGCGGCAAACAATATGATCGCTGACGGCGCCGACGTGATCTTCCACGCAGCCGGCGGAACAGGACTTGGCGTTATCGACGCCTGTAAAGAGGCTAAGATCTGGGCGATCGGCGTTGACTCTGACCAGAGCGTGATCGCTCCCGAGACAATTCTTACTTCTGCCCTGAAGCGTGTAGACAATGCTTGCTATGACGAGGCAAAGGCTGTGCTTGACGGCGCGTTTGAGAGCGGAGTTAAGACCTATACTCTGGAGGAGGCAGGCGTTGATATCGCTCCTACTACAGATAATCTTACCGAGGATGTGATCGCTGCAGTAAATGAAGTGAAAGATTCCATTATCAGCGGCGATGTAGTAGTTCCAAAGACAAAGGATGATTTTGAAGGCAAATACGGAGCAGGCATCTATAAGTTAGCTGAGTAATGTACAGATAACACAGGATGTATAAGATAGGGGCAGAGTCCGTAAGGATCTGTCCCTATGTTATCAATATAAGGCATACGTAACGAACTACTAATGTTCGTTACGGCATAGTATGGAGGAAGAAAGGAGTGTGCAGTTGTGAGAGATATTGAGATGTCCCGGGTAAACGCTACAAGGGAGGAGATGCTTGAGACTGTAAAATCACCGACACTGACACATGAGCAGAAATTGACGACGATGACGAACCTTGCAGATTCCCTGCTGGAGGTATTGGATCTTCCGGAAGGTTTGGATGAACTGCTGAACCAGCCCATTGATAAGCAGTGTATCTGCGATCTGGCGGAGGGGCATGCGCCGCTGCGGCCCAGATACATCATTCCTGATTATGGAAAATTCATGAGGGAAGGCAGTGAATTTCTTCAATTGGAGCCGCCGAAGGATTTGTATGAGGCGCTGAACGCTCTGCAGATTTTTTATCGGCATGTGCCGAGCGTTACTAATTTTCCAGTATACGTGGGAGCTTTGGACGAACTGTTAGAGCCGTTTATTAATGATGTGGACGAGGCGCAGGCAAAGAAGCTGATCAAACTGTTCATGACCCAGATGGACCGTACGATCTTAGATTCCTTCTCTCATGCGAATGTGGGACCGAAGGCGACGAAGGCGGGAAGGATTATTTTGGAGGCGGAAGCCGAGTTAGAGCATGCGGTGCCGAATATTTCCATGAAGTATGACGAAAGTATCACGCCGGATGATTTTGCGCTTTGCGGAATCAATGCGGCGCTGCATAGTGCGAAGCCGAGTTTTGCCAACCATGCAATGTTTAAGAGCGAACTGGGAGAGGACTATGTGATTGCAAGCTGCTATAACGGTCTTAAGATGGGCGGCGGTTCCTATACGCTGGTCCGCCTGATCTTGGGGAATATTGCAAAGCGTGCGGAGAATGTGGAGGACTTTAAGAAGAATCAGCTTCCGTACGTCTGCCGGATCATGGCGGAATATATGGATGAGAGGATTCGTTTTGAGGTGGAAGAGAGCGGATTCTTTGAGAATAATTTCCTTGCTAAGGAAGGGTTTATACGGAGAGAGCGGTTCACGGCTATGTTTGGCATGGTGGGTCTTGCAGAGTGTGTAAATATCTTGATGGAGAAGGAAGGAAAGACGGGAAGATTTGGACATGACAAAGAGGCGGATAAGCTGGGCGTGGAGATTATGAATCAGATTGACGCGTTCAATCAGGAGCATGTGAATCCGTACTGTGAGATTACCGGCGGACATTTTCTGCTGCATGCACAGGTGGGGATTGCCAGCGATCTGAATGTAAGTCCAGGAACAAGAATCCCTATCGGCGAGGAGCCGGAGGAGCTTATCGACCATTTAAGACACTGCAGTAATTTCCACAAATATTTTCCGTCGGGGACGGGAGACATTTTCCCGATCGACATGACGGTCCATAAGAATCCGGAATTTGTTCTGGATATTATAAAGGGAGCGTTTAAGGAGAATCTCAGGTATCTGTCCTTCTATTCTTCTGACAGTGACGTGATCCGTATCACGGGATATCTGGTGAAGCGGTCGGAGATCGAGAAGCTGGAGAAGGGTCAGAATGTGCTTCAGGATACGACGGCCCTTGGAATGGGAGCGAAGCACAATGGCAAGATTTTGGAAAGGAAGATCCGGTAAGCGATGCGGGTGCCGATCAATAAGATCATTCCATTCAGTTCGGTAGACGGGCCGGGGAACCGGACGGCAGTATTTCTTCAGGGGTGCAATTTTGACTGCAGATACTGCCATAACCCGGAGACTAGGAATCTGTGTACCGGCTGTATGGAATGTGTGGAGAAATGTCCGGCGAAGGCATTAGAGAACAGGGACGGACGGGTGGTGTTTGACCCGGCGGCTTGTGCAGGCTGCGATACCTGTATCCGTATCTGCAGGTTCGGGTGCAGCCCGAGGATCCGCCATATGACGCCGGAAGAAGTGATGGCAGAGATTAAGAAGCAGGTTCCGTTTATACGGGGTATCACCGTGTCGGGCGGAGAGTGTACCTTGTATCCGGAATTTCTTGAAGAGTTGTTTGAACTGTGCAGAAAAGAAGGACTGGGAAGGCTGATCGACAGCAACGGTACGCTGGATTTTGCAGAGCATCCAAAGCTTATGGATGCGATGGACGGAGTGATGCTGGATGTAAAGGCATGGGATGAGGAAGAACACAGGAAAGTGACGGGAGAATCCGGGAGGATGGTAAGAAAGAATGCCAGAGAACTGGCGGCAGCCGGAAAGCTTTATGAGGTGCGGACCGTAGTGGTCCCGGGCCTGTTTGATTATGAGCAGACAGTCAGGGAGACGGCCAGACTGCTGAAGCCCTATCTGGTTTACGGGGAGATCCGGTATAAATTGATCCGATACCGGCAGATTGGTGTAAGAGAACAATATGCAGTCTATCAGAGTCCTGCGGATGAAGTGATGGAGAGCCTTGCTGGTATTGTGAGGGATGAAGGGCTTCGGGATGTGATTGTGATTTAATTATAGAGGGAACAGCGCGGATTTTACTCAAAGAGGAGGAACAAAAGTGGACAAGGCAAGCAACATGAATCAGGACCATGTAGTTCTCCAGATGAAGGATATTGTTAAGAAATTTGGTGATTTTACAGCAAATGACCATATTAATTTAACGGTACACAAGGGAGAGGTACATGCGATCCTTGGAGAAAACGGTGCGGGAAAGAGTACGCTTATGAACGTACTGTATGGGATGTATCCGCCCACATCGGGTACGATTTTCTATGACGGAAAAGAGGTTAAGATTGACGGCCCCCAGAAGGCCATCGATCTGGGAATCGGAATGGTACATCAGCATTTTATGCTGATCCCTCCTTTTACCGTTACAGAGAATATTGTGCTGGGTATGGAGCCGGGCAGCGGCGTGACTGTGGATATCAAGTCGGCGAGAGAGAAGATCAAACAGCTTTCCGAGCAGTACAATCTGATGGTTGACCCGGATGCGAAGGTGGAGGATATTTCCGTCGGAATGCAGCAGAGAGTTGAGATTTTGAAGGTACTGTACAGAGGTGCGAATCTATTGATCTTAGATGAACCCACGGCATCCTTGACGCCGCAGGAGATTAATGAGCTGATTGATATTATCCATAATCTGACAGCCGATGGGAAGTCGGTTATCATCATTACCCATAAGCTGAAGGAGATCAAAGCATCGGCAGACCATTGTACGATTATCCGGTCCGGAAAGTATATTGATACGGTTGATGTGGCAGAGTGCAGCGAGAACGATTTGGCGGCCATGATGGTAGGACGGGACGTTGCCTTCTCTGTAGATAAGAAAGAGATGACGCCGGGAGAGGTCGTTCTAGAGGTGAAGGATCTGAAGGCGAAGGATTACCGGGGCGTAGAGATCCTAAACGGGCTGAATATAAGCGTAAGGCAGGGCGAGATCGTGGGTCTTGCAGGCGTGGACGGCAACGGGCAGACAGAGCTTGTGGAGATTCTCACCGGACTTCGTAAGGGAGAGTCCGGACAGGTGCTGATGAAGGGCGTGGATTTATTCAACAAGACGCCGAGAGAGACTTTTGACCATGGAATCACCAGTATTCCGGAGGACCGTCAGAAGCACGGACTTGTGCTTGATTTTACCGTGGCTGAGAATCTGATCCTGCAGAATTTCGGAGAAAAACAGTTTTCAAATAAAGGAATTTTGAAAAAGGATGCAATACAGCAGTTTGCTTCGGAAATGATCGAGAAGTTTGATATCCGGCCTTCAGGCTGTGAGAACCGCCATGCGGGCCAGCTTTCCGGAGGTAATCAGCAGAAGGTGATTATTGCGAGAGAAGTGACCAATGACTCGGAGCTTCTGATCGCGGTAAATCCTACCCGCGGTCTGGACGTGGGCGCAATTGAGTTTGTACACAAATATCTGGTGGAGCAGAGAAATAAAAACAGAGCGGTACTTCTGGTTTCCTTTGAACTGGATGAGATTATGGATTTGTCCGACCGGATTGAGGTTATTTTTGACGGCAGGATCGTGGGAAGCGTGGCCGGAGCCGATGCGGATGAGAAGGAACTTGGATTCATGATGGCGGGAGGTACGAAGGATGAATAAGAAAAACAGCATTTTAAAGGGGAATGCGGTGTATGTATTCCTATCCATCATTATTGGCTTTATCGTGGGCGCCGCGCTGCTTCTTGCGGCCGGCATCAGCCCGGGCGAGGCTTACGGAAAGCTTGCGGACGGCGTGTTCGGACAGACCAAGTATATTGTGTGGAGCATTGTTTATGCGAGTCCGTTAATTTTTACTGGATTGAGCGTTGCTTTTTCATTTAAGACAGGCGTATTTAATATCGGCGCGGAGGGTCAGTTTGTTGTGGGTTCCCTTGCGGCCTGCGCGGTAGGTATTCTGGTTAAAGCGCCAGGACCGGTTCATGTGCTGCTTTGTATTCTGGCGGCTATGGCTGCCGGAGGCTTATGGGGCGCCATCGTAGGTGTTCTGAAGGTAAAAAGAGGAGTGCATGAGGTTCTTTCTTATATTATGTTTAACTGGATTGCCTTCTATTTGTCCAATTATGTGGTGAACCTTAAGTCCATTCACAGGAGCGGCGGCGGAGAAGCCACCAAGGATATTGCAGATACGGCAAGAATGAAGCTGCCGGACGGGATTGTAGCGGCGACGCGCTGCAGCGCTGCAAACTGGGGAATATTTTTGGCGATTGGGGCGGCTGTTTTAATCTGGTTCATTATGAATAAGACAACCCTTGGCTATCAGCTTCGCGCGGTAGGCTTCAGCAAAAGCGCGGCAGAGTACGGCGGCATTAATACCAGCAGGAATTTCCTGACGGCGATGTCTATATCAGGCGCGCTGGCTGGACTTGGCGGAGCAGTACAGGTGCTTGGCATGTCCGGGCGTATCAGTCAGTTTGCAAGTCAGGAACAGTTCGGATTTCAGGGAATTACCGTGGCGCTGATCGCGTCCTCAAATCCCATCGGCTGTATTTTTGCTGGCCTGTTCTACGGGGCGATGAAGTACGGCGGAACAAAGCTCAGCCTTGTGAATGCGCCTTCTGAGGTCGTAGATATCATTATGGGAACGATTATCCTTTTTATAGCGATCTCTCATATCTTTAAGATGATCGTGTCAAAGAGGCTTCATAAGAAAGAGGGAGGTAACTAGAATGGATGTATTGATTAAAGATTTAGGACTGCTAATTAATGCAATGCTGATTGCAACGCCTCCGCTTATGTTTGCGGCGCTTGGATCCTGCTTTTCAGAAAGGAGCGGCGTTATCAATATCGGAATTGAAGGAATGATGACCATCGGGGCGTTTACCGGGGCTGTTGTGGCGTATTTTACCGGGAACGGCTGGGTAGGTTTCCTGTGCGGCGGGCTTGCGGGAGCCGCTTTCGGAGTGATCCATGCGGTAGCGTGCGTAAGCTTTGGCGCAGATCAGACCATTGCGGGGACTGCGATTAATTTCCTTGCGCCGGGTCTTGCTGTGTTTTTGTGTAAAGCAATGTTTGATAACTCTTCGGATTCTCCGGCTCTGGATACGGCTGCAAAGCTTCCGAAGATGTTTAACGGAGTATTTAAGTCCGGCTCGTTTTTATATAACGTACTTTGTACCTACCCGGTTGCATATCTGTGTTTCGCGCTGGCTATACTGATAGGGTTCGTATTTTATAAAACGAAGTTTGGCATGCGCCTGCGCGCGGTAGGCGAGCATCCGCAGGCTTGCGAAACTCTGGGGATTAATGTGTTCCGCACCCGCTATATCTGCGTAATCCTGTCAGGATTCTTAGCAGGACTCGGTGGAGCCTTTGTAACGCTGGCAACCGTAAGCCAGTTCAGGCCGAGCGTCATTGTAGGACAGGGCTTTATTGCGATCGCCGCAGTAATTTTCGGAAAGTTCGATCCAGTTGGTTCTATGAAAGCGTGTCTGCTGTTCGGCTTCTGCAATGGAGTGAAGGCGCTCCTTGGAGGAAGCAACGTGGTATCGCCGAACCTGATTTCCATGATTCCGTATGTTGTGACGATTCTTGCTCTGGTATTATTTGTGGGACAGTCTAGAGTTCCGGCGGCCAACGGCAAGCCATATATGAAGTCAAAGTAGGTGAAAATCATGATTGATAGAGAAGGTTTATGCAAACGGGCGCTGGAAATGAGAGCAAGGGCCTATGTCCCTTATTCACATTTTGCCGTAGGGGCGGCGCTTTTATGTAAGGATGGAAGTATTTATACAGGCTGCAATATTGAAAATGCAGCCTATACTCCCTCGAATTGTGCGGAAAGAACGGCGTTTTTT
Source organism: uncultured Dorea sp. (assembly GCA_910584095.1). Taxonomy (GTDB): domain Bacteria; phylum Bacillota; class Clostridia; order Lachnospirales; family Lachnospiraceae; genus Claveliimonas. The sequence continues at coordinate 172,629 of CAJTYU010000001.1, read as the reverse complement.
CATGCGGTCGGCGATGGGAAGCGGGAGTTTGCAGCGATTGCGATAGCCGGAGGAAATGAGACCGCAGAGAGTTTGGATTACTGTGCGCCCTGTGGGGTATGCAGACAGGTTATGAGGGAGTTCTGCGGGGCTTCTTTCGAGGTTATTTTGGCGAAAACCCAGAAGGATTACCGGGTATTTACTTTGGAAGAACTGCTGCCGATGGGATTTGGACCGGAGAATTTGGAGAAGAAAATGCTGTATAAGGCGGATTAAGAATTATGAAGTTAGAAGAACTGATAAAACTGCCTAAAATTGAGCAGCACTGCCATCTGGACGGTTCCCTGTCCAAAGCTTTTGTGGAAAAAAGGACTGGGCGGAAGGTGCGGGATTTAGAGCTTCATGTGCCGGAAGGCTGCGCCAGTTTGAATGAATATCTGGATAAATTCCTTCTGCCCTGCAGCTGCATTGAAGATGCAAAAGGGCTTGAGGATGCAGGCTATGACTTTATCAGCCAGATAAAAGAAGAAAATGTTGTATATACAGAGGTGCGGTTTGCGCCGCTGAACCCGATCCATGAATCCTTAAGTCTGGACCGGGTTCTTGAATCTCTTCTTACAGGGCTTGAAAAGGGGAAGCAGGAATTTGGCGTAGAGTATAATGTGATCGTATGCGCTATGAGGCATCACGGCGAGGAGACCAATCTTAGGATGTTCCGCTCGGCAAGAGAATTTTTAGGAGAAGGAGTCTGCGCGGGAGACCTTGCGGGAGCGGAGGCGCTTTTTCCGATGAGCCGCTTTCGGAATTTGTTTGCAGAGGTTCGGAAGCTGGGGCTGCCATTTACGATACACGCGGGAGAATGCGGCAATGTACAAAATATCGAAGATGCAATAGCCGCGGGAGCCGGACGCATCGGCCACGGCATTGCCATGCGGGGGAATGGGAAGGTGCAGCAGCTCTGCAGGGAGAAGCGAATCGGAATTGAAATGTGCCCGATCAGTAATCTCCAGACCAGAGCGGTAGAAGAACCTTCCGGGTATCCGCTGAGGGAATTTTTAAACGCGGGGCTTGCGGTGACGATCAATACAGATAACCGGACGGTCAGCAATACAACACTGTCAAAAGAATTGGAATTTGTACAGAGGGCATATGGAATTACTGACGGCGAAATTATACAGGTGATGAAAAACGCAGTAGATACATTGTTTGCAGATGACAGTGTAAAAGACAGGCTGTTAAAATTATACGATAGATAGCGCGCCGGTACAGCGATTTATGAAAGCGCCGGCGCGTTAGGGCAGGAAAGGTAGGGAAAATCAGAATGAAAAATTATAACAGAATATTTGTCGTGGTGCTGGATTCGCTGGGAATCGGCCATCTGCCGGATGCGGAGAGATTCGGGGATGTGGGCGCGGATACCTTTGGAAATATTTTAAAGACTATGGGCGCCTTAAAGATCCCCAATCTGCAGAAGCTTGGTTTGGTGAACCTTCATCCGGCGGGAGATATGCAGCCGGTAAAACGGCCTATGGCCCGGTATACGGCGCTGGGCGAGACCAGCAACGGCAAGGATACTATGACCGGGCACTGGGAGATGATGGGAATTTATACAGAGAAGCCGTTTATCACATTTACGGAGACGGGATTTCCGAAGGAATTGATTGAGGAGCTTGAGAAACGCTGTGGGAAGCGGGTTATTGGGAATAAAAGCGCCAGCGGAACGGAGATTATCGAGGAACTGGGAGAGGAAGAGATACAGACGGGGGCGATGATCGTCTATACGTCGGCGGATTCCGTACTCCAGATCTGTGGAAATGAAGAAACCTTTGATCTTGCGAATTTGTACCGCTGCTGCGAGGTTGCAAGAGAGCTGACCATGAAAGATGAATGGCGTGTGGGAAGGATTATAGCAAGGCCCTATGTGGGTAAGAAAAAGGGCGAGTTCAAGCGTACCAGCAACCGCCACGATTACGCGCTGAAGCCAACTGGAAGAACCGTTTTAAACGCTATGAAGGACGAGGGGCTCGATGTGATCGGCGTAGGAAAGATCAATGATATTTTCTGCGGCGAGGGAATTACTGAGACAAACCGTTCGAACAGTTCGGTTCATGGCATGGAGCAGACGATTGATATCTGCAGGAGGGATTTCCATGGACTCTGCTTTACGAATCTGGTAGATTTTGATGCTCTGTGGGGCCATAGAAGGAATCCGCAAGGGTATGGAGAAGAGATTGAGAAGTTCGATAAGAATCTGGGCGTGCTTTTAGAAGAATTAAGAGAGGACGACCTGCTGATTTTGACGGCGGATCACGGAAATGACCCCACGTATACCGGAACTGACCATACCAGAGAGTATGCGCCGTTTCTGGCGTATTCTAAGACCATGAAGGAAGGCGGGAAGATACCGGAGCAGGATACCTTTGCGGTTATCGGGGCGACGATTGCGGAGAACTTCGGCGTTCGGATGCCAGAAAATACGATTGGGCATTCGATCCTGAAAGAACTGGAATAGCAGATGCAAAAGACGCGGAATAGACAGGAGGAAGTGTGGTATGTTGTTTGTGAATTATCCAAAATGTACGACCTGTAAGAAGGCGGAGAAATGGCTGAAAGACCACGGAATAGAGTATGAATCGAGGAATATTAAGGAGGAGAACCCGACGGAGGAAGAACTGACAGAATGGATTAAGCGCAGCGGCCTTCCGGTAAAACGGTTTTTTAATACCAGCGGAATGCTTTACCGCGAGATGGGATTGAAAGATAAATTGCCGGGGATGTCCGAGAAGGAACAGGCCGCGCTTCTGGCAACGGACGGCATGCTGGTGAAGAGACCGCTTTTGGTAATGGAGTCAGATGTGAAGGTTGGATTCAGGGAAGCAGACTGGAGTAAGCTGCTGTAAAAGATATGGATTTTTATGAGAGAGTCAGGCGGGTATGCCTTGAGATTCCCTATGGCCGGGCGGCAACTTACGGACAGATAGCGCTATTGTGCGGGAAACCGGACAATTCCAGACAGGTTGGATATGCCCTGCGGATGGGAAGAGCCGGAGAGGGGATACCGGCGCATCGTATTGTGAATGCCAGAGGAATCTTAAGCGGCGCCAATGCATTTGCGGCGCCGGACCTGCAGAAGCGGATGCTGGAGAAGGAGGGCGTGGAAGTCCGTCTCACGGACAAAGGCTGGAAAGTAGATTTAAGGAAATATGGCTGGAGGCAGTCGTCTGAGGACGCAGGAAGATTTTATCGGATGTTTCGGGAGTAAGGAGCGTAGAAGAATGTTTGGCAGGCCCAGAAAGCAGGAGAAGAAGAGCTATGACAGAGAAAAAAAGGAATAAAAACGATATATTAAGAGCAGCCAGGTTTAGACCGGCTGCTTTTTATGATATTGGAAACTTCCTTCCCAGCGTCATAAAACCTTCCGGGAGGATGCGCGCTTGCGCGAAGAAGAAATATGCCGCAGGCGGCCGCGCCCGGCGAGAATGCGCCAAGGCATATTCTTTATTCTGCGGCGTTAGTCTGTCGGACTGTATGACAAAAAAAGTTGTCATTTCGTATTGACAAGGAAAGTTGTCAGTGATATATTGTAATTGACAAGAAAAGTTGTCAAGATAGACGTCTAAGAAAAGAAGCAGGGAGATGATGGGGTGGCATTATTGAATCATTTGAAAAAATACCGATCTGAACTGGGGATTAACCAGACGGAACTTGGCAGGCTGGCAGGAGTGTCCAGACAGACCATCAGTCTGATTGAGAGAGGCGACTATTCGCCGTCGGTGACGCTGGCATTGAAGCTTGCAAAGATTTGCAGGGTAACGGTAGAAGATATATTTGTATATTATGAGGAGGATGAATAAGATGATGAAGGATAGGAACGTTAAAAGGTTAAATTCATATAAAAAGATGGGACTTTATATGCTGGTTTCGGCAATCGGCGGAGGGATACTTGGAGCAGCTGCATTTGTGATGCTTGAAGGCAGTATGGGGGAGGGCATTGAAGCCGGGGCTTCTTATGTACTGGAGGGGATTCAGCGGATGATGGTTCCGGCGCTGGCGGCGATTACCATAATATCGGTTATCTACGGGGAGATTAATTTAAGAAAGCAGAAAATGATATGCGGTAAAATCCTTGAGATGGAGGATGAGGAGTGTGACAGATGGGAATATGAAGAAGAAAAGACGGGGGCTTATGGAACAGTTGTGAATCTTATATCTCAGGTGCTGTGTATTTTGGTATTGTCTGTGGGATATTCAATAAAGTATATCGGAGAGGGAAATGGAGTGAATATGCTGGCGGCATGCGTGGTATTTCTGGTCTGTTATGTATATGACGGCTTCTGGCAAGTGCGTTTTGTCAAGACGGTTCAGACAGCGCACCCGGAGAAAATGGGAGATCCTTCATCAAGAAAGTTTCGGGAGCAGTGGCTGGAGAACTGCGACGAAGCGGAGAAAGAAGTGATTTACAGAAGCGCGTACAAATCATATATACAGACGAGCAAGGCGATTCCGATACTGCTTCTTCTTGTTATGCTGGGTCATTTATTCTTCAATACGGGAATTATGGCAATCGTGATGGTGGCTGTGATCTGGATGGTTGTTACAGTGTCCTACCTTAATTCCTGCGTGAGCTTAAAAGGGCAGAAGATCCGGGAGTAGAGGAGAATGCACGTTAGTTGAAATGGAAATGCTTTGACGCTTACAGTGAAGAGATGTTATCATGTAATAAAGGGCGTAAAACAAGAACGATAAAGGAGAAATCTTTGATGAAACGCATGATAATGCCTCTTGTGGCAGCAGCGATTCTTGCCGCTGGTTATCTTGTCTGCTGTGCGGCAGTGGATGGGGAAAAAGTGCTGCCGCGTACTTTGGCAAATGGAATTGATGTCAGCGGAATGAAAGTACAGGATGCGGTCGGCTTATTGAGGAACGAGGAAACATTAAGCCAAGGCACGATGACAGTCCCCGTCCGTTTTGCAGAGAGGGAGTATTCGGTGGATGTTGGAAGTGCAGTAGAGTGGGAATACCAGCCGGCTGTAGAAGAACTCCAAAAGCCGGTTCGAGGCGCATTTTTAACCAGAGGGTATTTTTTGATCAAATCGTATCTTGTGGGGAATAGCATAGAGCCTTCTGCAGCGCTAAAGAGCGAGGAAGCGCTGGAGGAGGCGGTAAAAACCAGCGGCCTTTCTGAAGAAGGGACAACAAAGCAGACGGCGTACCGGGTGGAACAGGATAGTTTGATCTTTACGATGGGAACAGCGGGCGAGGAAGCCGACATTGATAAGCTGAAGGAAGAACTGAAAGCGGCGATTCTAGCAAACGATGGCAGGGTAGTGGAATGTCCTGTGTCTGCCGGAAAAGTAGAAGAGGTTGATCTTGATTCGGTTTATCAGGAGATTTGTAAAACTCCGAAAAACGCTGCGCTTGATCCGGCAAATAATTATGAAATCAAAGAAGCTGAGGCGGGAATACGGTTCGACAAAGCAACTGCCCGTAAAGCGCTGGAGACGGCAGAAGAGGGAAGCAGGGTTACAGTAGAACTTATACGGGAAGAGCCGGAGATTACGACAGAAGATTTAAGGGAGCATTTATTTATAGACAGGCTGGCTTCCTATAGTACAGAGGTCAGGGGAACCGATAACCGTAAGGATAATATAAGCCTTGCGGTGTCAAAATGCGACGGCGCGATTCTTTTAAGCGGAGATATTTTCTCTTATAACAATACGGTAGGGGAACAAACGGCGGAAACAGGCTATAAGCTGGCAAACGCTACTTTGGATGGAACAGTTATTCAGGCTTACGGCGGCGGAATCTGTCAGGTGTCGTCAACTATATTTGCTGCGGCCCTGTATGCGAATCTGGATATCAAAGAAAGATGGGAGCATGAATTTGTTTCCAGCTATATTGACGCGGGTATGGATGCAGCCGTGGCATGGGATGTTTTGGATTTTAAGATTGGCAATAATAAAGAATATCCCATACGGATTGACATCATTTATGAAAATGATATTTTGACGGTAGATATCTGGGGAACAAAGACCGATGATTCGTTTGTAGAGATTGACACGCAGGTTGTAGATGATTCCGGCGGGAAGCTAAGTGTGCTGACCAGCCGCAGAGTTTACAGCGGGGATCAAAGTCAGATGTTTGTAGAGCAGGTTGCGAATAGTACCTACATCAATTAATGCACAGGAAAATTGGATGAAGAAAAAGGATGCAATCCTGTGAATCAGCTCATTCACCATGGAAGCGTCCAGTTCTTGTAAATCGGAATACCTGTCCGCCAACTTGAGGAAACGCCCCACATCGGCAATCTGTCCGGCCTCGTTCTCAATCTCTCGTTCCAGCAAAACAGCAAGCTGCCGGATTTCCGCCTGTTCTGATTCATATTGTGCCGAAAGTTTTTGGAAACGAAGGTCGCTCAGCTTGCCGAGGACCGAATCCTCATAGAGCCTTTGAATGATCTTGTCCAAATCTTCCATACGTTTCTGTGCCCCGGAGAGCGCTTTCCGCTTTTGCATCAATTCCGCTTTCCGGCCGGCTTCGTCTTGTGCCAGCATTTCCTGTGTAAAATCATCCCGGAACAAGCGGACGTAGGTCAGTGTCCCCTGAATACATTATTCAATGATTGCAGGCTGCGTCCTCTCAAATATCCGTTTTGTCACTCATGCAGACTGTCCCCCTTTTTAACTGAAAGAATGTTTAACGTAATTACCGCCGGTCTGCAAAGCCCCTGTTTCCTGCGTACAATCAGGTTGTTTCTTTCCAGTTTCTGAAAAGCACGGGTTGCCACCTGGCGGCTCCTGTGGAGTTTTTCCATTGCTTCTTCCAAGGTGAAATAAAGACGTATCCTTCCATCCGGCTCTATGTACCCGTTTTCGCTGGATATGCCCGCCCGGTCAAAGAGAAGGGCATACAATATTTTGGCGTCATTGGATAAATCCATTGATACGAGAAAACGGGGGAGTGGGAGATATGCCGGTACAGCAGTACCATTCTTGTAGGGACTTAATTCATATTTCTGCATATATCTTCCTTTCCATCAATCCATCCGCGGGTTGATTTGATTGATATTGATTATTTTGTAATTAACTTTTTTCTCTTTCATTTCCGTCTGAATATGGGCTGCCAAAAGCGTCGAAAAATCCATCGTCTGAAATGCCGGGTTCGGTTCGTCCGGAAGGTCAGCTTTTCCAGTCTCTGAAAATCCCTTTTAGGTTCAATAAGTGTTATGGACAGTTAAAAATCTGATTTCGGGAGGCATAAGGGATTTATCCCTCATACCCTCTGACCGCTGTCTGCAGAGCCTGTATCATCAACTCTTTTTTGATTCTAATTGTCCACACAAGAGCCTTCTTTTTCTTCCGCTTTCTGTTTTCTGCCTGCGGTGGATTTTTGAAGCACAGGGCTTACAGTATTTTGCCCGGTTGGAACCGGGAAGGAATGGCTGCCCGCAGACATCACAGCGTTTCATGCTGATCCGATACAGCAGTTCTGTTTCCAGCGGCCTGTCCAATGGAAGGACGGCAATACGGAACCATTTGCAGATCAGCGAATAGGAAATACTCTGGACACAGACGCATCCTTCCCCGTTGTCCAGTGCGATACAGATCCCGTTGTCATAGTTGCAGCATTCATGCACCAGCTTTCTTGCCTTACGGTATTGTGAGTAAGTCATAGTCGGTATTTTATTTTGGATAGGCATGCCTTCTTTCTGGCGGTCTGAGATATATCCCCCTGCTATTCAGTACATTTTTAGAGGGAAAACGGCGTCCCCTATACGAAAAGTTCACAAAAAATTTACAAACAGCTTGTCCAATGCTATCATTGGTCTTGTTCATACAATAAAAAATTTCTATCATATAACAATTCAATGTTAGGGAAAAAGCGCCGTAATCCTTTTTTCACGGACTACGGCGCTTAGAGCCTCACATATATAATGAAATAACTGCTTATACTTGGGATATTTCTTTTATTTTTCCCGAAAGATTCTGTTTACAGATAAGATTGTTACTACTTTTCTTAAAGCTAATTTGAGCAACAGTTTATTTGGTTTTTATTCCTGCGGTTCAAATTTATATCCAACACTATGAACGCTTTTAATATAATTGGGTATGTCTGGTGTGGTTTTCAATTTTCTTCGTAAATTACTGATATGATTATTTATTGCTTTACGGGAATATTCATTATATTCTTCTTTCCAAACAATGTCCGAAATCATCTCATAAGTGAAAACGCGACGAGGGTTGAGAATGAGCAATGCCAATATATCAAATTCTTTTGCCGTTAATTCAATCTCCTGACCGTCTACAATCATTCTTAATTTCCGCTCTTTCACACTTTCTGAATTGGTTTCTGCAACAACAAAGCCGAGATTATCCAGCCACTTATTAATTGCCGTTTCTGCTGAAGTAATGTCTGCTCTATAAACGCTAATCGGCTCCAATACTTCCGCTGAATCAGGGAGGGCCGCCGTAATATCCCTGACGCTGGCTGCAAGCCCTCCGGTTCCATGCGCACAGAATGGTACAACAATTAAAACCACATCGTAATCATCCATATTATCAATATGATTCACCAGCTCCGGGCGGGCATTTTCTGCCTTTTCATCCGCAGCCCGGTCAAGACATTCATCATAATCACTGGAATATGGTTCTGTTACTGTAATGGAGAATAAATCCCCTCCTGCCCGCTGCCGAATCCACTCTGCCATCTGTGCGGTATTTCCGGGCGGAAGCACACTGGCGGATGTCGTTGCATCCACTCCATCATAATCTGCCGAATCACCGACAGAATCATAATGGGAAATGGCAGACTGAACCGCTGCGTCCTTATCCTCTACATTCGTATTATCCGCCCATGTAAAATAAGCAATCAATATGTTACTTCCGATATATGTTTTCGGATATTTCCTGAGCGCTTTCCTCTGATAATGCCTCCTGTGTATCTTTCAGCCCACCGCCTGCAGATTCCTCCACTTTACCCGTACCGCAGGCGGACAAGGCAAACAGCGTACTACATAGGAGAAGTATTGAAACTGCTTTCCTCATACCAATCCTCCATTATTTTTCTGCTGTTACTTCATTTATACAGGAAATCGCATTTAATGTCCTCGGAAATCCAATAAACGGCAGGCATTGGGTAATTGCTTCAATCAGCATTTCACGGGTATTGCCCACGCTTAAGTTTGCGCCCGCATGAGCCTTCGCCTGCGGCTCACAGCCGCCGAGACAGCAAATCGCACAGAATGTAACCAGTTCCCGCATTTTCAAATCCAAAGTTCCTCTTGTATAGAAATCGCCAAAGCAATAGGCAGACAGATAATCCTGAATATGCTTTAACTCCTGCGGTGCAGCACGGCGCATCGCTTTGATATTGTCCTCACCGAAAATCTCCTGCTGAACGGCAAGACCTTTAGCAAACCTGTTTTCTTCCGTAACTTTCGCCTGCTTTTCCAACGGATAAACAATCCCGGCAGACTGAAAGGCTTTATTTACCTCGTCCAGAGCGCATTTTACCTTTTCCACGCCAATATAAGGAGCGCACTGATACAGCGTTTCTTTGATTTCTTCCGGCGCTGCTCCCATGTCCAACGCTGCCAGCACATATTTTGAAAGTGGTTTCCATGTCTGGCTGGCCGTCAAAGCTGTAAGCATAACAAGCGCCCGCTGCACATTCGACAATGTGCCATGAACGAGGACATCACCACAAAGAAATTTCCTGACAATCTCCTCAAATTCAGGATCATATTGCTGATCGGAAAAATAATGACCTCCGAACCAGTCCTGATGATTCTTTTCCGCAATATTTAATCGTTCCATTCCAACGCCTCCCACAGTCAAATTTTCTGGTTCCCTGCAGACCACACATGACTTTCCTTTGCAGTATCCTGTGTATTCTGCGCCATCACGCCCACCAGTTTGTGAGGTATATAAAGTTCCTCCAAATAGGAAATTTCTTCTTCCGATAATTTAAGCTCCACCGCCTTTGCCGCGCCCTCCACATGATGAAGTTTCGTTGCGCCGACTATCGGTGAGGTTACTTTTGTCATAAGCCATGCAAGAGAAATCTCCGTCATAGAAACGCCTCTTTTCTCTGCAAGGAGCGCAACCCTTCTGATAATTGCGCCGTCCTGCTCTGCGGCAGCGTCATATTTCAGCCTTGCATAATCCCGCAGCGCACGTCCAAGATACTGCTCGCTGGTTCCGCTCTGGTATCCTATGGCTGTGTCAAAGAAATTAACGCCCAATTCCAGACCCCGGCGGATGATTTCACGGGAATGTTCCTCGTCAATCGTCCATGTATGCTGTCCGTTTCCCGCCTCGCCAAATCCCATACACCCCATACAAATGCCGGAAACATTCAGCCCGGAAACGCCTGATTCACGGTATTGCATGATTTCCACCTCCCAAAATCACAAACCTATATTTTCTACCCAGTTTTTCAGTTCCGTCTCCGACAGGCTGCCGTTTAACATTTTTCCCGGCATCAGGACTGCTCCGGGACAGCTCGGCTTTAAGTTTTCATTTGTTCTTCCCATGCCGCTCCCTCCGGAGGTCGCAAAAGGAATGATGGTCTTTCCGGAAAAATGATAGCTTTCCAGAAACGTATTGATAATCGTCGGGGCGACATACCACCAGATCGGAAAACCGATAAATACGGTGTCATATTCCTCCATATTTTCCATCTTGCCTGCGATTGCCGGACGGGAAGCCTTATCATTCATCTCCACCGAGCTTCTGCTTTTCTTATCCGTCCAGTCCAAATCGGCGCGGGTATAGGGAATCTTTGGTTTGATTTCATAAAGATCGGCCTGTGCCGCTTCCGCCAGCTTTTCTGCTGCCTTTGCGGTTACACCGCTTGCCGAAAAATAAGCTATTAAAATTTTTCTGTTCATAAAGATTTCCTCCTTAAAATTAAAATTTTTATATTTTTGTCCGTATGCAGTACACTTAAATGACCTGAAAGTTTTTCCATCTGCCGGACTTTTGCCGCAGAATAAAGATAACCGCCCGGATCATCCAGTCGCATACCATAGCAGCCGCAATGCCGATAACTCCCATATCAAGGACAACACCGAGAAGCCAGGTCAATAACAGCCGGCCTGCAATCGTGGACGCAATGGAAACATACATGGTAAATTTCACGTCCCCCGCCGCCCGAAGCCCATTGCTGACCGCGCCGGAAAACGGAAAGGCCGCCGCATTGAATACATTATGAATCAGCACCAGCCAGACAACAAGCCGCTTTGTCTCCGGTTCCAGTGCATAGAACCTTAGAAAGAGCGGTGTCAGAAGAAATACAATCAGGTTCCATGCCGTAGAAAGCAGGATCGTAATCCTCGTCAGCTTTTTGAAATAATAGTCCGCTCCTTCCGTATCCCGGTTTCCCATACACTGTCCGATCACTGTGATAAATACCGGCCCCATCGCCACACCTGCCAATGCTGCCAAAGACCAGATGCTTTGCGCCACTCCGTTAGCCGCAATCTGATAAGTTCCAAAAAGGGCCACAATGCTGCTAAGAGCCACCTTCACCAACTGGAATACGCCGTTTTCCAGACCATTGGGGACAGCAATCCGCAAAATTTTTCTCATGGAATCAACGCTCCACTTAAAAATCCATTCCCACTGATAAAATACCTCATTTTTTCTGCGAAAGCACAGCCATGTAATCATCACAGCCGAAAATGTCCGGGCAATGAAAGAAGGATATGCGACACCCGCCACACCTGCATGAAGCACAAATACGCCGATTAGATTTCCAATCACGTTGACAATATTGGAAACCACGGACAGATACATGGTTACATTCGTTTTCCCAAGGCTGCGATAGACTGCTGCGCCGGAATTATAAACCGCCAATGCCGGATAGGAATATGCCGAAATGCGAAGATATGTCACACAGGCCTCCATGACGGAATCCTCGACTTTGCCGAACATCAGACGCAATATCCATTTATTTCCCAACAGTACCAGTCCTGCCGCAATACTCGAAAAAACGATGGAGAACAACAAAAGCTGACTGGCAGAAGCTCCCGCAGCACCCTTTTCATTTCTGCCGATATACTGGCTGATCACAACCGCTCCACCGGATGCCAATGCAGTAAACAGATAGATAAAAATCGTATTGAATTGATTTACCAAAGAAACACCGGAAACGGCTGCCTCTCCCGCATAGCTTATTACCAGCGTATCCGCCAGTCCCACCAGCATAACCAAAAGCTGCTCGAAAAACAGCGGGACAATCATTCCTTTTAATTGCTTGTTAGAAAACGCTTCTGCTTTCTGCTTCATTTTTCGCCCCTTCGCCTCGCTTTCGCTTAAATTTTGCTGCTGATAATTTTCCCAACACTTTTGACACATAAAAGGCGATAAACACCCACAGTCCCATCATCGCCATATATTCTGCAAAGATGAAAGCGGCGCTTTTTTCGTAATCAAGAAATGCAAACTCCACTTTAAGAAACATATAGGACAAAATATCTGCCTGATAGAAGGAAACTGCTCCATACGCAGCAATCAGGACAGCTATCAGCCGGAGGCTCCATCGTAGAACCTCAGATTTTTTTTCGCCGGAATGTTTACAAATCATTCCTGTTATCATACTCCAATGAAGACCAAGATGAACGCTCATCAGTACAAATCCCCAGTAGGAGCCTGCAAGGTGCAGCACTCTCGCCGCTGCCATTCCACCATTAATCAGAAGTGCGGAAAATACATGACGGGACATAACAATACCACTGTAAGCAAGCGCAAGCATTACTACAAAAACAGAAAAGTTGATTACTGTCCGAAAAATACGAAGAAGACTATATTTTCCTTTCATCAAACTCCCATACCACCGGATATTCAAAAGGTTATGTGCCAGAAATAATACAGCCATTCCCGTACCGAGCCATTCATGGAGCTTTTCTCCTGTGGCTTGATATGCCATCAGCATGAGTACAAACACCGTCATCAAAATGTCAATGAACATTTTCACTTTCATTTTTGTTTTCATGCCGCTTTCCTCCCTGTTAAGAGCAGAACGCCAAAGCAAAACCCTGACTCTCTGCTGACCGTTTATTCTGCGCTTACATCCAGCCCAAGACCGTTTACCCATTCCATAACCGTTTCCTCCGAATCACTTCCGTTCAGCCGCCGTCCATCCAGCCAGTCAGCGCCACTGGTAAGCTGCTCCAAATTGGAATCGCTGGAACCAATACCGCTGCCGCCGGAAGTGCAGAAAGGAACAATCGTCTTGCCGGAAAAATCATAACTTTCCATAAAGGTGCTGACGATTCTTGGCGCTTCGCCCCACCAAATCGGATACCCTATAAATACAATGTCGTATTGCGCCATGTTCTCCACCGAACCGGAGATAGCCGGACGTGCGGAAGGGTCATTCATTTCAATGGTACTGCGGCTGTTATCATCGTTATAATTCAGATCTGCTTCTGTATAAGGTTCCTCCGGGACAATCTCATAAAGGTCTGCGTTCAGACCATTTGCAATATGTTTGGCCACACCCTCTGTTGTATTGGTGGCAGAGAAATAAGCTACCAGTACCTTTGCCCCTTCCATCCCGGTATCCGTTTCAGGCACAGGCTCCGTTTCTTCCGTTCCACCGGGCTGCGAAGTCTCGTTTTCTTGTTCGGATTCTGCTGCGCTGCTTTCCGGTTCGGACATTTCCTCTGCTACGCTGTTCTCCACGTCAGACGAACCAGTTTCAGCCGGTTCACTGCTCCCGGCACATGCCGTAATGGATACGGCCATCAAAAGAGTAAGTAATAAAGCTGCAATTTTTTTCATAGGTCTTTCCTCCAATTTTTTTATTCCCGCGAAGCAACGAGCCAAGCAGCCATGCTTGCATGGATATTTGACTTAGGAACTTGTGTTCACTCTCTATTCTGCCAGTGAGAAGGTAATTTCCACCCGGCTTTCAAGGTTTTCAAAAACAGATAAGTCCGAAGTCACTCTGCCAATCGGAATGACATCCACGGAAAGCACGGGATTTTCTGGCTGTGCATAAAAAACCGCCATGTTATGATGGGCCTCGCAGTAAGTAATATCGCCATTGTCAAAGGTGTTTCCTCCGCCCGCCAGATTCTCCGCCGCAGGATAGAAGTCTACACCGCCATAATATTCCCTCCCTCCAAAACCACTCATGGAAATCGTGAGGGGAAAATATTCTTTTATTTCCTGTGCCAGCGCAGTATCATAAATCACCCCGTCAAGCACGATGTCGCCAATCGTGATTGTAATGGCGGTCTCCGTCATTTCTGTTCCAACGCTCTTTCCTCTGATACCAATTTCTTCAAGCCATGCAGCAACGGTATTTTCAGCAGTCAGAACGTCTTTTGCTTCAACCGCCAGACCATCCGGCGATTCTGCAGCATGGCTGGCCTCACGGATTGTTTCGTAACTGCCGCCTGCTCCGTATCCGTCATGCGTACAAAACGGAACCACTGTTTTTCCGGTAAGATCATATTCGTTCAAAAAAGAAAGTACGGCCTGCGGAACTTCTGTCGCCCATACAGGATAGCCGATGAACACGGTATCATATCTGGAAGTATCCAGATTGCTTTCCGCCAAAGCAGGCAGATAATTCTCCGCCATTTCACTGTGGTTCAAATCCCGAAGCTCATCAAAATCGGTCGGATAAGGTTCCTGTGTTTGGATAAGGTGAAGATCACCGCCGACATTTTCCCGTATCATACGGGCCATATATTCTGTAGTTCCGTAATTTTCTTCATCTGCCACAATGCTGGCAGATGTCGTCGCATCCACGTCATTGGGATACTCTGTGTTACCCCATCGTGAAAAATAGACAATCAAAATATTACTTTCATTGTCTGCCTCCTACTTCAATTTGCTGTAATCCGTATCTGAAACTGCTTCCAGCCATTCATTGGAAGTACCCTCGCCGGGAACTTCTATGGCCACATGGGAAAACCAGCTGTCTTTTGCCGCCCCATGCCAATGTTTCACGCCCGCAGGAATTGTAACCACATCTCCGGCCCGAAGCTCCTGTGCTTCTTTTCCCCATTCCTGATACCAGCCCCGCCCTCCGGTAACGAGCAGAATCTGGCCGCCGCCGTTCTCTCCATGATGGATGTGCCAGTTATTCCGGCAGGCAGGTTCAAAAGTTACATTTGCAACACCTACGCCATTTAACTGTGTCAGCATTGCCAGATAGGACTGTCCTGTAAAATACCCGCCAAAAGGATTGGGGACGCCTTTTTCAAAAATAGTCTCGTGTTCTGATCTTTTCATATAGAAACCTCCGAATCTTTCTTAATTTCATGGATCATATAATCCAACTGGTCTAATAATTGCTGCTTGGAATGTATTTCATCCAACAGTTGTAATCTGCTTTTTCTTAAAATCCGTATCTGATCCTCCTTTGTCTTTCCACACTTTTTTACCTGTCTGGTTACTTCCTCTAATGTCATCGTCAGCCTCCCTTATTTAATAGAAAGCACTCTCTGCAAACTTTCCGCTACATAAAAATGCAGGTACAGAAGAAAAGCGGCTGCACTTTTTTCTACACCTACATTATAATTTAGGTCATTGGTCATATCAAATGCTTAGTTTTTATATTCAGGTTATGCCTAAAAGGTATCTCATGTGTTCTATAAATTTTGTCGCAGCCAAACTAAACGGCTGCTGTTTTTTCCATGCCAGCACACTGCTTGCTGTCAGTTCCGGTGATAATGGCCGGTAAATAATTTTTTCTTTATCCCAAAAGGGTACGGAACCCTCAATTACAATGGAGTATGCCAGCCCCCTCTGAACCATAAGGGCGCTGTTTGTGGCCAGATTACTGGTAAAGAGAACCTGTTTTTCATGGAAGAAATCGCCGAACCAGTGGGATAATTCGTTCCTCACATTTGTCCGTCTCGGAAGTATGAGCGGCTTATTCGCCAAGTCTTTTGCACTCACAGCTTCTTTTTCCGCAAGCGGATCGTCCGGGCGCATTAAAACAACCCAGCGCTCTTTTCCTTTCAGGCGAATAAAATCAAACTTTTCTATGTCAACCGGTTCCAGTAAAACACCAATATCAATCAATCCTTTTTCCATCTGCTCCTTCACAAGATCGGCATTTCCTGTAAAAATGTCGAAAGTTACAAGGGAATACTTGTCTCGGAAAGTTTCAATGATTTCCGGCAGCACCTGCATGGCCGCCAATTCCCCGCCGCCAATGACGATTCTGCCTTCCACCATCTCGTCCTGTTCAATCAGCTCTTTTTCTGTCCGGTCAACTAAAGACAAAATTTCCTCTGCTCTCCGCCGCAGTAAAATTCCCTCGTTTGTTAAGGTAATCTTTTTTGCGCCTCTGTAAAACAGCTTAACACCAACTTCTTCCTCTAACTGTGATAGCTGGCGGCTCAATGTCGGCTGGGTAATATGTAAGACTTCTGCTGCCCGATTGATTCCTCCTTCGCGAACAACAGCAAGAAAATAGCGAAGCACCCGTATTTCCATTGCAATACCTCCTGCATAAATAGCTTTTATATTATATCTGAGGTATGCTTAAAAAGCAACTGTCTGCTATTACTGTTCACAAAATGTATAGCTCAAAGCATACCGGCAAGCAATGTCTTCTTGTACAGAAGGCTCATTTACGTAGATTTTCCGTAACCGGAAAACCTGCGTAAACGCTTGTTGGCGGCCTATCCCCAACCCCCTGAGATCATCACCTGCTGCGATAGCTGCGCGTTCCGTTGGAACACTGAAAAATTGAAACCTAATGTCTTTGCGAAATAAAAAATGCTATGCAATCTGTGGAACTTTTGCATAGCATTTTCTATTTTTTCGTTTACCTGGCATAAGTCATAAGTTTTTCAATGTTTCCTTATGGGCTACTGCCTTTTGGCGGCGCATCCTTTTAATCTATGTAAATATAATTGTTTTTAGTCGAAGTCCAGCAATCATACTTACGCGCTGTAGAATACAACTGCTGTCTTCATTTGATATATTTACTATATCAGACAATTATGAATGGAATATGTCAGGGGGTTAAAATCTTTGTAAAATATCTTAAGAAAATCTGAATATTTGACTTGTTTTAAAAAAAAAGAGTGATGAAAATTATAACGGTATCCTGTATAATATAGAAATAAATAAAAAGGAGCTTAACTACATGAGAGAAGCGGGCGGAATGCCGTATCATTTTTTATATATCGCGTTTGTGTTACTTCTGCTGGCATGGCTGGCGCTGGCGGTGTGCATCGTTACGGTACGCATGTGGCATAGAGAGAGAAAGAGCAGCAGGCGGTTTCAGTATGAAAGAATGTTTTTTAAGAATGTATACGGGGAAGAAAACATCGTATATATGATGCTTGACCGGTGCAGCCGGAAGGTCTTATATCTCAGTGAGAATGCAGAGGCGATGTGGGGAATTTCAGCAGAACAGATAGAGATAGACCCGGAGGCTTTAGAGCGGGTTACGACGAGTGAATACCGTCGTGAATTTGTGCGCAGATGGAAGGCGTGGGACGGGCAGGGAGAGCTGCTGCAGCATTTTCCCAGCAGGAGAGCGGATGGAACGGAAGCCTGGTATGAGCTGATGGCGGCGCTTTCTGATGATGGGGCGGCATATCTGTTCCGGTTTCGGGAGAATACATATGAACAGGCGGAGATTGCCCGTCTGAGAAATGAGATCAGGGAAGCTCAGAAGGATGTGCAGTATAAGACGGACTTCTTATCGAATATGTCTCATGAGATCCGTACGCCGATGAATGGAATCCTCGGAATGCTGGCATTGAGCCGGCGAAGCGCTTCGCGTATGGATGAACACTGCAAGGCTTTGGAGGAGTACAAGGCGATTGAGGAATACTTGGAGAAGGCAGAGAGTCTGTCGCAGTTTTTGCTGGGGCTGATTAATGATATTCTGGATATGTCCCGTATTGAGAGCGGGAAGCTTGAGCTTGCCAAGGAGCCTTTTGACCTGTTTGCATTTGCGGAGAAGATTAGGACCATGTTCCAGAAGACGATCGAGGAAAAGGGCGTGGTATTTAAGATTGAGATGCTGGATTTTGACGTTAGGCGGGTGATCGGCGACGAGCTGAGGTTATCTCAGGTTGTGGTGAACTTTATCTCGAATGCCGTGAAATTCACACCGGCGGGAGGGCGGATCACGCTGACTTTCCGCCAGATGAACCGCATGGACGGGAAGGTTCATTTTATGATCCGCGTCAGGGATACGGGAAAAGGGATTAGCCCGGAATTTCTCAAGCGGATTTTTAAGCCCTTTGAGCAGGAAACAGCGACGATCGCAAAAAGCTATGGAGGCAGCGGGCTTGGCATGGCGATTGCGGATAATATGGTGAAGCTGATGGACGGACAGATCGTGGTAGACAGCGAAGAGGGAAAGGGAAGCGATTTTAGCGTGTTCGTCGCGCTTCCGGTAGATGCTTCCGCGCCGCAGGAAATGCTTGAGGAGGTTATTTTTGAAGATAAGAGCGGCGGCGTTTTAGAGGAAGAGACGACTGAGGTTACGATTGAAGGCATGCGGCTTTTGATGGCGGAAGATAATGAGATCAATGCAGAGATTGCCATGAGTATTTTGGAAGAGATGGGGGCTGTTGTGGATCTGGCGCTAAACGGCGAGGAAGCGGTGAAGTTATTTACAAAGCATGAAGCCGAGTATTATGATACGATTCTGATGGATATCCAGATGCCTGTGATGAATGGATGGGAAGCTACGGCTGCGATCCGGGGCCTGAAACGGCCGGATGCTGCCAAGATTCCAATTTATGCATTGTCGGCGGATGCGTTTGTGGAGGATAAGCGGCGTTCCGTCTCCATCGGAATGAACGGCCATGTATCGAAGCCAATTGATTTTGACGAGCTGGTGAACACCATAGGGAGGCCGATGAAATGAGAAAGAAGGGAAAAAAGGGAAAGAGGCTGTTGAAATATGTGCGGGGGCATCTTGCCGGAACAGGTATTGTGGTTATCATAGCGGGAATTGTACTGGGCATAGCGTTTGGAGTATCCGGGGAGGATCTTCAGTTTGATCCGGGAGATTTTGCCGCGTCCTTTTCTTCTGATATGGCAGATTCATCTGGTGATACGGCTTTTGATCTGGCGGAAGAGGGGGATAGCATGGAAGACATTACCCATGATTCCGATAGAAAGCAGGAGCAGGAAGAAAGCCAGAAAATCGAAGAATCGGAGGCTGTGAGAGATACTGAAAAGGAGCAGGTGATTCTTCCGGATGGGATGGCGAATGGTGTAAAGCCGTCTGATACCGTGGACATGGCAGTGAATCCGGATGTAACCCGTCCGGGGACGGATTCTGGTTCCGGGCAGCAAGGAACGGGGCACGAACCTCCGGGGAATGAAGACTCAGAGAGTGAAAAGCCGGGATTCGAGAAGCCAAAGCCCGGAAAGCCGTCAGACGACAATGAGGAAAGCAGATTTGTTATTTATATCAATGGGAAAAAGAAGACTTTTAACAGTGAAGACGAAGCTTTGATATGGGTTGCCGAAAATAATGGAATCGATGAGGACGGCAGGTATTTTGAAGGTTTTGTAACGGATGCCGGAGGGAAGCTGACGCCAAGCTATACGGATAAAAGCGATTTTGACACAGGAGCAGATACCTCTTTTGGATATACAGGCAGCAGCAGTGTCTATGTGGTTCCGGATGGAGTGAAGAATCTGGAGCTGGTCACATCGACGAATGATAAGATAAAAACGATTGTAATTTCCAAAACTGTTTCGTCAGTGGTTACCAATGAAGGGAATCAGTATTATTCTCTAGAGAAGTATGTTGTATCTCCGGACAATCCGAATTATATGAGCGTGGACGGGGTGCTTTACAGCAAGCCGGGAGCATCCGGAGGAACTGTGCTTCTTTCTGTGCCTCCGGCAAAAACGGTGATTTCTCAGTGGCCGGGGGATGTGACGGCAGTAGGAGAGAGAGCTTTTTACCATTCGGCGCTGAAAAAGCTGGAACTTCCCGGAACCATAGAGGAGATACGGGAAGCGGCCTTTGAGGATTCCGGTTTAGCGGAGCTGACGCTGCCGGAAAGTGTAAAGAGGATCGGAGAATTTGCATTCATGTTCCAGACGGAAAAGGAGGACGGAACGGCATTGTCCCATAAAATTGTTATGAAAGGGAGCATGCCGGCTGCGGTAACGGTTAATACCTTCCGTTTTATGGAGGAGACGGAGATTTTTGTGCCGGATTCTGCAGATGATACAGTGTACGAAGCCTATCTGGCGGCATGGGGGCCGATGCTTGGAAGACTCGCTGCTTCTTTAGGGGATCCGCTGTCTGTCCTTAAGACTGTGGGCGGGGCAGAAACGCGGTATGAGTATTATGCGGATGGAACGAAGACAGGATTTAGAAGAGTGGGAGAGGAGCAGTTTCGGTGCTGGTGGGATTCGTCTGGAGTATACCGGGCGGACGCGGAAGGGAATGCGGCGTTGTTTCGGTGTACAGCTTCCGGCCCGATGGCGGATTTTTCCCAGACAGGGATCGCCTCTATTTATGAAGGAGCCTTTGACGGCTGCTCAGTTAAGTTTATCAGACTGCCGGAGACGCTTAAAACGATGCCGGAGAATGTATTTGGAGATTGCAGGGAATTAAAGGTACTCATATCCTATGCCCCGGAACCTCCCGCGGATACCCTTGGAATTTCAGGGGAATGTATCGTATGCGTAAGGACGGAGGCGCTGCAGAAGCACCAGCAGGCATGGCAGGGACAGGCGCGCAAAATCATGGGGACGGATACATCTTATTCTGCAACGGCTTCCGGGCTGGTTCTTGATAGAGGAAATACGAGGATTATCGATATCTGTACAGATGTGGAAGGGGTCAGCATTCCCAGTTACGTAACGTCCATTTATGAAGGGGCGGGGGCGGAGCACCCCAATCTAAAAAGCATTACCATCCCGTCCAATGTGAAAGAAGTCGGAAGCGGCGCGTTTGCAGGCTGCGGTTCGCTGGACAGTGTTGTGTGGAATACTTCGGTGAAGGTGCCGGATTCAGCGTTCGAGGGCTGCGTAAGTCTGACTGGTTTCCGCACGTCGGCGTCGGCCGGACATCAGCTTACGGCTATTGGAAGGCGGGCCTTTTACGGATGCAGGCAGCTGGGCACAGTTTTGTGGTATAGTTATCAGGGAAGCGACGGCAAGAATTATATTTATTATTACAGACTGGAAAGTATCGGAGAAGAAGCATTCCGGGGATGCACCTCTATGAAATATGCATTCCTGTACTCTTCCGTGATTTCCGTCGGAGCAGGCGCCTTTGCGGACAGCGGACTCGAGACGATGGACTGGTGGTGTTCTGCGGACCTGCCTGACCTTTGCTTTGAGAACAGCGGGGCGCTTAAGACGATGGGCTGGGGTCAGAGCACAGCGGCAGCCATAGGCGAGCGGACATTCTACGGATGCCGAAGTTTGGAAACACTGACGCTGCCGGCATCGGCCGCGTCTCTTGGAGGAACGGCTTTTGGCGGAAGAAATGGAAAAGCGCTGACGCTGACCTTCATGGGCGCTCAGCCTGCGGCTTGGGAACCGTCACCCGGCGACGCCAAAGGGCTTACGGTTTATGTGCCGGATTCACAGGAGAATGGGGATGTTATTTACCGTGCTTATCTGGATGCGTGGAAAGGCTGGCTCGGAGATCATCCGGAACAGATTTTAAAGACAAAGGACGGAGCAGAAACCAGAGTGAAGAAGACGGCAGACGGTGAAGATTCCAGAGAATATGAGAAGGACGTGACGGCTGCAGAGAGCGTTATGACAGATGGGGAAAATACAGCGGCTGCAGAGAGCGTTACGACAGATGAAGAAAATACAGCGGCTGCAGAGAGCGTTACGACAGATGAAGAAAATACAGCGGCTATAGAGAGTCCTCGGAGTATAGAGGAGGACGAGAAAGTTTTTGAACTTGAAGAACAGGGGAGAGACAGGAATGATTATTAAGCAGTCGGAACAGATTATGAGGGAAGTAGGCAAGGTGCTGATCGGAAAGGAAGAGGTTATTGAGAAAGTGCTGATGGCGATTTATGCGGGAGGGCATGTCCTTCTGGAGGATACGCCCGGCGTAGGGAAGACAACGCTGGCGCTGGCATTTTCCAAAGCATTGGGGATGGATTATAAGCGCATCCAATTTACGCCGGATACTATGCCGTCGGATATTACCGGTTATACACTCCCGGTTGAGGGAGAAGCCGTATACCGGGAAGGGGCGGTCCATACCAATCTGCTGCTGGGAGACGAGATCAATCGTACCTCCCCTAAGACTCAGTCGGCGCTTTTAGAGGCCATGGAGGAGGGAAATGTGACAGTAGACGGGGTTACCTATCTACTGCCGAAGCCGTTTATTTGTATCGCTACGCAGAACCCAGTGGGGATGTCCGGCACGCAGCCGCTTCCGGAATCGCAGCTTGACCGTTTTATGGTAAAGTTGTCTATTGGGTATCCAAGCACAGAAGATCAGATCCGCATTTTGGATGAGAAGAGATATCAGAATACGATGGATGAGGTACAGGCAGTGGTCACAAGAGACATGGTTCTGGAAGTACAGAACTATTTGTCTACGATCAGGATGACGAAAGACGTTCTGCGGTATATGACGGTTCTCTGTGAGAAAACAAGGGAGGATGCCCGGACAGAGCTGGGAGTAAGTCCCCGTGGGATTATTGCACTGTCGCGCATGGCGAGGGCGAAAGCAATTCTTGGGGAACGAGATTATGTGGTGCCGGAAGATGTAAGAGCGGTATTTCAAGATGTGTGCGCCCACCGGGTTATCTTAAAACCTCAGGCAAAGATGGAGGGGCACACGTCTGCGATGCTTCTTGAGTCAATCATGGAGCAGACGGAGGTTCCCGCTATGAACAGAAAAAAGAGATAGCCTATGAGAAAGAATAGAATATTATATCTGGCAGTGATGAGCACAGTCTTAGGCTGCGGCTTGTGGGGAGGCCGGAGACTGGCGCTTCTGATTACTGTTCTGCTTGCGGTTCTTCTGGCGGTTTCAGCGGCGGGATTGTATCTGTCTGCGAGAGGCATGACGGTTTCGCTGCAAGGAAAGCATAGCTGTTATTCCGGACAGGAGCTGCGGCTTTGCATCCGGCTGAGGCGCCCCGCCTTCTGTTTTGTGGGAAGCGTAAGTATGAAGCTGTTGTGCGAAAATTATGTATTTTCGACAGAAGAGGAAACGCTTTATGTGATGGAACCGGGCAGGGGCAGACTGTCGGAATATGACGTATATGCGGATACGGCCGACTGCGGAGAAAGAGTGTTTCGGATAGAAGAGATGCAGTGCAGCGATCTGCTGGGCTTATTTCATGCAAAGATTCCGGTGAAGGAAGAACTAAGATGCGTAGTATATCCATATGACGCGCAGATCTACGTCTCCCTTCGGAGACAGATTATGAGGGAACAGATCGGAGAGATCTATGACGCTAAGCGCAGCGGTACGGACGTAAGCGAGGTATTCGGGCTGCGGGAGTACCGGGAAGGCGATCCGCTGCAGAGCATCCACTGGAAATTATCTGGGAAATTAAAGCAAGTGATTGTCCGGGAATTTGGCAGGCCGGTGAATTATCAGACGCTGATTCTGCTGGCTCCGGCTCTGCGCTATGGGGAGAGGAAGGTATCGGCAAAAGCTGTGAACGGCGTGCTAGATTTGGGAGTGTCATTCAGTCATGCGCTGGTGAACCAGAATATTCCGCATTATGCCGGGTATCTGTTAGGAGAGGAAATCTGCTGTATGCCGGTAGATTCTGTTCAGAGCTATGAGACTGTACGGAACAGGCTTATGAACTTTGCAATTCCCGAAAACGGGGATAGGGTGCTGCTTTCCTTTTTAAACCAGCAGCTGTATAAGGAATATACGAAGATTGTGTATGTGTCGGGAGCGGTAGATGAAACGGCGGCGAGAAGCCTGTTTACACAGGCAGATCTGATGATATTGCAGGCGGTGGACGGTCCGTCCGGACATCTGATAGACAGAGACGGTTATGAGGTGATCTCTATTTCTACGGAAAAAATCCGGAGTATGGAGCATGTCATCCCGCTCTGATGCGGAAATGGGGGACAGATGAGAGAAGCATATTTCTTAAAGGAGAAGAATAGAGGGAATCTGGACGCTGTATTCGTAACCGTTTGGAAAGCAGCGGGTGCTGCAGGAATTATTACAGGGCTGATGGGGGTTATTTCCGCTCTGGGAGAAGTTCCTGTTCTTATTGCGCCTTTGCTTTGCGGGTTTCTTTCGGCTTTTGTGATTTTTGGTGTTGAATATGCGGCAAAAGGACGGCCTTACGGGATTTTCTTGTGCCTTCTTTCGGCAGCAGCCGTTTTTTTTGGAACTGTCGGAACCATTTCACAGGGGATTTCCCTCTGGATGAATCAGTTCCGGGGCCGATGGAATATGGTATTTGAGACATATTACGGAGAACTTTCGGCGGCAGGAGCGGGAGAGAGGGAGCTTTTTTTGGCGGGTCTGGTATTTGCGCTTCTTGGCGGGACGGTGATCTGCGAGCTGGTGCAGAAGAAGCGGCTTATGCTGCTGACGGTGGTCTCTTTTGCGCCGCTTTGCCTTGCTCTTATGCTGTCTGTCAGGCTTTCAGTATGGATGCCGGCCTGTCTTGCGGGAGGGTGGATGGCCGTTTGGTGTATGGGAAACGGCCCTTCCAGAATTACCTTGCAGAGGGTTTTTCTGACTGTCTGCCTGGGAGGAGCGCTCTGCGTCATTCCGGCAGAAAATGCAGAGAATAGCTGGCAGAAGTTTTCAGCAGAGCTGCGAAAGGATGTAAAACAAGGAATTGAGGAGCTGCGGTACGGAAAGGACAGTTTGCCGCAGGGAGAACTGCGGCAGGCGGGAGGGATGCTTGCGGACGCTGAGGAACGTCTGGAGCTTCAGACGGAAACTGAGGGTCCGGTCTATTTAAGAGGGTTTATAGGCTCCAAATACGACGTAAGCCGCTGGAAGCAGTTTTCGGCAGAGAGCTATGGCGGGGAGTATTCGGGAATGCTGTCATGGCTTGAGGGGCAAGGTTTTTATCCGGGAATGCAGTATGCAGAATATCAGGATGCTGTTTCAGGAGATCGCAAAGAGCAGCTTAGGGCGTCGGTTTCGGTCAAAAATATAGGGGCGGACAGACGTTTCGTATATCTTCCGGAAACGGCGGAGGCATATAACCCGGACACAGGAGAATGGAAACAGGACTGGTATCTGAGATCCAAGGGGGTTTTTGGACAGAAATCTTATGAATTTTCTTATTATAATACCCAGGCCAGCGCGGAGCTTGAACTGCCGGATGCCCGGATTTATGAGAAGAATGCGAAAAGCAGAGAGGAAGAGAAGTTTCTTCAGGCGGAAAGGGTATACCGCTCTTTTGTGTACGAGAATTATTTGGAACTGGAGGAGGAGCAGAAAGAACTGATCGACCGGGTGTTTTTTCAGGGGGATACATGGCGGGATGAAGACGGGATCTATACGGTTACATCCAGAATCCGCATGGTGCTTCGGGTTTTGGCTGTTTACAAAGAGAGACCGGCGCAGGTTCCGACAGGACGTGACTTTGCGGAATGGTTTCTGGAGGAAGGACAGGAAGGCAACGCGGCATATTATGCGTCGGCAGCAGCGCTGGCATACCGCAGCGCAGGGATTCCCGCGCGTTATGCGGAGGGTTATGTGCTGACAAAGGAACAGGCGGAGGAAGCGCAGGGAGAGACGGTAATCCTTACCGGAAAAAATGCCCACGCATGGGTGGAGATCTACGTGGATGGCATGGGATGGAGGCCGGTGGAAGTGACGCCGGGCTTTTATGAGGAGCCGTATCAGGCAGACGTGGTGGTTGCAGTTCCAAATGAAGCCTTGACCGGAACAAATGGGGAAGCGGCGGCAGTTCCTTCGTCAGAAGAATACGAGCTTCCGGAAGAGAAGGAAACAGTGTCCGACAGGGAACAGAAAAGAAAAAGCGAAATAGCAGTTCTGATACTGGCGGCGCTGTCTGCGGCGGTTCTGCTGGAAATTATACGGCTGGCAAGATATTTATATCAGAATATCCGGTATCATAGGCTGACCGACGAAGAGCAGATGTGCTTTATCTTTGACAGGGTGATGGATATGATGGAGGAAATCTATCAGGATTTCAATCCGGAGCAGCCGCTTCGGATACCCGCGCAGGCATGCGGAGATTTTGATGAAGGACTGTATGTGCGCACTGTCAAGAGGGTAGAAAAGATCTTATACGGGCAGTCGGGGCCGGCAGCAAGAGAGATTCCGGCCGCGGAGGCGCTGGAGAGACAGGTGAGAAAGTCTCTGTGCAGGAAAGCGGGCTGGCGGAAGCGGTTAAAATGGAGGTATGGAAAGGGATATTTCATATAGAGCAGGCTTGGGCGTTCAGAACAGACGGAGCTCCTATAATAAGAAAGTCTTATATAAATATAAGAAATTAGATGATATTGTCATATTGACAATTTTAGACGTCAGTGATAAATTCTCTCGTGGAGTAAAATTTCCGATAACAGATCGGATGGGAATGAGAGGGAATTTACAGATGAATGGGGCATGGAAGAGTTATGGATGCGTTTTTATTGCGGGCTGTTTGTGGGGGACAAACGGGCTGTTCGTAAAGCTGATGCAGGGATGCGGTTCCTCTTCGGCGTATACCGGATTTGTCAGGATTGTCCTAAGTTTTCTGATTCTGACTGCGATCACATGGATCAAAGAAGGGCCGAGGGCGTTTAGGGTCAGCAGAAATACGCTGATTTCCTGCGCTCTGCTGGGACTTGTGTGCCAGGCGCTTTATAATTATGTATATAGTTCGGCGATCAATTCCTTAGGAGTATCCTTTGCCTGTGTTATGACCTATATGTCGCCTGCATTTGCCAGCGTGATCTCTTATTTTTTGTTCAGGGAGAGATTCGGGCCGAATAAATATCTGGCGATGGCGTTAAACTTAGCCGGATGTACGCTGACGGTGACCGGAGGGAGCTTAAACGGCGTGTCTCTGGCGGCTTCGGGGCTGCTGTTCGGGCTGGCTTCGGCAGCTTGCTATTCTTTGGTTGGGATATTTGGGCGGATTGCATCGGGGGAGGCGTCTCCCTATGTGGTGGCTACCTATAATTTTCTGTTTGGTTCGGTGTTTCTTGGACTGTTCGGACATCCATGGACGACGGTGGACAACCCGCTGGAGCCGGGGATTCTGCTGTATGGTTTTATTTATGCGCTGATTCCTACGGGAATCTGTTACGTCATATATTTTAGTGGAGTCAGCCGGATTAAGGAGAGCAGCAAGGTTCCGGTAGCGGCGTCTGTGGAGAATGTCGTTGCCGTAGCGATCGGCGTGGTGATGTTTGGAGAGCGGGTAGGACTGGCGAATATGGCCGGAATCCTGCTGGTGCTGAGTTCGATTATGGTTATGAATGCGGACGGCCGGACAGGCAGAGGCCGGAGGATGGGAATCCGGTTTGGAACACATGGACATGCGGCTGTATAGCCTGAATATGGAGATAAAAAGGCGTATTTTCCTGAAATTTTTTGGGGGAATACGCCTGTTTTATTTAACTTCTGCTGAAATTTTTTGACTTTTTCTTTGGATTTCTGACAAGTATAGGAAGACATGCAGAAAAGTATTAATTTTTAAATTCCCCATATTGACACTTATCCGGCGGCGTGTTAATATAAGTCTAAACATATTGGTAGTATTGTATAAATGTCAAGGTATTTTGTATTCTTTCTTTGTGCTATTTGTAATATATTTTTGCCGGCGATGAATTAGACCGGATTATTTGATTTTACAGACATTTCGGCTAATTGTACAAGATATTTTATCAATAGGAATGATGGGTATGAGTATTTTGGTATGTACAATGCGTTTTAAAGGAGGAAAAGTATGAAAAGGAAATTTATCAGCGTATTGTTGTGCGCGGCAATGATCATGACCATGCTCGCTGGCTGCGGTGGCGGCGGTTCTACAGAGGGCGGCTCCGCTGAAGGCGGTTCTGGAGACGGGGTTACACTGGATATTATTATCTCCCAGTACGGTAACTACACTCAGGATTGGTGGACGGAGTTCGAGAAGAACTTTGAGGAAGCGAATGAAGGAATTGACTTAAACATTGAGATTGTTTCATGGAATGATATCTACAGCGTTGTCAATACGCGTATCTCCAGCGACGAGCAGC
The DNA here is from genome assembly GCA_910584095.1 of uncultured Dorea sp. Taxonomy (GTDB): domain Bacteria; phylum Bacillota; class Clostridia; order Lachnospirales; family Lachnospiraceae; genus Claveliimonas. The sequence continues at coordinate 144,511 of CAJTYU010000001.1, read as the reverse complement.
CGGATATCCTGAACATCAGCGGTTTTGCTGACTATGTGGCAGACGATCTGCTGATGCCTGCAGAGGATTATGTATCCGATGAACTGAAGGCTAATTTCATTCCGAGTTTCTGGGAGTCGAACGATATGGACGGAACCATTTGGGCTATTCCGATCCTTGCATCCTGCCGCGCCCTGTTCTGCAATATGGAACTGTTAAAGAAGGCAGGAGTTGAGAACCCGCCGGCAACATGGGATGAAGTGCTTGCAGCCTGCAAGGCGATACAAGAAGAATACGGCAGCGACATCGTTCCATGGGGGCTTGATATTTCCACAGACGAAGGTCAGGCGGCATTTTCTTACTACACATGGAACTTCGGCGGCGGATTTGTGGATGAGAACGGAGACTGGGATCTGAACAGCGAAGAAAACGTAAAAGCTGTTGAATTTATTAAACAGCTCTATGAGGCTAAAGTTTGCAACTCTGCGCCGTTTACCGACACACGTTATCCGCTTCAGGATGCATTCAGCGCGGGAACGCTTGCGATGATGATTGGACCGATGAATATGGTTGCGTCTGATTCAGAGGTGGATTATGTTGTAGCAGACCTTCCGGGCGAGAAGATTCCGCTTGGCGTATGCGATCAGCTGATGGCATTCAAGGACGAGGAAGCTGGCGAAGCCCGTACGGAAGCGATCACGAAGTTCTTCGACGCATTCTATGAGTGTGAGACTTACTCAGACTACATGGTATACGAAGGATTCCTGCCGGCAACACAGGATGCATCCGACAATCTTGCGACAAATGCTGAGAAGTACAAAGTCGGCGGTTCTGATGATGCTACTGGTGACAGCGAGTACTTTAAGACATTCTGCGCGGTACTTCCGACCTGCCAGTTCTATCCAATGCAGAAGGCAGAGTGGATGGATGTTAGGAACGGCGTTATCGATGTGGAACAGCAGGTGTGCGAGGGAACAGCCAGCGCGCAGGAGGCGCTTGATAAACTTCAGGAATCTGTTGCGAAATAGTAAGATTTCATTAGGTATTATTTGAGGGGCCGATGAGTTTTAAGTCGGCCCTCTCTTTTTATCGGCTGACGCGGAAAGGCGAGCTTTGCGCGGCAGTCTGGACGGGTCCATGCGGTTAGATGCGCGGGCCGAAGGAGAAAGAAGAAAGTTATCTAAGGAGGCGTGGCGATGAAGAAAAAGACGCTGACGGTTGTTCAGCCATATGTCTGGTTACTGCCGAGTGTTGTGCTTATGGTGGGTATGATCCTGATCCCGATTATTTCGGTATTTAAGATCTCATTTTCCGAAGTTGGCCGGAGCGGTTTGGTAAGAGGGCTGAACGGCGTCCAGAATTACCTGGATATTTTTGACGAGCCGGTATTTTGGCATACGCTGCAGAATACGGTTGTCTGGACAGTAGTGGTCGTGGGAGTATCTACTGTTTTTGGATTTATTTTGGCGATGGTGCTGAACCAGGATTTTCGCGGACGTAAGTTTGTCCGCGCGGTTGTTATTTTCCCATGGGCAACAGCCCTTGTTATCCAGTCGGTTATCTGGAAATATATTATCAATGCCGACTATGGCTCGCTTAATATTCTTTTGAAGAAAATAGGGTTGATCAAAGGCTTTGTTAACTGGACGGAGACGGCGAACTCTATGTTTGGATGGGAGTGCTGGGTAGGTATTTTTGTTACTTTTCCGTTTGTTACATTTTGTGTGCTGTCTGGCTTGCAGAGCATAGACACGTCGCTGTATGAGTCTGCGGCGGTTGACGGCGCCAGCTTCTGGCAGAAGCATTTTAAGATTACCTTACCGCTTGTGGCGCCGAGTTTGACGGTTTCCACGGTGCTGAATATTATCTATGTGTTTAATTCCTTCCCGATCGTGTGGACGATTTCCAAGGGAGCTCCGGCTGATCAGACACATACGCTTGTTACTTATTTGTACCAGCTGTCATTTACGGATGGCAAAGGCGGTCACGCCGCGGCCGTATCCGTGATCGGTTTCGTGGTTTTAGCGGTTTGTGCCAGCATTTATATGATCCTGTCACTGCGCGGAGAGGAGGAGAGTTAAATGACATCAAGAAGAAAACCATGGCAGACGGCGCTTCTGTATGCGTTTGTAGTTGTTCTCTGCGTTGTTATCCTGTATCCGTATTTTGTAATGTTTATTACGGCGCTTAAGGATAAGAAAGAGATGTATGCAATCGACCATATTCTGCCGGAGGTGTGGCGGTGGTCAAACTTTGCCGAGATATGGAGTGCGGCGCCGGTATTTAAGTATTTGATCAATTCCCTGACGGTTGCGGGAGGCGCAACGCTGCTTGCCATTATATGCGGGATCCCAGCGGCATATGCCCTTGCCCGTATGAGGTTTAAAGGAAAAGGCATTTTTATGGGCGCTGTAATTATGAGCCAGATGTTCTCGCCGGTGGTACTTTTGGTTGGTATTTACCGGATGATGGTTAATATCCATTTAAATAATACAATACTGGGCTTGATTCTTTTGAATGCGGCGTTCAACCAAGCATTTGCAATCTGGCTGCTGCGCGGAACATTTGTGGGGATTTCTCCGGAGATGGAACAGGCGGCTAAGATCGACGGATGCGGGACAGTGAAGGCGCTGGTTAAAGTGCTGCTTCCGATGGCGGCGCCGGGCATCATCACCACGCTGATTTTCGTATTTATCAATGCGTGGAATGAATATACGATCGCGCTGACGCTGATTTCCACAGATATACTAAAGCCGATGACAGTCGGTATTAATGTATTTTATGGATTCAATTTTATTCAGTGGCAGTATTTGTTCGCAACGTCGCTGTTTGCGACCCTTCCGGTTGTCGCTCTATTCCTTATGATCGAGAAACATCTGGTTGCGGGACTGACATCCGGCGGTGTGAAAGGATAGACGATTCATACGTATGCGGCATAGAATAAAAGATTACGGTGGATAAGTAAAAGAGCATCTCAAAAGCCGGGGGGAGGCTTGAGAGATGCTCTTGTTCTATTTGCGGGTATCATGTTGTATAAGATACCCTGCCAGGAGTATGCATCGTAATGCAATATTTATTATATTCGATTTCAATGAAAAAAGCGTGTCACAATTCGCACAAAAATTTGCACAATCAGTTATTTTGTTTTGGTCTATATTGCCTTAAAAAATGGAATTTGTTACATTAATTTCAAGAAAATAGGCGAGAAAATTTTGTCAAGGAGGAAATATTTTATGAAAATTTGTAAAGCGTCAGATTATAAGGAAATGAGCAGAAAAGCAGCAAAGTTAATCGCGGCTCAGGTTATGATGAAGCCGGATTGTGTGTTGGGGCTGGCAACCGGTTCTACGCCGATTGGTCTCTATAAATATCTGGTTAAGTGGTATCGGAAAGGTGATTTGGATTTTTCCGAGACAGTAACTGTGAACTTGGACGAGTATAAGGGCTTGCCAAAGACGAACAATCAGAGTTATGATTATTTTATGCGCGATAATTTGTTTGACAAAATCAATATCGAGGCTTCCAATACCTATCTGCCGGACGGTCTGGCAGAGGACAGCGAAGCAGAATGTGAGAGATATGAGAATTTGATCCATAAGCTGGGAGGAATTGATCTGCAGCTTCTCGGTATGGGACACAACGGGCATATTGGATTTAATGAGCCGGGAAAAGCGTTCGATCTTGCTACGCATTGCGTAGACCTGCAGGAGAGTACGATTGAGGCGAATAAACGCTTCTTTGCATCGGCGGACGAAGTACCGAGACAGGCGTATAGTATGGGAATCGGAACGATTATGAAAGCAAGAAAGATATTGCTTGTCGTAAGTGGCAAGGATAAGGCGGAGACTCTTGAGAAGGCGCTTTACGGACCAATTACCCCGAAGGTGCCCGCATCGATTCTTCAGATGCATCCGGATGTGACGGTGGTGGCAGATGCGGCGGCGTTGTCTAAGATAGATTAGTATGCTGTATACAAACTGCACAATTCTTGCGTGCCGGACATTCTGGTATCCAATATGGTATTTGATAAACGGCCATTGCTATACTTGCGATATTGGAATCCGCTGAAAAAGGGGTTCCGGCGGAAATTACATATTAGAATCCGGGACGGCGCGGCTGTATTAGCCTGCGCCGTCCTAAGTTCTTTATCTGTACCTGAAAAAAAGGTTGTTAATGTTTAAAATCTTGTTCGGATATTGCCTTGATGGAGGACGCATACTCAGACGGCGTCATCCCGGTTACTTTCTTGAACTGTCTGGAAAAGTAATGGATGGACGCATAGCCAAGGGTATCTGATATCTGTGTAAAATTCATATGCTGTGTCCGGATTAATTCTTTGGCAAGGTTGATTTTCATATGTGAAAAATATTCAATGATTCCCAGACCGCATTGCTGCTTGAATATTTTCTGAAGATGTGATCTGCTTACCAGATTGTCCCGGCAGATTTGTTCAATTGTAAGTTTCGATGCAGACTGTGATTCCATATAGTCCACAACGCGGGAATAAATCTCCAAATCACTTTTTGCCTTGGTGGCTTTGGTGTTGTTGGGGGATGCTGCGATGGATGCTTTTCCTTTTGATTCATATCGGCGTGCGAGGTGAATAAGAAATTGTTCCAGATACAGGCGGATCAGCTGCTCAGAGCCAAAGGTCTCTTCTTTTTTCTGGGGCATATTCTGCAAATACGGGTCGTCAAGACGGCAGTCAAAGCAGTGACGAGCTTCGATGATGATCTTGGCTAGAAGCTCTCGCTCGGCGTCGTCTACTTTTAATACCTTTCTGCGGAAAAAATGCATGGCGCGGCTGTTGCATTCAAAGGAAATGACAACCAGATTTGGGGCGGTATCTCCCGAAGCGCGTACATTGTGAAATTCGTTGGGTTCGTGAAAGGCGATTTCACCTTTTTTCAATTTGATTGCGTGAACGCCGGCGGTAATATCGATTTCTCCCTTGTCCACGCAGATAAATTCCCAGAAGTCGTGAGATTCTCCTTTAAAAGAAAAGGTATTCATGTATTCAAAGTAATGGATACTGTATATTTTTCCGATGGAAATTGAGTCTTTCAAGTGTGTTCCGTTATATCCCATAAAGTGCCTCCGTATATGGCTGAAAAATACAGTTTAGTTATTTCATACAAATATTATAGCGCATAATTTCAAAAGATGCAAAGGAATCAAGCGAATAGTATAAAATTATAAAAAAATAATATAAAGATTTTTGTGCATGTTTGTACTATAATTTAAATAAATAAAGCAAATAAGCTGTGGTGGGAGGAGAATTATGGCACAGGCAATAAGAGCGCAGAAAGCAGAAGCAATTGCACATTTTCAGTATGAGGGAAGATTAATAAGTGATATCCCATTTGGAAACGGACATATTAACGACACATTTCTCCTAACTTTTGAGGTCCGTAAAATGGGAGTTATGAAGGTAATTCTACAGAGGATGAACCATAAGGTGTTTGAAGATCCGGTACTGCTGATGGAGAATATTATAGGTGTGACTACCTATCTCCGAAATAAGATTACAAAGGCGGGCGGCGATCCGGACAGGGAGACTCTGAATGTAATACCTGCTCTGGACGGCAAACCGTTTTACAAAGATTCCTTTGGGGGATATTGGCGCTCCTATGTTTTTATTACGGATGCGACCAGTTTTGATCAGGTACAGAATCCGTCGCAGTTATATCAGAGCGGAGTGGCTTTTGGGAATTTCCAGAGACTGCTGGCAGATTATCCGGCAGATACGCTTTTTGAAGTTGTTAAGGGATTCCACGATACAAAGGCAAGATTGGAGATATTTAAAAAAGCTGTTCAGGAGGATGTGATGTGCCGTGCGGCAAGGGCACAGCAGGAGATACAGTTTGTCCTTGACAGGGAAGAACTGGCAGGTTATCTTGGAGAGTGTCAGGAGAAGGGGGAACTGCCGCTGCGTGTGACGCACAATGATACCAAGCTTAACAATGTAATGATTGATAATAAGACAGGGAAGGGGATCTGTGTCATTGATTTGGATACGGTAATGCCGGGGCTTGCGGTTAATGATTTCGGCGATTCTATCCGTTTCGGCGCCAGTACTGCCGCGGAGGATGAGACGGATTTGAGCAAGGTATCCTGCAGTATGGAGCTGTTCGAGGCATACACGAAGGGATTTATTGAAGGATGCGGCGGAAGGCTTACTCCGAGAGAGATTGAACTTCTGCCAATGGGAGCGAAAGCTATGACCTATGAATGCGGAATGCGTTTTTTGACAGATTACCTTCAGGGGGATGTGTATTTTAAGATTCATAGGGAAGAGCATAATCTTGACCGATGCCGGACACAGTTTAGGCTGGTGAAGGATATGGAAGAAAAATGGGAAATAATGAAGGAGATTGTTGCAAAGTATTATGATTATTAAGAATGTAAAGGTATATACAGAAGAGAGAATATTTGAAGAGAGGAGCATTTACATAGAAGGCGGGAGATTTGTCTCGCCTTCTGTATATTATGAGAGAAGGGCTGCCGGAGAAGAAAACAGAGAACAAGAGGAAGAGATAATTGACGGAAAGGGTTGTTATGCGGTTCCGGGGCTTATTGACCTGCATTTCCATGGGTGTATGGGCGCGGATTTGTGTGATGGAACCAAAGAGGCTTTGAGGACGATTGCCGAATATGAAGCTTCTGTGGGCGTGACGGCAATTGCGCCTGCAACTATGACGCTTCCGGTGAAAGAACTGGAGAAGATTCTGTCTACAGCGGCGGAATATGCAAGGAGACAGACAGAGAGGTTTGCCGGTATTCAGGAAAAGGATGGGACTTCTCAGATAAGTAAGCCTTGCGCAGACTTAGTGGGAATTAATATGGAAGGACCTTTTATCAGCCGGGCGAAAAAAGGAGCGCAGGATGCTGCGAATATCATTCCCTGCGATGTGGCTGTATGCGAAGGGTTCCTTGAGGCATCGGAGGGGCTGGTGAAATTTATCGGAATCGCACCGGAAGAAAGCGAGGGAGCGGAAGACTTTATCCGGGCGGTCAAGGATAAGGTTCATGTATCTCTGGCGCACACAAATGCAGATTATGATACGGCAGATGCGGCATTCCGGGCGGGGGCGGATCACGCGGTGCACCTGTATAATGCCATGTCATCATTTACGCACCGAACGCCAGGAGTGATCGGCGCGGCGGCGGACAATGAGCATGTATGGGCGGAACTAATCTGCGACGGCGTACATGTGCATCCGGCAGCGGTGAGGGCCGCATTTAAAATGCTGGGAGCAGAGCGGATCGTCTTGATCAGCGACAGCATGAGAGCCGCGGGAATGCCGGACGGAACCTATACGCTGGGCGGACTGGAGGTAAACGTACGGGGAAACAAGGCGACGCTGGCATCGGACGGAGCGCTGGCAGGTTCTGTGACAAATCTGATGGATTGTATGCGCACAGTGGTGAAAGAAATGCAGATTCCGCTTGAGACGGCGGTCGCCTGCGCCACGATCAATCCGGCAAGACGCCTTGGCATCGAGGATGATTATGGAAGCATTTCGGAAGGAAAGATAGGGGATGTAGTGCTGTTTGATAAAAACTTGGATTTGAAACTGGTAGTAAAGAGAGGGGAAGTTTTATAAAAATGGATGATATTTTTGGAGGGCAGGATATATTGCAAGAGAGGGGCTGGGATGATATAATAAATACATATCGGCTTTAAGCTGATGGGGTTATTTTTGCCGCTATGGTATTTTCTCCGGAGCATAGGCAGATTATGACCGGATACCGGTTTGTGGAAAAGGAGTCTGCCGGTGAGCCGGATTAAATATAGAAAATAAGCAAAGATAAAACTATGGGGGGAAGCAGAAAATGGCAAAGAAATCAAAGGCAAAGAGAAACAGAGCGATGCAGAAGGCAGCGAAGAACAGTGCAGTGAAGAAAAATGTTGTGAAGGAAGAGGCAGTCAGAGATCGTGATATTTTCCAGAGACGTCTCGCGCGGCATCATGACGAGCTTCGATGGCTCTATATGGAGCTGTATGGCAACGACAGCATGTTTATGGAGCTGTGCGAGCAGATGGGGGTTTATTATGAGAAGCGCAGCCAGAGTTTGAAGAGTCTGGATGAGAAGCGGGAGCAGGAACCGGAGTGGTTTAAGCAGAAAAATATGCTGGGCATGATGTTGTATATTGATAATTTTGCGGGCAATTTAAACGGAGTCCGGGAAAAACTCTCCTATTTGGAAGACTGCAATGTGAATTGTATTCATCTGATGCCGTTTCTGGATACGCCGGAGGGCCGGTCTGACGGCGGCTATGCAGTGGCTGATTTCAGGAAGGTAAGGCCGGATCTTGGAACGATGGAGGATTTGTCAGAGCTTGCAGGCAAATGCCATGACAGGGGAGTGAACCTGTGCATGGATTTTGTCATGAATCATACCTCGGAGGATCACGAATGGGCTGTGAAGGCAAGACAGGGAGACGGCGAGTATATGAGCCGGTATTTCTTCTTTGATAGTTATGATATCCCAGCTCAATTTGAGGCTACTGTGCCGCAGGTATTTCCCACGACAGCGCCGGGGAACTTTACTTGGCTGCCGGATATCGGGCATCATGTGATGACCAGCTTCTATCCTTACCAGTGGGATTTGAACTATGGCAATCCCCGGGTGTTTAATGAGATGATGTATAATTTCCTGTATCTTGCTAATCAGGGAATGGATATTATCCGGATCGACGCGGTTCCTTATATCTGGAAAGAGCTGGGTACCCAGTGCAGAAACCTTCCGCAGGTACATACCATTGTGCGCATGATGCGCATGATCAGCGAGATTGTCTGTCCGGGCGTTGTGCTTCTGGGTGAGGTGGTCATGGAGCCGGAGAAGGTAGCGCCGTATTTCGGTACAGTAGAGAAGCCGGAATGCCATATGCTTTACAACGTGACTACGATGGCGTCAACATGGCATACAGTGGCGACTAGGGATGTAAGGCTTTTAAAGAATCAGATGAATATTGTAAACGGCCTGCCTAAGGAGTATACGTTCTTAAATTATCTCCGCTGTCACGATGATATCGGCTGGGGGCTGGATTATAATCTGTTGAAATACTGGGGAATGGAAGAGGTTCCCCATAAGAGATACCTGAATGATTATTTTACCGGAAAATTCGAGGGAAGCGTCAGCAGAGGCGAATTATATAATGAAGATTTGGTGCTGGGAGACGCAAGGTTCTGCGGAACGACGGCCTCCATGTGTGGGATTGAGAGCGCAGGTTTTGAAGGAAATTCTGAAAAGATGGAGCATGCGATCTGTACAGATGTGATGCTTCACGCATATATGCTGATGCAGACCGGGATTCCGATGCTCTACAGCGGCGACGAGGTAGGACAGGTTAATGATTATTCTTACAAAGAGCATCCGGTTAAATGGGAGGATTCCCGCTATATTCACAGGGGAGCCTTCCGCTGGGAGCTGGCTGATGTAAAGGAAGATAAAACGAGCGTATCCGGAAAGATTTTTGGGAGCCTGAACCAGCTGGAACAGATCCGCAGGCAGGAGAAGGTATTTGATGCGGATTCGGATGTATGGATTATTGATATACCGGATATTTCAGTGCTTTGTATTGCAAGGGATAAGGAAGATGACCGAATGGTGGGGCTCTTTAACTTTGGGGACTGGGATAAGGAAATTGATGTGCCTGAGGTTGGAGAATTTTATAGCTTGACGGATGGACAGAAGGTGGATATTCACAGGGTAAAATTACCGGGACGCGGATTTGCTTGGCTGAAGAGGGCCTAGTACAGAATCCATCGTTAATTATACAGTGCCGTACTAGCGGATCGTACGCGTCCATTGCCAAATAAATCCGGAAGAAGGAGCTAGAATGGGAGTGTTTAAAAAAGAAAAAACCAGAATGATTTTTCGCTGCAGAAAATCCATAGAAGAGGTTGTAAAGAGGTTAGAAAATCCCCGGTTTGAGGATAACCTGAGTTATAGTTTCATTGAGGAAAATGGCGTTTACTGCTTTTCTGTTACGAAGCTTCCCTATCAGCTTGGGAAACGGAGGCCCGTGCCTTACCGCATGTGGTTTGAACAGGGAGAACATGCGCTCTATCTTCTGATCGAAGAGAAGGAAGCCGTCAGTGTGATGACCGCTTCCGCCCAGGAGCCGGAGGTGTATCGTTTCTTTATAGAGAAATGCGATTGTGAACCGGCGGACAGTGTAGAGTAGACAGCCGGATGCATGGCAGCAGGCAGAGAATGACAGAAGATCTAAGGGGATAGTCCGGGCAATCTGGCTTGGATGCGGCAAGGGTAAAGGCGGTGACAGACTTTGGAGGAGAAAAGAGAAAACAATCTGGCATGGTTTTACTGTGGGGCTGTACTATTTGCAGCCTCCTTTTTGCTTTTGTATCTCGTCAGAAAGGCAGACGGGATGGCACAGTGGTATACGATACATATTTATCCGGTTATCGTGGGAACTGTGGGGAGAGTGTCCGGATGGTTTCCTGTATCAGTGGCGGAAATCCTGCTGTATACGACGATAATTCTGGCAATGGCAGGCTTCTTCCGGCTAATTTTCCGTCTTGCGTTAAAAAAGGGTGGGAAAAAAGAAGCGGCGCATTATTTTTCCGGTATATGGCTTACAGCTTCCATTTTATTTTTCCTTTATACGCTGAATTGTGGAGTTAATTATCAGAGACTGTCTTTTTCTGAGCAGGAGGATATACGGACGGAGGAATACTCTGTGGATGAACTTATCAGAGTCTGCGAGATCCTCACACGGGAGGTCAATTTCTATGCGGAGCAGGTAACACGGGACAGCGACGGACTGATGGTTTTGGACGGTTCGGAGAGTGGGCGGGCAGTAAAAGCGATGTACAGTCTCGGAAAAAAATATGAGGGAATGGCCGGATATTATCCGCAGCCGAAGGCGCTGGCCGGATCATGGCTGCTGTCGATCCAGAATCTGACGGGAATCTATGCGCCGTTTACGGTAGAAGCAAATTATAATAATGACATGACCGATTACAATATTCCATTCACAGCCTGCCATGAACTGTCTCATTTGAGGGGATTTATGCAGGAGGAGGAGGCGAATTTTATCGCTTATCTGGCGTGCATGGAATCCGATGCGGCGGAATTCCGTTACAGCGGCAGCCTGCTGGGATGGATTCACTGCAGCAATGCGCTGCGACGGGAGGATACGGAAGCATGGAGGGAGATACGCGGAAAGCTGTCGGAAAAGGCGGCGCCTGATCTTCTGGCAAACAGTGAGTTCTGGTCGTCCTATGAGGGAAAGGCGGCGGAAGTGTCAGAGAAAATTAACGATCGTTATCTGAAGGCAAATGGACAGGCGGATGGGGTAAAGAGCTATGGAAGAATGGTGGATCTTTTGATTGCATATTATAATTGAGAGAAAGTGCTTGCAAAAATCATTGGGGTATGGTAGTATGATTATCGCACGTAAGAAGACAGGATGCGGCTGCTTACGGATCTGCAAGACGGCTCCATGGTCAAGCGGTTAAGACATCGCCCTTTCACGGCGGTAACCCGGGTTCAATTCCCGGTGGAGTCATAAGGCGCAGTAGCCAAGTGGTAAGGCATGGGTCTGCAACACCCTGATTCACCAGTTCAAATCTGGTCTGCGCCTCTTAAAAAAGACCGGAAATTCAAGGTTCGCGGTGATAAGGAAGTAATTTTAGATTAGGCGGTACACCCCCGGTTACAAGGGTTGTACCGCCTATTCGAGTTTCTGCGCGCCTTGCCGTTTTTGTTTTTTTATGCAGCAAATATTTTTGAGGCATAAAACAATATCAAAGATGTTGGATATTGATTTAAGCCAAAAAGACAATCGCAGGAAGTTTCAACAGATACTTCACGACATTCTGGAGGTGTAGACAATGAAAATTACAGTTATAAACGGTACAGAAAAACACGGTGTGACCTATCGGCTAAAAGAAATATTTTTATCAGAATTTAAAGGGAAAGCAGCTATTACAGAGTATTATCTTCCAAAGGATTGCCCAGACTTTTGCATTGGCTGCACAAACTGTATCTTAAAGGGTGAATATACCTGTAAAGATGCAGATAAAATCGGAAATATAGAAAAATCGCTCTTGGAAGCAGACTTGATTGTAATGACATCGCCTGCCTATGTGTTTCATACCACGGGTGCGATGAAAGCATTTCTCGACCATTTTGCTTATCGTTGGATGCCGCACCGTCCTGACCCTGCAATGTTTGGAAAACGAGCGGTAATCATAACACAATGCTTAGGCAGTGGAGCGAGATCTGCGGCAGAGGATATAAAGCACAGTTTATCTTGGTGGGGGATTTCCAAAATTGGTGTATTTACGGGTAAACTGATGGGCGATGTCGTTTGGAACAAACTGCCGCAAAAAAAACAATCCGAGCTTACAAGCAGGGTAAAGAGATTGTCACGAAACTTTGCCAGTATTGATTATTCAAAAGCGGCACACACAAATTTCATTACAAAAGTAAAGTTTTCATTTTGCAGGCTTATGCAGAAATCTTTACATAAAGCAGACGCTGAATATCTTGACGGGAAATATTGGGCTGAACAGGGCTGGCTTGGTAGCGTTAGACCGTGGAAATAATTTTATATATGGCGGAAAAAGAAAATCATGAACAAAAATAATAAATTTACCGCTTATCTTTTAAGTTCTATTCGTGGAAAAAGGAGTCCTCGGAGCAAAGTCAGAAAGGAGAAGTTTTTTGAATAATTAATAACAAGTACTAATAAATAACGTATGTTAACCGATATATATATTATCGGGATAAATAAAGCGATACAATATAAAGAGGCAGTTAATCATTCAAGGAGAATATTATTATGAAAATGAATTTTAACCCCATAGTACAAAACCAAATTTTTAACGTATACCGTATTAATCAAAGTGCTGTGCAGAAAAATGGGAAGGTTGGGGATGTTTCGGCAGAGAAAGGGCGTAAGGATATGGCTTTTGTCTCACCCCAGGGAAAGAGGGGGAGTCTTATTGAGACGCTTATGAAACAGAAAATGAATATCATGGAACAGAAGGATTCTCTGATTAGTTCTGCTAAAAAAGAGGGAAAGTCCATGGAGTCTATTAAATCCCAGTTAGATGTTTATGAAAAGCAACTTAAAGATATAGAGGATCAGATTTCCAAAGCTATGACCAAGGAGATGGAGAAGCAGGCTGAGAAGAAAAAGAAAGACGACCCGAAGACAGAACAGGAGCTTGAAAATGAAAGGCTTGCGAATGTAATGGATTTATCCTTAGGCTTGGAGAAAGCAGAGATGGTTAGTTCTGTCAAGGCAAGGGTCGATGGGGAAGCGCGTGTTTTGAAATCGGAGATTGAACTGGATAAGCTGCATAATCCATCTGAAGAGACCAGTAAGGAAATGATTACGGAGAAGAAAGGTCAGCTTGCTGATTTAGAGCAGAAATCCAAAGAACTGCTCTTAGACATTGGGGAAATTATAGGGGAGACAGTGGAAAAGGCAGAGGAGCAATCCATTCAACCATTACAAGATGCGGGAAGCAAGGGAGCGCTGACGGGGGTGAAGCTGTCAGAAGGAAAAAGATTAGACAGTTGGGAAATTACACATGTGCAAAGTGAAGATGCTGTTTCATTGGCAAAAACATACCAACCAGGGGGCATTAAGGTGGTGCGTACAGAAGATAGGCATTATTTGAGAAATACGGAACAGTATTTCGGAGTGTTTGAACAATATGCAAAGGGGCAGATCAGTGAAGATGAATTCACGGCATATTCTGCTGCATTTGGGAGTATAATTCGAACCACTCTGCACACGGATCGGAGTACGGTAGGGGGACTGAACGCCCTTGTGAACGAGATGAAGGAGAATATTTCGAAGGGAATTGCCAATACTCCTGACAATCTGAAAACAAAACTTTTCGCAGGCGGAATAGAAATGGCGTGGAAAGAGTTGATGAATATGCAGAAGACGGGAGAGTACATTGACAATTTTTTAGCTGCCGGAGGTTCGGGTACCTATAATACTTATGCCAACATAGGGATTGCGAGGGCCTATGTACATAAATCAGGTCTAGGTCTGACAGAAGAACAGGTAAAGGTTTTAGGTGAAGCGGTAGAAAAGAAGATAGACAGGAAGCTGGAAACTTCAAAGATTCTTTTAGATTTGGCAGCGGCAGATAAACAAAATCCCATGTGGGAAGGATACTATATAGGCGGAACCAGAACGCAGCCGGTTGCTTCCAATGCTAAGATGATTTCCGAGATTACAGAGGCATTTTCTAAGATTGATCCGAATGATAAAAGTACTTATGATGCGGCCGTGGAAAGATTTCAGGAGATCATGCGGCCGTGGGAGACGATTTTTGCAAGTTATGCAGCAAGACAGGAGCCGGGATACGCAAGTTCTTATGTGCATGAGAAAGAGAGAAATTCCAAGGCGGGATTTCAGGCTATTTGGAATGGAACATATTAGGAAAAGTGGATTGTTTTAAGACAATACGTCAAAGAATTTGAAATAGTGATCGAAATCAAATGAAATAATTCATATGGTTCATTTCCGATTCTTTGAAATTCAGCATATAGAAAAGTCCTGATACTTGTGTTAATATGGTGATATTAAATCAAGAGTTATGGATTTTGTTTCTATGGAGATATTGATAGATGCAGATGCCTGCCAGGTTGTTTCGCTTATAGAGAATGTGGCAGAGGATGATACAAGATTTGAGGAGTCGCTGGCGCGGCCGCTTCAGAAGATATTTTGAATTGATAAGCTCGATGTGACAATACCCAAATTGTTCTGTTTACAAGAAGATAGCTAAGGAAATGGAGATGAAGGATGAGATTATGGAACGATTAGAAGCATTTGAGAAAATGCTTTCTGATGTCAGAAAGCAGTCTGATTATGAAATTACTCAGATGGAAAAGCTAAAAGCAGCGGGAAAGGAAAAGTCTGCAACTTATCGTCAGTATTTTGGAAATCGTATGCTTTATAAATGGATACTTGAAAAATATAAGGAATATGGACTTATTGAGTGATCTACTATGACGAGATGATGCAAAAGGGGATTCGAAATTTTCCATTACCATTTACGGTTAAAATAATCGCACAAGTCATTTACATAATAAAATACATGATTAGGATTTTTTTCTTCCAAAATATCAGCATTGAAGATTTTTGCCATGCCGCTGAAAAGCAAATCACGCCGATATCTTGGCAGTCTTTTATATCCTGAACCGTATCTCCGATATAGCAAAATTTCCTCTCTGCTAAGTTCATGGTCTGTATAAGGAGAAACGCTGTTGCGAAATGCCTTTATACACATTGGAATGGTATCGGCTATTGTTCCGTCCATATCAAAAGCAGCTATTTTAAACATTAAATATTTTCTCCGTTAATCTTCCGTATTATGTGACAGGGATTGCCCACTGCCAATGAGTTTTCCGGTATATCTTTTGTTACAACGCTTCAAAAGGATGGGGGATTAGAATATGTGGCGGGCGAAAATGGCGGCGCGCTTTCCGGCGGACAGAAGCAGCGGATTACGCTTGCCAGAGCCTTGATCAGACGCGCGCCTCTTTTAATTTTAGATAAAGGTACGTCTGCCCTTGACAAAAAAACTGCCTATGAAATCGAAAACTACCTTTAAAAAAATAAAGACATTACATTGCTCACGATCACGCACAATCCAAATGACGACTTAATGATGCTGTATGACGAAATCTACTACATGAAGGATGGAAACCTTGAAAAACAGTCCAAAACGATTTATGCTGGTTAGAAATACATAATACAGATTATAACCGCATCATACAAACGGAGGTTTATAAAATGGAAAATACAAAAAGGCTTCATCCTTTTTTAGAAACATTGGGGCTTATCTATATGGCAAAGAATTTTGGGGCTGTAAAAACAGATATGCTGACTTCTTTAGAGGAAATGAATATTGATGGAAATCAATTTTATAAACAGCATCTTTCTTATTTAGAAAGTTATGTGCAAGTATTTGAGGAATCTTATTCATTAAAAGAAGAGGAAAATTTTTTCTTTGGTAATAATACAGAATTTTTTTTGACAGTTATGGCCATAGCAACAGAGCTTTTGGAAGCTGAGCCGGAGTGGCAGAATATAGAACAACCGCGTATATTTTCTGTGATAACGGCTTTCTTAACAGAAGAAAAAATAGGAGAGATTCCTAATGCAAACTCCTTGGAGAACTGGTTTCAGATACTCCAGTCTTCAGAATATTCCGAAGATACAAAATGGCGGCTTTTGGAGTTAATCAGAAATCCAGTAAAAAAATTCCGGGAATTATTCGAGATTTATAGAAAAAATCGTTCTGCCTTTGAGATGAGCTTTCAGGAAAATAAAGTGTACTTGGAAAAATTAGTCTCTGAAGCGCCGGCAGACATTTCTGATGCCCTGCATAGCCTTGTATCTGAATTTCACCCTGAAACAAAAAAAGTTTATTTGACGGCCGTTCTTCCACTGATAGAATGGATTACGCCCACCATAATTTTTCAGGGTGTTTTGGCAGATAAACTGAACCTGTATCAGAAAAATATGCGAAATGCCAGAGAGATGCTCCCACAGATTTTAAAACTTCTGGGAGATAAAAGCAAGTTTGAGATTCTATGCCTGTTAAAATCTCATGGGAGATACAATCTGGAGATTGCAGAGGAACTTCACTTAACTCCCGCAACGGCTTCACATCATATGAGCATGCTTCTCACTAACCATATGGTAACAGTCGAAAAAAAGGACGGACGTGTGTATTATCAATTAAATCAGGATACGTTAAGAGAAATTATGGAATGCTTTACGGAGATTTTCTTATAAAGTCTCCCATTTTCCGGCATGTTACGCCCGAAAAGCCTTAACAGACACGCTCTGCTTTTATAATAATTTCAAAAACCGTTTGTCATTCATCTGCTCGTTTGTAAGATAGTTGCCATCTAAAAATAATGCATAAGTTGTAATTGGTGTTGGAGCGTTTTGGGCGTCCTCTTTGTTCTGTAAGTGAACTGACTTGAATTGTATAGATTTTTCTTTCGCAATGTTTTCAATTACAGGAATATATTTTGCATTAAACGGACACTGGCTGGTGTAGTACAGCACATATCCCATTTCATCAATATGAGGGTGTTTTGCACATTCTTTGAATTTGGGCAATAGAGTTTTTTCGGTAAAAGATAAATGCCATAACTGAATACCGTTATCCGCTTCATCACTGATGGCAAACCCTTTGTATTTTAGGAATTTAGGGTCCGCCAGAAATGGTTTTTTCTTTGCGGCGGATAATATGCATAGTCCTATTTTTCCTTTGTTTTTGCTATCCTCAATGCAAGCATTCAGCAGTTCTGCCCCATAACCATGTCCTTTGAAAGAACCAGCTGCCCATAAACAGTCAATATACATATAGCTGTCTGCGGCAATGGGATTCCACGCATTTTCAGCGGGTATATATTCAATAAAACATTTTCCCCGCTGTTTGCTTTTTAAGAAAACCAAACCATCTTCAAAACGTTCTTTTAACCAATCTTTTTTTGATGACACTTGAATATCATTATTGTTTGAAATTGCACAACATATATGTTCTTTTTCTATATTCTCGTTTGTTACTCTGATATATTCCATAAGCATACCTCCGCAAATTTCTGTTTATAGCTGTATTGCTATGGCCTTTAGTATAGCACACATATCCTGACATCTTGTGTCAAGGTTTATTCTTTTTATATATTTCTTGTGCCTGTGCGGCTAAAACACCTTTTAAATACTTTGGCTCAATGATTTCAACCTGCGCCCCAAATGAAAGCAGATAACTAACAAGCCATGTATCAACAGGCATTTCGGCACAAACAATCAAATCACCGTTTTTTTGATATTCAATTTCTGTTGTGTCAAATTCATCATAGACACGGTATGCAGTTTCTTTTGAAAACAAAAGGACTATCTGATGATATGTCTGTTGTGAATTGTTTTCTATATCTGGGTATGGTTTTGGCACAAATGTATTCTCTAATAATTCCAACTCTAATATGCGATTCAGTTTGAATATGCGAAAATCCTGTTTTTCCATGCAAAACGCTTTCAAATACCATTCTTTTGATTTATAAGATATTTTTAACGGTTGAACGATTCGTTTACTTCTTTTGCTGTTAGTGTTTTCATAGACTATCTTTATTTCTTTACACTGAATTACCGCTGTTTTCAATTTTTCAAATTTTGAGTTATCATAAGTACGTTTTCCCCAACGTGAAAAATCCACTTCAAGCCAATTTCTTGTATTAATATTGAAAAGCGCTGATAACTTTGTTAGCGTTTCTTTTCCGCCGGCATAACCTGTGGCAAATATACTTTGTATTGCTGTCAATATTTCCTGCCTTTCATTTTCGGATAATATTGCTCTGTCCAAAATAAAATCATGCAATAAATATATACCGCCATTTCTTCCTGGCTCGGCATAGATTGGAATACCCGCACTGCTCAATGCATCTATATCGCGGGAAACTGTTCTTGTGGAAACTTCAAATTCAGCTGCTAATTCAGGGGCCGTAGCGCGTTCCCTGTCTAATAGATAATATAGCATTTTGAATAAACGGCTATCTGACATCATTCCACCTCCCAAAATAAGAATATCACAGAAATCAAGATATTTGTTGAGATATAGTGATTTCAGGCTGTTATTCGTCCTTGGGATGCGTTATAATGAAAGCAAATGTTTCGGGGAGGATAATGACGGTGAAGTTTACAAGATACCATTCATTTAACGATATTATGGAATATCCAAGTATGAGAGAATATTTGGAGATATTTTTTTCAGAAAAGAATCTGCAGCTATTCCCGGAAAAGATGCTGCGTCTTCCGTTGGCGCTGGCAGAGAAGATTGTCGAAAGCCCATGGGGAGGGTCCTTTGCGGAGGTGGTCAATCAGCTTCTGGATGCGGTCCAGACGGTTTTAGATATCACGGACGGACATACCAGAAGGTGCGTATCCCTTTGGGACTGTAATTCAGACTGGACCCCGGAAAAGGACAAGCGGGGCGGGAAGGATTCTGTATTTCTTCTGACGCCGGAATATGAGAGAATAATGGAGGCGGAGAGGAAGCGTCCGGCGGTAATCATCTGCCCCGGAGGAGGTTATGAGGTTGTGTGCTTCAGCGGCGAAGGAAATCCCGTGATGAACTATATGGAAGCGAAAGGGTATGTATCTTTTGTATTAAAATACCGGACGGCGCCGAATAATTATCCGGGGCCGCAGAAGGATCTGGCGCTGGCCCTTCAGTATGTAAGGGAGCATGCGGGGGAATATGGCGTGGATCCTCAGAATGTAATGCTGATGGGATTTTCTGCCGGGGGACATCTATGCGCGTCCTTGGGATGCCTTTACAGAGAGATTGCAGAAGCGCTGCGGGAAGAGACCGGCAGCAATTTAGAACCGGAAACTGTCCGGCCGGATAAGCTGTGTCTTGGTTATCCGGTAATTACCTTTGGCGAGGAATGCCATGAGGGAAGCTTCCGGATGCTTACCGGAGGAGACGAGTCTTTGAGAGCGGCGCTTTCTGTAGAACTGCGGGTATCAAAGGCTTGTCCAAAGACATTCTTATGGGCCTGCGAAGACGACGACTGCGTACCGCCGTCTAATGCGGCGCGGATGGCGTCTGCATTAAAAGAGGCGGGGGTATCGTATAAACTGTGCATATATCCGGCGGGAGGGCACGGCTGTAATCTGGCTTTTGGAAATTCTGCGCGATGCTGGACAGATGAAATGATACAATTTATGCACCAATAAAATCCGGCGCTGTTTCAGAATGACAGATAAGACAGATTTGAAAGCAGTTCTGTCAGTTTTGCTTTCATGAGATAATAAGAGAGGGTAGATAGTATGCGGGAGATTAAGTGTCCCAACTGCGGAGAAGTGTTTGTGGTTGACGAGAGCGGATATGCGCAGATTGTCCAGCAGATCCGGGATAAGGAATTTGAAAAGGAAGTTCAGCGCCGAGAGAAGGATTTCATGGATAAGAAGGAGAGCGATTTGAAGCTTGCGCGCATGGAACAGAAGGAAGCGCATGATAAGGAGCTCTCTGCAAAGGAAGCGGAGCTGTCTGAAAAAGATCGGGTGATTGAGAAGCTGAAAGCGCAGATTTCCGGAAATGAAACGGAGAAGAAGCTGGCAGTATCAGAAGCAGTTCAGGAAATTGAAAAAGAGATGGCGAAGAAAGCCGCGGAGATCACAGAGCTAAAGAGCCGATTGTCGAATAAGGAAACGGAAAATCAATTAAAAGAGAAATCTCTGCGCGAGCAGTATGAGGATAAGCTGAAGCTAAAAGACGAACAGATTGAGTACTATAAGGATTTCAAGGCAAAGCAGTCTACCAAGATGGTAGGAGAGAGCTTAGAGCGGCACTGTTTAAATCAATTTAATTCCTTGCGGATGACCGCTTTTCCGGAGGCTTATTTTGAGAAAGATAATGATGCTCACACAGGCAGCAAAGGGGACTTTATATTTAGGGAGTCCAAGGACGGGGTAGAATTTATCTCCATTATGTTTGAGATGAAAAACGAGATGGAGGAGACGGCGGCAAAGCACAAGAATGAAGACTTTTTTAAGGAGCTCGATAAAGACAGGCGGGAGAAAAAATGTGAATATGCGGTATTGGTGTCTCTGCTGGAAATAGACAATGAATTATATAATAATGGTATTGTAGACGTATCCTACAGGTATGAGAAAATGTATGTAATCCGTCCGCAGTTTTTTATTCCAATTATTACATTGCTTAGGAACGCCGCTTTAAATTCTCTGAAGTACCGGCAGGAGTTAGAGATCGCCAGACATCAGCAGGTGGATATCCTTCATTTTGAAGAGAATATGAACGCATTTAAAGAAGGCTTTGCAAGGAATTACAGAATTGCCAGCGAGAGATTCAAAAAGGCAGTGGAGGAGATCGATAAGACGATTTTGCATCTCCAGAAGACAAAAGAGGCGCTGCTGTCATCAGAAAATAATCTTCGTCTTGCAAATAATAAAGCAGATGATTTGAGCATAAAAAAGCTGACAAAGAATGCTCCGGCAGTAAAAGAGATGTTTGACGGGCTGAAGTAAAAAGGGGCGGCATAAAGCGGACGCCGCTGCCGGTATATAGAAGAAAACAGGAGAAGCAGAGGTTATGAAGGTTCGCTGTGTGGTAGAGAGAATTACATACCAGAATCCGGATAACGGATACTCGGTCCTAAAAGTGCGTATCAAGGGGTATGATGATTTAGTTCCGCTGGTCGGGAACCTTTTCGACGCTAATGTGGGGTCTGTTCTTCTGGTGGAAGGGAGCTGGAAGGTGGACGCCAGATACGGAAGGCAGATTGTGGCGGATTCATGGGAGGAGACCATGCCTGCTACAATTTACGGCATAGAGAAGTATCTTGGCTCCGGCCTGATAAAGGGTGTCGGACCCAAATTTGCTAAACGCATCGTTCGGCAGTTTGGCACAGATACGCTGGAAATAATTGAAACAAATATCCAGAGGCTTCTTGAGGTAGAAGGAATCGGAAAAAAGAGAGTGGATCAGATTGCCGAGAGCTGGGAGCGTCAGAAAGAGATTAAGAATGTGATGCTGTTTCTTCAGGAGCATGGGGTAAATACTTCTTATGCCGCCAGAATCTACAAAGAGTATGGCAATGAGAGCATAGGGATTGTGAGAGAGAATCCATTCCGTCTGGCAGACGATATCTGGGGAATTGGATTTCGTACCGCTGATCAGATCGCACAGAAGCTGGGAGTTTCCAAGGAAGCGTTTGTGCGCCTGAGAAGCGGTATTATGTATGCTCTGAGCAGTCTTGCGGAGGAAGGACATGTCTATGGTGAAAAATATCAGTTAATAAGACATGCTGCGGAGCTTCTGGAGGCGGAGGAGAGCTCTGTTATTATGACGCTGGATCAGATGCTTAAGGATAAGGATTTGATTCAGGATACCAAGGCTGCCTACAGTGAAGAAGCCGGGGAAGATGTGCGTGTTGATGCTATTTATCTGCCGCCCTTTTTCTTCGCCGAGATGGGGACGGCCGGCAAATTAAAGAAGCTTCATGCGGCGCCTGCCTCCGATCGGCTCTATAGCAGGCTGCTGGAAGCAAGAAGCAAAACAGGGAATGAGAATTTGTCTGTGGACGTTGCCCGGATTGAACAGATGGTGCACATGAAATATGATGAAGTACAGGTGGACGCTATCCGAAGAGCGGCGGTTTCCAAGGTAATGGTGCTGACCGGAGGACCGGGAACCGGTAAGACTACTGTTACGCAGGGGATTATTGCGGCTTTTCTGGCCTATGGACTTAAGATCCTTCTGGCGGCGCCTACCGGACGCGCCGCTCAGAGAATGTCGGAAGCGGTGGGAATGGAAGCTAAGACGATCCACAGGCTGCTGGAATATAAGCCCTCGGAAGGATATCAGAGAAATGAAGAGAATCCGCTGGAGGGAGACGTGCTGATTGTGGACGAATGCTCTATGATTGATATTATCCTGATGAATGCGCTCTTGAAGGCGGTTCCGGAAGGTATGCGTTTGATTCTGGTCGGCGATATCGATCAGCTTCCGTCGGTGGGAGCGGGGAATGTTCTCCGGGATATTATTGATTCCTCGCGTTTCCCGGTTATCCGGCTTACGCGGATATTCCGGCAGGCTCAGAGCAGCAGGATTATTATGAATGCGCACAGGATTAATAAAGGCATGCTTCCGGATATTTCAAACGGCATGGATACGGACTTCTTCTTTCTGGAGAGGGAAGAACCGGAGCAGGCGCTGTCAGAGATTGTAAATCTGGTGCAGAATAAACTATCCAGATATTATCAGACGTCTCCTTCGCAGATTCAGGTATTGACACCGATGCAGAGAGGTATAGCGGGGGCAGCGAATTTGAATATTGCCTTACAGGAGGCGCTAAATCCCAGAGGAGACGGTCTGCGCCGCAGCGGGTCTGTCTTCCGCCTTAACGATAAAGTCATGCAGATAAAAAACAATTATGACAAAGAAGTGTTTAACGGGGATATCGGCATGATTGAGGCGGTGGATCTGGAGGCGCGGACACTTACGGTACGATTTGATACGCGTTTGGCAGAATATGATGTGACAGAGCTTGATGAGCTGGTTCATGCTTACGCTACTACGATACATAAAGCGCAAGGCAGTGAATATCCCATTGTGGTTATGCCGGTTTTGATGACGCATTTTGTGATGCTGCAGCGTAATCTGATCTATACGGGAATTACAAGGGCGAAAAAGATTCTTGTCATGGTGGGAACGAAGAAGGCCTTAGCATATGCGGTAAGGAATCTTACGGTTACGAAGAGGAATACTATGCTGAGAGAACGGCTTTCCGGACAAATGGGCAGCGGCGGAGCGCAGGGATCCGGCGGTCCGGCCGAGGGGACTATATAGGATAGTGTTTAACTAGGGACAGCAGTTTGTCGGTGAACATATCCAGTTTAGCAAGGTTCGTTTCCGGTGAGAACTGGATGGCGGCGGCGACCTTTTCATGGATTTCCTGCCGCTGCTGCGCTGAAAAGTCTTTTGGTATGCAGGAGCTTTTTTCAAGGAGAAGCCATAAAAAGCCGTCTTCGGATGCGATGGGCGTCTGATAAAGGATGTTTACCAAAAGTTCGGCGGCCAGCGAGGGGATGGCGGTCTTATGAGGCATGAAATAAACCCGGCCGTTAAAAAGGCCAAGTTTTGCCTTGGTGGCGAGGCCGCGGTCGGCCAGTCCGGTTCCAATTACAGTAGTAAGTGCGTTCAAGCGCCGGTCGGACCATCCGCTGTTATAATCCTGAGTGATAATTCTAAGTTCCAGTGAATCCAGTTCCCTCAAGTGCCCTATGACAGGAGCCAGATAAGCGGCGCAGTTCGCGGGCAGTTCTTTTTTTTGGATAACCTTTATTTTTGTTCCGGCCAGTTCAATGAGGCCGGAATTTTTCATTTCATGGAAAACGGCGGCTAAGAGACACGCAATCTTACTGTCGTCATGTCCGAATATTTTTCCTTTGCTTTGTACCGCGCATAAAAAATATGCCTCTGCTGTAGTGATGTCTTTCATAATTCTGCTCCGGTTCCGGTATCGCATACTTAACGAACTGCTAATGTTCATTAAGGTATATCCCTCTGAATTTTGTTGCTTATTGCATAATATATCATATCACATACAAGGGCAGAGGGATAGATGAAAATTGGCAGTCCCAACCGCGTGTGGAAAATTTTCCAAAGCTCTTGACAAAACTGTATTAATATATTATTGTATTATTAACTTAATACAAAGGAACAATTTAAGAGAGGTGATACGATGAAATGGAATTTGGATAATAACATGCCGATATATTTACAGCTGATGGAACAGATCCAGAGAGATATTATTTCAGGAAGGTATGGACCGGGCGATAAACTCCCGTCGGTACGGGAACTGGCAGTTGAAGCGGCGGTGAATCCTAATACGATGCAGAAGGCGTTGTCTGAACTGGAACGGGGAAATTTGGTGTATTCCCAGCGTACAAGCGGACGATTCATTACGGAGGATAAGGAATTGATAAAAGAACTTAAGAGAGAACAGGCGGGAAAATATCTTGCAGAATTTTTTGAAAATATGCGCAGTCTTGGATTGAAGGAAGAGGAGATACGAGTATTATTCGAGGAGGCAATGAAGGGAGAGAAGAAAGAATGAAACCGATTTTAGAATGTTATGGTTTATCGAAGACCTATGGAAATGGGCAGTGGGCTTTATCAAATTTGAATTTATCTCTGGAGCGGGGACAGATTGTGGGACTGCTGGGACCTAACGGAAGCGGCAAGACGACGCTGATTAAGCTGATCAACGATCTGCTGGTGCCATCGGAAGGCAGTATTCATATTGACGGGAAGCTTCCGGGCGTGGAAACGAAGAAGATTATCTCTTATCTGCCGGAGAGGACCTATTTGACGCCGTCCTGGAAGGTGCGGGATTTGGTTTCCTATTTTGAAGATTTTTATGAAGATTTCAAGAGGGAAAGAGCTCAGCAGATGCTGGAGGCGTTAGGCATCAGCCTGCATGCAAGACTCCGCGCGCTGTCTAAAGGAACGAGGGAGAAGGTGCAGCTTGTTATGGTCATGAGCAGAGAAGCGTCGCTTTATATTCTGGATGAGCCGATCGGCGGCGTTGATCCGGCGGCCAGAGATTATATACTAAATACGATTCTGACCAATTATAATGAAAATGCTACAATCCTCATATCTACGCACTTGATATCGGATATTGAAAAAATTCTGGACCGTGTGATCTTTCTGCAGAATGGGCAGGCAGTATTGAACGCTACGGTGGATGAGATCCGTATGGAGCAGAAAAAATCGATAGATATGTTATTCAGGGAGGTATTCAGATGCTAGGGAAATTAATAAAATATGATTTTAAGGCTTTGAGCCGCTATCTGATTGTGATTCATGCCATGCTTCTGGCTGTTGCAATTATGGGACGATTCTTGTTTGTGAAGAGGATGATGCAAAACCCCGGCGGGCTATCGGATATTGGGGGTATTATCGTGGCGATCGGAATTTTTGTGTATGTGATATTATTTACGACGGCGCTATTTGGAACGCTTATGATGATAGCAATTCATTTTTATAAAAATATATATTCCGACGAGGGATATCTGACCCATACGCTTCCTGTTTCAAAAGGACAGTTATTAATTGCAAAAACAATTACCGGCAGCGTATGGATGTTTGCCGACGTTATGCTGGTAACGCTGAGCGTTTTTATTCTGGTTTTGTATCAGCCGGTGATAGAGGAATTTATGCTGTATAAGGATGAACTTCTGGCGGCAATGGGCTTCCCGTCTTCGTTTGGTTATGGTAAAATATCTTTGGCGGTTATCCTGTTATTGGTAACTTCATCTGTTACAAATGTAGTAATGCTGTATGTGTCGATTGCAGTTGGACAGCTATTTTCTAATCACAGGGTTTTGGGAGCGATCGTCGCTTATTTCAGCATCAATATGATCGTAAGCATTATCACCGGCGTAATCGGAGTGGCAACCGGGTTCTCGGTTTTTATAGGAGTAACGGATGAGACTTACTTGTATCAGTTTTACGTAAGGACGTATCTGGTTTCGATGGCGACTACACTAATCACGGCGGTAGGATTTTATGCGGCGACTTATCTTCTGATGAAGAAGAAGTTAAACTTAAGCTAATGTTCCGGCGTGTTCATATTCGGTAAAGCTATCAGACTTTGGGATACTGCACTGCAGGGACCCATTCGGCCGCTGCAGTGCAGTATATTTTTAAGAAAAACTTAAGGATTTACTACCGGATTTCTTATGATTTGAGGACTATACTGGGAAAGTGAAAAGGAGGGAAGGAGGGCGCAATGAGAAAAGTCATAGAAGTGAAGCATCTGTATAAGCTCTACCGTCTGGGAGATGAAGCCGTCCGGGCTCTGGACGGCGTTGATTTTACCATATATAAGGGAGAGTTTTGTGCGATTGTGGGAACCTCCGGTTCAGGAAAGTCCACGCTTCTTAATATGCTGGCAGGTTTGGAGCACCCTACAAAGGGAGAGGTTATTATCAGCGGACAGCATATTGAGAAGATGAACGAAGAGCAGTTAGTTACTTTCAGGCGGCAGCATGTGGGATTTATCTTCCAGTCGTTTCATCTGCTTGGTACGATGAATGCATTGGAGAATATTGCGCTTCCGTTAAGCTTCCGCGGAGTGCCGAAGAGCGTTCGCATGAAAAAGGCAGAGAAGCTTTTAAAATTAGTAAAGCTGGAAAAACATGGGAAGCATCTGCCCACACAGATGTCCGGCGGCCAGCAGCAGCGCGTAGGCGTGGCAAGGGCTTTGGTGGTGGAGCCGGATATTATATTTGCAGATGAGCCGACGGGAAATCTGGATTCCCATACGTCGGAAGAGGTTATGAAGCTGATGAAGCAGATTGTCAGGGAGCAGAATATGACGCTGGTAATGGTAACCCATGATAACCATCTGGCAGAATATGCGGACAGAGTGTTCCATATTATAGACGGCAAAATCGTCCGGATTGAGGATAGACGGAAGCGGGAAACGGATTCGGCAGAGAGAAGAGATCAGGTAGAAGGCAGGGAGGTTTTGGAATCATGAAGAGAGTAAATAGATGGCTGGCAAGGATATGTATGGCGGCAGTTCTGCTGGGAGCGGCGGGGCTGGAGGAGCTTCCGGCAAAGGCTGAAGAAGAGGCGCCGTCGCCGTTAAAAATAGAAGCGCCGGGAAATAACGTGCAGACGTATCAATGCGGGGAGCCGCAGGATTTTGTGCTGAATATAACGAATACCGGTACGGAGAAGGTTACAAATATTGTGGTATCCCCCATACTCAAAGACCGTGGAGCTGATTGGCCGTTCATAACCGAGTACCAGAAGTATGAAGCAGGCTTGCCCGAACTGGGGGCGGCGGGAACAGAAGGAAGTACCGGCAGCGTTAAATTTAATTTTATGCAGAGAGACGACGCGGGCGCGCAGCGGTATCAATTGACATTCAAGATTACGGCGAATGTTGAGTCGGTGGATGACAATAAAATCATAGCTACGGAAGAGTCTTTTTATGTGAATACTTCGGCGAAGCAGGAAGAGCCTGCTCAGTCCGAGCCGCTTACAGGAGGTTTTGATACCGGCGACGCGGCCTATGTGGGAGGAGGTTCTGGTTCGTCCGGAAACGGTTCGGTGCCAAGGGTTATTGTGACTGGATTTACTACGAATCCCGCGGAAGTAAAAGCGGGAAGTGATTTTGTTCTGACGGTTCATTTAAAGAATACATCAAGAAAAACAAAGGTAAGTAATATGCTCTTTGAACTTCAGGCGCCGACGGAGGGCAATGACGAACAGACAACAGCGCCGGCATTTCTTCCGACTTCGGGATCAAATTCCATTTATAAAGAAGGGATTCCGGCAAACGGTACGGCGGATATTTCTATTTCGCTGAACGCGAAGGCGGATTTGGTGCAGAAGCCTTATGAGATTGCTCTGTCTATGAAATATGAAGATAGTGACGCTGCGCAGATTGAAGCGGGCGCAAGCCTCTCTATTCCGGTAAAGCAGAATGTTAGATTCGAATTTAGTGATTTTGAAATTACGCCGGAGAGTGTGGAAGTAGGATCAGAGGCGAATGTATCTTGTAATCTGTATAATCTTGGCCGGATTAAATTATATAATGTAAAAGCGATATTTGAAGGAAGCGGCATTAAAAAAGAAGAAGTATTCTTAGGTAATCTGGAACCGGGTTCCAGCACAGCTATTGATGCGATGCTGGAAGGAACAAAGGCCTCGGAAGGAGAGGGCAAAGTGAAAATGACGCTTTCTTATGAGGATGAAGCGGGTTCCGTATCAACGGCAGAGGAAAGCTTTAACCTTATGGTAATGGAAGCGGTGGAAAGCAGCGAGATGATGATGGAGAGCGGTATGATGGAGGAACCCAAAGGCGGACTCCCAATTGTTCCCATCGCAATTGCCGCAGCGGTAATCGTTATTGCAGCGGTAATTATCATAAAGAAAAAGAGAAAAGCCCGCAGATTAGCGGAAGAGGAGGAGGGATTGCTGGATGAGCTGGATGGACCTTCTGAGGATGAGCAGCAGTAGTTTAAGGCGCAGGAAACTCCGTACCTTCCTTACTGTATTGGGCGTTATGATTGGAACGACTTCTATTGTGGTAATGATTTCCCTCGGTCTGGGACTGCAGGCAAGCATGTATGAAGAACTGGAAATGATGGGGGGACTAAATACGATCAGCGTGACCGGCGCAGACGCAGGTAACAGTATGATCTATTATGGGGACAGCGGCGATGAAGAGAAATCGGATAAACGGCTTACGGATTCTGCGATTAAAGAGCTTGCAAAGCTAGAACATGTGACAAGCGTGCGGCCTCAGTACCAGATGTCAATTATTTTGTTAAAAGGGGGGTATGAAGGCTGGGCAGAGTTAGAGGCGCTGACGCCGGAGGCGATGGAAGAATTGAAATTGGATCTGGCGAAGGGAGGCAGACTTCCTGCAACGGGCACCAGCACCTTGGAATTGGTGTATGGTAATGGAATTATCACGAATTTTTATGAGAAAGGCACAGGCAAAGGCTATTACGAGACGGGAGAACTGCCGGACATTGATATGCAGAAAGATACGATATTTTTGATTCTTGACGAAGAAGGATATTATGCAGCGCAGCAAGGCCCCTCTTTTGGGACAGCGGAGAATCCGGATAATCAGCAGCCGGCGGTGAAGAAGGCAGAAAAGCATGCGGTGAGGGCAAGCGGAGTGGTAGACGGAGATCCAGATACCTATAAGAATGGATATTATAACGTATATTGTGATCTGGAGACCTTAAAGCAGGTGTTAAAAAAGGAGTTCAGCGGAAGAACGATTCCGGGACAGCCTACTACAAAAAGCGGTAAACCGTATAAAGAGTTTTCTTATTCATCTGCGCAGGTGAAGGTTGACGATGCAGATTTGGTGGAGAAGGTTGTAGCGGATATCCGTGCGGCGGGCTATAATGCCAGCACCAACGCAGAGCTTCTGGAAAGCGCAAAGAAACAGCTTGCTATGATTCAGGCGGTGCTTGGAGGAATCGGAGCGGTTTCTCTGCTGGTAGCGGCAATTGGTATTACTAATACTATGATGATGTCGATTTATGAGCGCACAAAGGAAATCGGCGTTATTAAGGTTCTTGGCTGCAGCTTAAAGAATATTAAGCAGATGTTCTTGATGGAGGCGGCATTTATCGGCTTGATCGGCGGAGTGACGGGAATGATACTAAGCTTTATGCTGTCGGGAATTATCAATATATTGACCGGTCATGGCGCGGCCATGGGAATAGAAGGAAACATTTCCTATATACCGGTATGGCTGGTACTTGCGGCAATGGGATTTGCGATGCTTGTTGGAACGCTGGCGGGATATTTTCCTGCACTGCGGGCGATGCGCCTCAGTCCTCTTGCGGCGATCAAAACAGAATAACAGGTTCCGCCTGCTGGCGGGAAGACGGACTCTGCCGCCTGAAAAGAGGTATGGCAGAGTTCTTTTTTCTGATCTGCTCGCGAGCGTGACTCTGGCTAATCTTCTTCAATAATCTGGATTTCAAGGTAGTCGAAGTCAACGGAATCTACGAAATTATCCTGATAAAACCTTGTTTTGGAATGTCTCTGAAACTCCTTAATTGTATTGTCCAGCCAGATTGGTTTGCTTAGATCAAATTTATAGCAGATCTCATCCAGTGCGTCAAAGACTTTATGTGTGCGGGTGTCGTCTGTATCGTTGCAGATGACGGTATCCCGGAGCATTCGGTTGTCTTTCAATTCTTTTGCCCATAATCGGAACATAGAGCAGTTCTCCTTTCCTTAACATCATGTGTTTGCTAATTCATGATAAATTCAAGTTTTATGAATGTCAAGACTTGTATTTCTATATGAAGTTGTGTAACAATGAACACAGAGGTGAGAAGTGAATGGATGGAGAACAGAGGAGAATATTGATTTTGGAGCTCTTGAATACAGAAAAGGAGCCGTTGTCCGGGACTGCTCTCGCAAAGCGTATGGGTGTCAGCAGGCAGGTGATTGTACAGGATATCGCACTGCTCCGCGCGACAAATAAGAATATTTTGTCCACGAATAAGGGATATGTCATATATGGGAAGCAGGAGGGAAGCCTTACCTGCAAACGGGTATTTGCAGTAAAGCATTCGGACGAAGAGATGCGGGAGGAATTATATTGTATTGTGGATTCCGGGGCGAAGGTTCTGGATGTGATCATAGAGCATGACGTATACGGCCAGATTTCTGCGGATTTATTTATAAACAGCAGGCGCGACGTGGATGATTTTATGGACAAGATACTCAGCAATAAGGTAAAGCCGTTAAAAGAACTTACTATGGACGTCCATTTTCATACCGTGGAGGCTGGCGATGAAAAGACGCTTGATTTGGTGGAACAGAAGCTAAAGGAAAAACAATACTTGATTTCATAGTTTATTTGTGATAGACTTTCTCTGGTGACAAGACACGTGTAAATTATTGTGTATTTCCGCTGGATTAACAGGATGGGATGACCCTTCTGTGGAAATTGTACAAAGGAGAGAGTTATGGGAAAATTAAAAAAAGTATTGGACAGGATATTTATCGACGGATTAAGCGGTATGGCGCAGGGATTGTTTGCGACTTTGATTATCGGAACAATTATTCAGCAGATTGGAATGCTGATGGGCGGAGCCGCCGGAGATATGATTTTTGTAATCGGTAAAGTGGCGGCGTCGCTTACCGGAGCGGGTATCGGCATTGGCGTGGCGTATAAATTTAAGTGCAGTCAGCTTGTCGTGGTATCGGCGGCGACAGCGGGCATGGTCGGAGCGTTTGCAAGTAAGCTTCTGGCAGGCGTCGTGCTTGTAGAGGGCAGTATCGTGTATGCCGGTCCGGGTGAACCGCTGGGGGCGTTTATTGCCGCATATGTAGGGATTGAACTGGGACAATTAGTTACAGGCAGGACAAAGGTGGATATTCTGGTGACGCCGCTGGCAGCAATTGGCGGCGGATCTGCTGTAGGTTTGATTCTCGGACCACCGATTTCAGGATTTATGACATGGCTGGGATCTATTATAAACTGGGGGACCGAACAGCAGCCGTTTCTTATGGGAATTGTCGTATCGGTATTGATGGGTATGATTCTTACGCTGCCAATCAGTTCGGCAGCCCTTGGAATTATCCTGAATTTGTCGGGACTTGCGGCGGGCGCGGCAACTGTCGGATGCTGCTGCAACATGGTTGGCTTTGCAGTGGCAAGCTATCGTGAAAATAAAGTAGGGGGACTTCTAGCGCAAGGGATCGGTACTTCTATGCTTCAGGTTCCAAATATTGTCAGAAAGCCAATTATATGGATTCCGGCTATTTTGTCCAGCGCCATTCTGGGGCCGGTAGGCACCTTGGCGCTTCACATGACCAGCAATGCGACCGGCTCCGGCATGGGAACGGCAGGACTGGTAGGCCAGATTATGACATGGCAGGTAATGACCCAGACGGAGGCTGCGGCGGTTGTTCTGATGAAGATACTGGCTATTCAGGTGATTCTTCCGGCAGTGGTGACACTTGCGGTTTCTGAATTTATGAGGAAGAAGGAATGGATTAAGTTTGGCGATATGAAGCTTGATCTGTAGATAAACAGGCCCCCTGCATTACCGCGGCGTTACGCGGGCAAAAAATGAAGATGCATACCATAACGAACATGAGCGGTTCGTTAAGTATATCTTATTGAACATTAGTAGTCCAATAAGTATAGATATAAGGAACAGGGGGAGAGATATGATAGGAACAGGTCTGGTTCATATATATTATGGAGACGGTAAAGGAAAAACAACGGCGGCTATGGGACAGGCGGTCCGCGCGGCAGGAAGCGGACTGGACGTGTTAATATTTCAGTTCATGAAGGATAACACTTCCAGCGAGAGAAAAATATTAGAGCAGATTCCTAATATTACGCTGCTTCCCGGAAAGCGCCACGCCAAGTTTTTTAATCAGATGAACTCGGAGGAGAAGGCGGAATACCGGCATTATAATACAAAGGCGCTGGATGAGATTGCCAAGTTCTGCATTAATTTTGATGTGCTGGTTTTGGATGAGGCGGTATGTGCCGTGGATTTGGAACTTCTCAGCGAGGGAAAATTGGTAAATTTCATCAAGCATAAACCAAGAGGGTTAGAGGTGATTATGACGGGGCACCATGTGAGCGACGCATTGTTTGAAGCGGCGGATTATGTAACAGAGATGACGAAGGTCAAGCATCCATTTGACTCCGGAAAAAGGGCAAGGGAAGGGATAGAGTTTTAATATTAAAAAATTCTGAAATCTATGACTTTAATTCCATATTGTGGTATACTGTATTTACAAAAATACAAAGAACTCTTCACAGGGGGAGAAGAAGGCGAAGAGGAGAGAAGGATATGGAAATGGCGATTCGCAATTATGAGGATGTGGACAGCTGGAAGACGGTTATGTTTCTGTATTCATCTGCACTCAAGGAGGTTGGCACGAAGCTTGAGATTCTGAATGATGAATTTCAGCATGTGCATAGTTATAATCCGATTGAACATATTAAGACGCGGATTAAGGCGCCGGAAAGTATTGTTAAGAAACTTAAACGGCATGGACATGAGACTTCTATTGAGAATATGGTGAAGTATGTGAACGATATTGCGGGGGTGCGGTTAATCTGTTCATTTACTTCCGACATTTATAAGCTTGCAGAGATGATAGGAAATCAGACAGACCTAAAGGTGCTTTCTATTAAAGATTATATTAAGAATCCAAAAGAAAGCGGGTATAAGAGCTATCATATGCTGGTTTCTGTACCGATTTTTTTGTCAGACAGCGTGGTGGATACGAAGGTAGAGATTCAGATTCGGACGATTGCTATGGATTTCTGGGCTAGTTTGGAGCACAAGATCTACTATAAGTATGAAGGGCAGGCGCCGGAGTATATCAGCAGGGATTTGCGTGAATGTGCAGATATGGTGGCGACACTGGACGATAAGATGCTGCAGCTTAATGAAGCGATTCTTGCATGTCTGGAAGAACAGGAAGTGCAGAAGCTGGGACGCGTCAGAGACGCGGCCAGAAGCCAGCGGAAAGAACAGATAAACCAGTCACAAAGTGCTTGACAGAGTCTATTAAGATTTAGTAAACTAAAGGAAAGGAAACTCCGGCAGAGATGCCGGAGTTTTTCACCTGTAGAGTTTGACGACGGTTTGGGAGCTTTTGTCAAATTATATAAGTGAAACGCTTTAGAAGGAGAGATACGGATGAAGAAAGCGGATTTGATGCTGGATCTTACGGAAGGCAGTGTCAGAAAGCGGCTGATTCAGTATGCGGTTCCGTTGGTGGCGATCAGTTTGATGCAGTCGCTGTACAGTATGGCGGATTTGATGATATCCGGACATTTTATCGGAGCCGGGGGGATTTCAGGAATTAATAATTCCGGTCAGGTGATGGAGCTTTTGACAAAGATTATAATCGGGTTGTCTCAGGGCGGCAATATTCTGATCGGGCAGTTTTTTGGGGCGAAGGAGGAAGAAAAGCGAAAAGAAACAACGAATACGCTTTTTTTCAGCTTTATGGCCATGTCAGCGGTACTCTTTGCGATTATTTACCTGTCAGCGGGAAATATTTTAAGGATTCTTGACGCGCCGGCGTACAAGGAGGCGCTTGGTTATCTTAGGATTTGCAGTATCGGGATTTTCTTTATAGCGGGATATAATGCGCTGGCGGCGGCAGTGCGCGGCGTGGGCGATTCAAAGAGGCCGATGAGAATAATTATGATTGCTACTTGTACGAATGTTGTGTTGGATCTGCTGTTTGTAGGCGGATTCCGTATGGGAACCAGAGGCGCCGCTGCCGCGACAGTTATTTCTCAGGGGATTTCCTTTGTATTGATTCTTATGCATGTGCTGGGAAATCCGGATATTTTTGGAATCCGGCTGGGGAATCCGGCATTCTATATGAAACGCTTCTGCCGGATTATTTCTCTGGGGATCCCATGTGCGGTACAGATGTCTTTAGCGGCTGTTTCATGGCTGACGGTGACGAAGTTTGTCAACGGGTATGGAGTTGCGGCTTCCGCCGGCGCTGGGGTGAGCGCGAAGCTAAAGGATTTCAGCCAATTATTTATCTCGGCAGTCAGCAGCGCGGTATCCGCCATGACTGCCCAGACTCTTGGAGCGGAAAAGTATGACAGGGCTAAGGAAGTTTTATATACTGCGATGAGGATTGCTGGTATTACGGCATTGGCGCTGATTCTTTTTGCGGAGGCTGGCGCGCCGATGCTTGTTAGGCTCTTTACCGAGGAGCCGCAGGCGGCTGCCATAGCTTCCCAAAATCTTCGCATTGAGATAATCGGTCAGATATTTTATGCAGTTTTCATGATATATCATGGTTTTGCAATTGGGGCGGGCCATACTTGGTTTGTATTGCTGAGCTCGTTTGTGAATTGTATTCTGGCAAGGGTGGTGCTGGTTGTGATATTGGAAGGTATTATGGGACTTCCGGGGATTTTTCTGGCGTGTATGATTGCGCCTAGCGCGTCGGTGCCGCTTGGAATGATTTATTTGAAGACGAATGTTTGGAGAAAGAAGCCGGCTTATGACTAAAGATAGAACAATTGGATTTGTATATGCAATATGGACCGGGATATTATGGGGGGCTTCCAGTCCGGTTGCACAATACTTGTTTGAAGCAAAAGGAATTGAATCTTCATGGCTTGCGCCTTACCGCCTTTTGATATCAGGCTTCTTGCTGTTTGCCTGCGCGGCGGCGCGCAGGCCTTGGCGGATGGAGGCGGCGGTTGACCAGACGGTGGTAATTGCATTTCTGGCGATTGTAATTTTAGGGACTGTTTTACCTTTTTGCTTTTATTTATGGGCGCTGACCAGAATTGGGGCGGTCTATACGGGGCTGATGACCAGCATAGAGCCGGTTACGGCAACTGTTTTGGCGGCGGTATTTCTCGGCACTGCGTTTGAGGCGATTGATGTTGTGGGATTTGTATTGGTTCTTTCTACCGGCTTTATTTTGAATATACAGAAGTAAAGGGAGGATTCTATGGCGAAAAAAATAGCAGTAATCAATGACTTATCCGGATTTGGAAAATGTTCGCTGACAGCTGCAATTCCGGTGATATCGGTAATGGGAGTGCAGCCTTGCCCGCTTCCAACTGCGGTTTTGAGCGCGCAGACTGCCTATCCCAGTTATTTTCTGGATGATTTTACAGGGAAAATGGAGTCCATCCGAAGGGAATGGGAGAAGCTTCATGTAAAGTTTGACGGGATTTATACAGGGTTTGTGGCCAGTGAAGAACAGATTGGGCATATTTTTAGGTTTATAGAGACGTTTCGCACAAAGGAAGGCTTTCTTTTGGTCGACCCGGTTATGGGAGATGACGGGAACAAATATGACATGTTTACCGAGGGGCTGTTACAGAAGATGAAGGAACTTGTTTCTATGGCTGATGTGGTAACGCCAAACCTTACGGAGTTCTGTTTGCTGACGGGCGCTGATTATGAGGAAATATGCGGGCTGCCGGACAGTTTGCTGATCGGCGCGCTTAAGGGGCTGTCGGAAGGGATTCTGCGTAA
The DNA here is from genome assembly GCA_910584095.1 of uncultured Dorea sp. Lineage (GTDB taxonomy): Bacteria > Bacillota > Clostridia > Lachnospirales > Lachnospiraceae > Claveliimonas. The sequence continues at coordinate 108,423 of CAJTYU010000001.1, read as the reverse complement.
AGGACCGGAAACCGTGATTGTGACCGGAATCCGTTTTGCGGACGGGGACGGGCAGAAAATAGGTAATTTGATACTTACGAAAGAGGAGTCGCAAATGGTATCTTTTCCGTATATTGGAAAAAGCTATTCGGGAACAGGGGATTTATTTGCCTCAATTATAGCCGGGGGACTGGCAAGGGGAGACCGCATTGAGGAATTATGCAGGCTTGCTGGGGAGTTTACCCAGAGGGCGATGCGTGACTCCGTTGATGCCGGGGCGGAAGCTGTCGGGGGAACAGAATTTGAGAGGCATCTGGGAATGCTGCTTCCGGATTTGGGAGGTGAGTCGGATAAATGACAGGCGGGGAGAACTATAGAATGGAAACAAGGGTATCTGTAATCAGTATAATTATAAAAGATGAAAAAGCAGCGGCGGTTATCAATGAACTGCTGCATGAATACCGTCAGTATATAATTGGGAGAATGGGGATTCCCTATAGGGAAAAAGGCATCTCTATTATCAGCGTAGTCATTGACGCGCCGGGAAATGTAACCAGCGCGTTGTCCGGAAAGCTGGGGATGCAGCCAGGAGTCAGTGCAAAGACGCTGACAGCAAAGATAAAATAAAGCCGCTGCGCACATAGGACTTTGCATTTACTGCAAAGTCCTATAAATATACGTTCTCCGGAGGCTTCTACCGAACCAGTTCCGGATATTTTTCTTTATTTCTGCGCTTACATTCATACATAAGTTCATCGGCCTTCTGGAGAAGCTCTTCCATAGTCAGAGTGTTCTTGATTCCGGGAATTTCTACAACGCCGAAACTGAAGCTGCACTGATATTCACTAAAGTCGCTTTCCTGAAATTCCCGCAGGATTTCTTCCAGTTTCTTGTCAAGCAGTTCTTTCATATTGCCGGTCAGCACCAGACAGAATTCGTCTCCGCCGATTCTGGCAAACGTATCCCCGCTCCGGAAATCCTTACGGATGATCTCGACAAAATTCTGGATATACATATCGCCTTCGAGATGTCCGTATTTGTCGTTGACATACTTGAGGCCGTCCAGATCCAGATAGCAGAGCGTGGCCTGCTGCTTTTCCCGCAGGAGGATATCCATATATTCTTCAAAGAACAGGCGGTTCTTAATCCCGGTGCCGGGATCGTGGTATGCTTTGCTGGTAAGGTTATGCGCCATTCTTTTCTCTTCGGTAATATCGACAATAATATGTACGTAGGAGGAACGTTCCTTTAATTCAATTGGGAAAGAGGTAATCCGATAGTTGGTATCGTCTGCGCCGTTCATTTCCCATACGCTGTATTGTTCTTCGCCGCTCCATTTCAGAAGCTCGGGATGGAAGGTCAGGCGGTTCTTGCAGGTGCGGCAGAAACTCTTGTCTGTTGTACCAATCTGCTTGCGCTTATTGCAGTATAAAATCTCTTTGGTCTCGGTATCGACCACGAGAAGCCATTCGTCGCGCTTGCTGAGCATGGCGACAAGAAGTTCGTTATAGCCTTCAATCTTCTCAATCTGGTTTTGAAGTTTTTGTTTGTCTTCTTTGAGCTGTTGTTCTTTCTGTTTGTATTCGTTCAGCTCATTAACCGCAAGATGCAGATGCGCAAGCTCGCGGCCTAGTTCCTGATAAGGCTCGTCAAGCTTATTCACATCGAGAGACGGGGTTCCTGAGCTGAATCGGATACCTTTTACGTAATCATATAAAAGTTTAACGTTCTTATTATTCATGCCATATTCATCTCCCGTCATTATGCTCTATTTTATCACAAGTTCAAAGAGTTTACAATAATAAAACAAAACATCCGCTTGACAAATATACGGGGCGTCCCTATAATTAAGAAAAAACAAAGGCGTTTTTCCATAGGTGAAGAGCGCCTTTTTCTGTTATTTCAAGGAAGAGGAGGACTGGAGAGTTATGGCTGGCTGAAGTTCTTTTAGAAATTATCTGGAATTATATTTATAAAACAGGAATAGGAGGAATTTGTTATGAATAATTATACAAGAAAAGATATTTTGCGCATGGTAGAGGAAGAGGACGTAGGGTTTATCCGTCTTCAGTTTACGGATATTTACGGTATGCTTAAAAATGTTGCGGTTACCACAAGCCAGCTAGAAAAAGCGCTGGATAACAAGTGTATGTTTGATGGGTCGTCCATCGAAGGATTTGCGAGGATAGAACAGTCGGATATGTATCTGCATCCGGATTTGAATACGTTTGAGATTTTCCCGTGGAGGCCCCAGCAGGGTAAGGTTGCCAGAATGATCTGCGATATTTACAAACCGGACGGGACAGCATTTGAGAGCGATCCTAGGTATATCCTGAAAAAGGTTGCGGCGGATGCCAAAGCGGAGGGGTATGAATTTGACGTGGGGCCGGAGTGTGAGTTTTTCCTTTTTGAGACAGACGAAAACGGCCTGCCGACTACGATTACCCATGAAAATGCCAGTTATTTTGATCTGGGTCCTATGGATTTTGGAGAGAATGCAAGGCGCGATATGGTACTGACGCTGGAGGATATGGGATTTGAGATAGAAGCGTCCCACCATGAGGCTTCTCCGGCGCAGCATGAGATTGTATTTAAATATGACGAAGCGCTGACCACGGCGGATAATATTATGACTTTTAAGCTGGTGGTAAAGACGATCGCAAAACGGCACGGACTGCATGCCACCTTTATGCCGAAGCCAAAGTTAGGATCAAACGGTTCCGGCATGCATCTGAATATGACAATGCACCGGGACGGCGCAAATATTTTTACGGATACCTCTGACGAGAAGGGGCTGAGCAAGGAGGCCTATTATTTTATCGGCGGCATTATGAAACATATGAAGGCGATTACCTTCATTACGAATCCAACGGTAAATTCCTATAAGCGTTTGATACCGGGGTATGAGGCGCCGGTATATATTGCTTGGTCGGAGATTAATCGGTCGCCCCTGATCCGGATTCCGGCGGCGGCAGAGGAGAGCAGGGTGGAGCTTAGAAGCCCAGACCCGTCGGCAAATCCGTATTTGGCGCTGGCAGTGTGTCTGGCGGCGGGGCTGGATGGAATGCGGAATGAAATCATGCCGCCTGAGAGCGTAGATACAAATATTTACGCGCTGAGTTCGAGAGAGCGGAAGCAGATGGGAATTGAATCTCTGCCGGGAAGTCTTTTGGAGGCCGCGAGAGAATTTGAAAAGGATGAATTTGTCAGGGGGGTATTAGGAAAGGACCTGTCTGAAAAATATATTGCGGCGAAAAAAGAAGAATATCGGCAGTACCGCGAACAGATAACCGATTGGGAGCTTAAGAAATACCTCCATGCGATGTGAAACGGCATTGATGCCAGAGGGAAAATACAGCGGGATAAACGGGAGGTGTAAATTTGGCAAAGATAATTGTCGCATTCCCAAACAGAACAAATGCAGCCAATATCCGTAATATTCTGGTCAGGGGAGGCTATTCTGTGATTGGCGTATGCACAACGGGCGCGCAGGCATTGCAGTATGCAGAGCTTCTGGACGAAGGGATTTTGGCGTGCGGATACAAGCTTCCGGATATGCTGTATACACATCTCAGGGAATATCTTCCGCCAGAATTTGAAATGCTTCTTGTGGCGCCGCCGGATAAGTGGCGGGAGGATATAAAAGGCGTTGTAGGTCTGCCTGCGCCGCTTAAGGTTTATGATTTGATAAGTACCATGGAAATGATGCAGCAGACTATGGACAGAAGAAGACGGAGAAGAAAAAAGGAAAAGAGTGCAAAGAATCCGGACCAGCAGAAGAAAATCCGTGAGGCGAAGGAACTTCTGATGGAGCGCAACCGTATGTCGGAGGAAGAAGCGCACAGATATCTGCAGAAGTGCAGTATGGACAGCGGTACAAACCTTGTGGAAACGGCGGAGATGGTGTTAAGCGTTATGGCGGGATGAGGGACTGCAGACAGAGGAACATAAGAAAGATAAAGGATGCAGGAATATAAATGACAGCCGAAAGGGAAATGGTAATATATGTATTTTACAAAGATGCATGGACTGGGAAATGATTACGTGTATGTGAATTGCTTTGTGGAGTACGTAAGAGAGCCGGGAAGCCTTGCCAGACTTGTCAGCGACCGGCATTTTGGTATTGGCTCGGACGGACTGATTCTGATATGCCCTTCTGAAAAAGCAGATTTCCGGATGGAGATTTTCAATGCGGACGGTTCAAGGGCGGAGATGTGCGGCAATGGAATCCGCTGTCTTGCAAAATATGTCTACGAACAGGGAATGACGAAGAAAAAGGAACTTCAGATTGAGACTTTGGCGGGAATTCGCAGACTCTGGCTTCAGACAGCGGGAAATTTGGTGGAACAAGTAACGGTGGATATGGGATATCCGGTGCTTCAGGCGGATAAGATACCGATTATTTCAGAAAACAGCAGAGTAATCATGGAAAAGATTACTATCCATCAAACCGATTATCAGATGACCGGCGTTTCTATGGGGAATCCCCATGCGGTCGTCTATGTTAACAGGGTAAAAGGGATTGATATCAATCGGATGGGACCGGAATTTGAGTATCATGGGCGGTTTCCCAGACGTATTAATGTAGAATTTGCCGAGGTGCTCAGCCGAAACAGCCTTCGGGTGAGAGTGTGGGAACGGGGGGCGGGAGAAACCATGGCCTGCGGAACCGGGGCCTGCGCGGCAGTTGTGGCAAGTGTATTAAATGACTTGACAGAACGTCAGGTTTCGGTACAATTAAAAGGAGGAGAACTGACCGTTTTGTGGAGTGACGAGGATGGGAAGGTTTATATGACCGGCCCGGCAGAGACTGTCTATAACGGTGAGATCCATGTTTTATAGAAGAGGAGCGTACATAGGATGTTTAAAGTAAATGAAGATTATTTGAAATTACCGGGGAGTTATCTCTTTTCGACGATCGCAAAAAAGGTGGCTGCATTTACGGCGGCGAATCCGGATAAGAAGGTTATCCGTCTGGGAATCGGAGATGTAACGCAGCCCTTGGCGCCGGTAATTATTGATTCCCTGCACAGCGCTGTGGATGAGATGGCGCATGCAGAAACTTTCCGCGGCTATGCGCCGGAGCTTGGTTATGAGTTTCTAAGAAGCGCTATGGCAAAGAATGACTATCAGGATAGAGGATGCGATATCAGCGCGGATGAGATATTTATCTCTGACGGCGCAAAGGGAGATTCCGGCAATATTCAGGAGATATTTGCAAAGGATAATAAGATTGCAGTGTGCGACCCGGTATATCCGGTTTATGTGGATACTAACGTAATGGCGGGCCGTACGGGAACTTATGATAAGAGGACGGAGACATGGAGCGATATAATTTATATGCCATGTACAAAGGAGACGAATTTTGTACCGGAGCTTCCAAAGGAGACGCCGGATATTATCTATCTGTGTTATCCAAATAATCCTACCGGTTCGACGATTACCAAGACGCAGCTTCAGGAATGGGTAGATTATGCAAATAAGGCAGGGGCAGTGATTATTTATGACGCGGCGTATGAAGCATATATATCAGAAGAAGATGTGCCGCACAGTATTTATGAGTGCGAAGGGGCAAGAACCTGCGCGATTGAGCTTCGCAGTTTTTCCAAAAATGCGGGATTTACAGGCGTGCGTCTTGGAGCGACTGTGATTCCAAAGGATATTAAACAGGGACAGGTAACGCTCCATTCCCTGTGGGCAAGACGTCATGGCACCAAATATAACGGGGCGCCTTATATTGTGCAGAAAGCGGGAGAGGCGGTTTATTCCGATGCCGGAAAGGCACAGTTAAAGGAACAGGTTTCATACTATATGAAGAATGCCAAAGTGATATACGAAGGGCTCAAAGAAGCGGGATATCATGTATCCGGCGGAGTCAACGCACCTTATATCTGGCTGGAGACGCCGGGGAAAATGACTTCGTGGGAGTTCTTTGACTATCTGCTTGAACGGGCCAACCTAGTGGGAACACCGGGCTCCGGTTTCGGACCAAGCGGGGAAGGGTACTTTAGGCTGACGGCTTTTGGCTCTTATGAAAATACAGTGGCGGCTATGGAGAGAATTAAGAAATTGTAAGCGGTTAAAGGAGAGACCGGAGAATGACAGAGAAGGAATTCCGTAAGCTTGGAATGGAGGATCTGGTTGAAATCCTGATGGTGCAGAATGATGAGGTTCTGCGCCTTCAGGGGGAATTGGACAGAAGGAAGGAAGAATTGTCTTCCTATACAAATCGTAACGATATGCTCAAAGCCAGTCTTAACGATAGAGACGCCGAAACAGAGATCCTGAAGGAGAAGCTAAATGAGAGAGACGCCCGTATCCATGAATTAGAGACGGAGATAGAGGTATCAAAATCAGATCAATGGATTGCCTTAGAGGAGATGGGATCGATTGCAGAGGCTGCCCGGAATCTGGACGTTGTTTTTGCAGAAGCACAGAAGAATGCGGAATTTTATCTGAAGGAGCTGATGGAAGAGGTAAGTCCGGTAGAAGAAACTGCCGGAACAAAGCCGGGGCGCCGGCTGTTAGGAGAGATGATGGAGACGAGGGCTCTGGATGATATGGAAGAAAGTATAGAAGATATCGAAAGAAGGTATCTTGGATACGGAGAAGGACTGTCGGCGGAGGATATTGAGGATATAGAGAGGCAGTATAGGGATTTTTGAAGAAAATAGCGGACATACATAGTAAAATTAGAAAATAGGACTGTCGTATCAGTTAAAGTTTAGCTGAGGGGCGGTCTTATTTTTTGCGGTCAAAAATAATAAAGCGCAAACCCCTTTTTGCTGTTTTTTTTGACGCATCCTTTGACTATGGATTTGTTATACTTCGATAAAAGATAGGGTTACCCTGTCTAAATTTGATAATTGAAAAGAGGCATAGCATGACTGGAAAGGAATTACAAAAACTGCGTCGGCAGGATATTCTTCAGTTATTGTTGGCACAGAGCAGAGAAGCTGCAAGGCTTCAGGAAGAGCAGCAGGAGCTGGAAGAGGAACTGCTCAGAATAGAAAAGAATAATGAACATCTGACTAGGCGTCTAAGTGAAAAGGATGTTCTGAATCATAAACTGAAAGGCAGGCTGGAAGAAAAGGACAGGCGGATTATAGAACTTGAGACAGAGTCGGAGTTATGGACTGTGCATAAAGATAAAGTAATTGATGAAGCAGGTTCTGTTGCAGACGCCGCACTGCAGTTAAACGGTGTATTTGACGCCGTGCAGCGTGCGGCAGACCAGTATTTATATAATATCAGACAGAGGTGCGAAGCGCTGGCGGACCGGCTTTATCAGGATCCTGAGGAGGGATCTGACTGGATATCCGGCTGGGATTCTAACAGCAGGGAGGATATGTAGGAGAATGGCGCGGAAGAATGCAGGTAATAGGAGAGAAATTGAAATTCCCAGCCTGGAATTACTTGAAGCGGAACTCAAAAAAGAGCAGTACAAGAGCAGGTCGAACCGGATTCTGAGAAATACGATATTCTCGCTTCTTGTCGTGGCGGCGCTGGCGGCGCTGACAGCAGTTCTGCTGCTGCCTGTACTGCAGATTAACGGGACTTCTATGACAGATACGCTGCAGGATGGAGATATTGTCGCAGCGGTCAGCAATTCCAAATACAAGCAGGGCGATGTGATTGCGTTTTACTATAATAACAATATTCTGATTAAACGGGTGATTGCCGTTTCAGGAGAATGGGTAGAAATTGACGAGGATGGCAATGTATATGTGAATGATAAACTGCTTGACGAACCTTATATTAGTGAAAAATCGCTGGGGCAGTGCAATATTGAACTGCCTTATCAGGTGCCGGACGGCAAATGCTTTGTGATGGGGGATCATCGCGAGACGAGTATAGACAGCCGGAATTCATCGGTTGGATGCGTTGGGGAAGACGCTGTTGTTGGAAAGATTATATTCAGGGTGTGGCCGATTAGGAGCATCGGCCCGGTTCATTGATGGATGCGTATCATGCAGAAGGGGGATGGTACTATGGAGACTTCGATTTTGAAGCAGATTGCAAGATTGTTGACAGAACGGAAGAAACAGAAACAATGGCTTATTATGTTTGTTTGTATGGCCGTTGTGGTTGGTTTTGGCACTGTGACCGCGCTGCGGATGATGGGACAGGCAATGACGCAGAAGGTGAAAGTGCTTGACTGCAGGATGGAGGTGCATAAGCATGCGCCCGAGTGTTATGACGGAGAGAGGAACCTGATATGCGGATACGCAGATTATGTTGTACATAAGCATAACGACGACTGTTATGCAGTCAATGGGGAAATGGCATGTATGCTTCCTGAGATAGAGGCGCACAGGCATTCGGACGCTTGCTATACAGAACAGCAGATTCAGGTCTGCGGGCAGGAGGAGACGGCAGGCCATGTACATACAGAAGAATGTTACCGGAGAGAACAGGGAGAACTTGTGTGTCAGATGACGGAGCATGTTCACGAAGCAGGCTGTTATGATGAAAACGGTATATTGGTATGCGGAACAGAAGAGCATGCCCATTCGGAAGAATGCTATGGATGGAATGACGTATTGGTCTGTCAGACAGAGGAGGGCGCGGGAAGCCATGTACATGGAATGGAATGCTATGAGAAACAGAAGACTCTTTCCTGCGGCAAGCTTGAACTGCATGTGCATACGGAAGACTGTTATGAAAAGATAGATAAGGATGCTGAGTATAGTGAGGAAAACAGGAGGCTTGTCTGTTCGGTTCCCCAATTGGAGGAGCATATCCACAGCGAGGAGTTTGGATGTTTTCAGATTGTAGAAATTACAAAGGGAGAGGATATAGAGCAGACAGGCACGTTAGAATCAGAACGAAGCGATGCGCCGGAAGGAGACGAGAATGTAACCGGAACGGTCCCGGAAGATGCCAAGAAGGCAGATATAACCAAAACATATGAAGGCGAGGGCTATATTGTGACTGCGGTATATAACGAGGATGCAAATATACCGGAGGAAGCAGAGTTTATTGCCGAGCAGATTACGGCGGAGAACAACAGCGAGTATTATGCAGAGCGCGAAGCGGATTTTAAGGAGTCGATGGAGGATGACGACGCCACGATGAACGGTCTCTTTAAGATAGGCTTCTATATAGATGGAGAAGAGGTAGAGCCTGAGAGCGCGGTGTCTATCACAATACAGCTTCTGGATGAAAACGGCTTGCCGGATGGGACGGCGGTTACCGTAGTACATTTTGGGGAAGAAGGAACGGAAGTTCTGGACGGCGGCAGCGCAGAGAGCGGTAAGACAACCTTTGAAATGAACAGCTTTTCGGAGGTCGCAATCGGTTACAAATCAGAAAATATGGGACCGGTTCTTGTGGAAGAATCTTATGAATATGAAAATGATGTATTTCGCATCACCTTTCATATCGAGGGACAAGCAGTACCGATGAAAACGAATAAGCAGACAGAAGAGGAGCCAAAGGATGAGCCGGAGGACGAACAAGCGGAGAAAAAGCTGGAATTTACCGTAAAGCCGCTGGAGGAAGATTCGGAAGAATACAAAGCCTTTGCCGCTTATGCTGAACCGGATGATGGAAGCGAGCTGCTGCAGCTGCAGGCATTTTCCTATGCTCTGAGTTATGGCGGGGTACAGATGGATTTGTCGGAATGTGAAGTGACGGCGGAGATTGCTCCAAGTGAAACACTGGCTGCGCATATGAAGACATCCATTCAGGATGCGGTATCCTATCTGCGCAGCGGAGAACAGGAAGCTGAGACGTCGGCGAGTATGGAAACAGGGCAGGACGATAAGACAGAGATTGTGGTCAGCACAATCGAGATGCTGGCCGATGAACAGATCAGCGAAACGACGGAATTGGTCCTTGTAAGCGGCGGGGATGAAACGCTGACTACACCGGTAAACGGCGAGAATGTTGCCGTAAAAACAGAGACCCGCGCAAACCCGCCATATACTGTACAATATTATGCGAAATTAAACAGGGTTGATAAGGACAGCGGAGGAGCCCTTGAACTGATTGATACCAGCGGCGGGGTGCTTCCCCAGAACGGTGTGACGCCTACAATTAAGAATCTCTCTGTGAATGCAGACGGGACGGTTAGGACAAATGAGGAACTAACGGAAGTTTATAAGGCGAAGCCTTTTGAGTATTTCCTTGCCCCCAGCATAAACCATATTAATGAACTGGCTGATAACGGCGGTTACGAACTTGCAGAAGTATGGGTACTCAAGCATGAACATTTGGAGGATTGTTATGCAGTAGGAAGCGACGGCAAAAGGGAGCTTATCTGCGACCCGGCGGAGAGCGAGGCGGCAAAGGGGGATGAAGCAGAGGACTGGGATGCCTATGTTTATAGCGATAACCTTCATTTTACCAATTCAAGGAAGGCAGAAGGAGTGGCTACCCCGGATAATCCGAACGGATATATCTATATTGACCAGAAGACCGTGATAAGGCTTGTGTATAATACAAAAACAGACAATTACAATAATTCGGCCACGTTCTATGATTATGACATATCCAACGGCGGTTATCGGACGTCGGGAGCGGCGAAGATTATAGATACAAGGACGGCCGGGATTAACAGCACGGAGAACTGCAGCGGCGCCCCAAAATATGCGTTTGGCAATAACAATGCAGGAACGAATTACGGGACGAGTACGTGGAACGGTAATTCCTTGAATATGGCCAATAGCAACGGGTATAAGAAATGTACGTTCGGACTGGTCAGCGGTATTGAAGAGGACGGAAACGTGGCGTTTAACGTACCGGCCCCCAAGGTATTCGGCGTGGCGGCGCAGAAGGGAAAGACACAGTACGACGATTACAGCCTTGATTTTAAATGCGATGGAGATACGTATACGCTGTCGGCGGTGAGAGGAGCCGGGATAGAAGGGTTAGAAAAATTCGGACATCCTGGTACGCACACAAATATCTGGACCAATAATTTCTGGCCGATGGATTCCGCGTCTTCATGGGGGGCCGACGGGCATGATATCAAATCCGGAAATTCCGCGCAGAAGGGTAATCTAAGGTATGAGCCCGGGGACAGTGAGTGGAAAGCCCTTCCTGTCAGCGACGACGGACAGGATCACAATAGTTATTTCGGTATGTTTTACGAGTTGGAATTTGATTTGGATGAGGCATACTGCGGACCGTTGGAATACCTGTTCTTTGGCGACGACGACATGTGGGTGTTTCTGGACGGGGAGCTTGTCTGCGATATCGGCGGCGTGCATCCTACAGTTGGAGAGTATGTAAACCTATGGGATTACCTCAAAAAAGAGGATGGGTCTTCTAAGTCAGGAAAGCATACGCTGAAATTCTATTATACGGAGCGGGGCGCGTCCGGATCTACCTGTTGGATGCAGTTTACCCTTCCATCCGTGACGAATAAGCAGCCGGCGGGTACAAACGGAAGAATCGAGAATTCCTTAAAGGTCAGTAAATCGGTAGAACATGCCGATACAGATCAGGCGTATGAATTTACAATTCATTTTAAAAATGCAAATGGGGGTAATTTACAGGATGATTATTCTTACACGAAATATGACAAGAATGATCAAATGATTGGCTATGACGTTATTGTACATGACGGAGATAAATTTACGTTAAAAGACGGCGAATATATTATGATCAGCTATCTGCCGGTGGGAACAACCTATACGATTGAAGAGGTTTCCAAAAGTGATGAATATCATGTGACTACAAAGGTAGACGGTGAGGAGAATGAGTCCGGTACGGTTACGGAAGGAGAGACAAGCGATACTCAGATTACTGTGGAGTATGTGAATAATTACCACGTTTATGAGCTTCCGGAGACCGGAGGGAGCGGATTACCTTTATATACAATGGCGGGCGCCGCATGCTTACTGCTTGGCGCAAGCTTTCTGTATAGAAAAAGATTCAGGGAAAGGGGGTTGTGATATTCCTCTTAAAACTGGATGGCACACAAAATGGTTGGTTGTATCAAACCATACATACCAATGTAATTATGAAAAAGTAAAAAGGAGAATGAGTCTATGAAACATTTGAAGAGATTAGCCAGTATGCTGCTGGCGATGGTGATGGTATTAGCGATGGCAATGCCGGTAATGGCGGCGGATGCGGGTAAGATTACAGTCAGCAACGCGCTTCCGGGGAAGACCTATACCATTTATAAGATTTTTGACCAGGAGAATTATAATGCTGAGGGACAGGGTTCCTATAAGGTTGCAGACGAATGGAAAGGATTTATCAGTAATCCGGACTTGAATAAAATTTTTGTTGTTGACGAGAGCGGGTATGTCGGCTTTGCAGAAGGGAAAGACAGCGCCTCAGATGTGGCGGAATTTGCGAAAAACGCCTTGGCTTATGCAAAAGAAAATAATATTGCCCCCGCCGGAAGCAAGACGGCGGAGACAACTACGGCAGAGACAACGACTGTAGTTTTTGATAATTTAGCCATGGGTTATTATTTGGTTGACTCTTCTGCCGGCGCGCTTTGCGCATTGGACGCAACAACGGCCGAAGTAGAAGTAACAGAAAAGAATGATGAGCCGACGGTGGACAAAGAGGTTGAGGAAGCGTCTGCAAGTATCGGCGATACGGTAAATTATAAGGTTACGATTACAGCGCAGGAAGGCGCGGAAAATTATGTGCTGCATGATACCATGTCAAAGGGGCTGACCTTTAACGAGGACGTAAAGGTTACGCATATGCGCGGAACTGATAAAGTGGCTGACCTGGCAGCAGAAGATTATACCGTTACTTTAGGCGAAAATGGCGCGACGGGGAACGGCGTTGCAGAAACTTTCAAGGTAGATTTCAGCAAATATTGCGCTAAGCTTGAGCCAGGCGATGAGCTTGTTGTAACTTACAGCGCTACAATTAATTCTGAGGCTGAGGTAACCTTGACAGAAGAAAATCAAGCAAAGCTTACCTATGGAAACGACCACGAGACAGAGACGGATACGACGGAAACTAAGAACTTCTCTATCCCTGTATATAAATTTGGAGTAGAGGACGAGGGCAGCAAAGGACTGGCCGGAGCGGAATTTGTTTTAACAAATACATCATATACAAGTGTTGACGAGGCGGCAAAGAATGCGATGGCATTTAAAAATGCCGGAAACAACGTATATTTTTATAATTCTGACCGGGATAATATAGACGAGGCTTCTCTGACAACCGTGATTAAAACACCGGAGGATGGTAAATTTATTATCAAAGGTCTTGCGGCCGGCACGTATTACCTCTGGGAGACAAAAGCCCCAGACGGATACAATCAGTTAAAGGAAGCGGTAACAATTGTAATCGGGGATGAGGGAAAAATTACTGTGAATGACAAAGAATTTATCCCTGCAACTGATTTGAATGGCGAGGAGGAGGCCATGGTTCAGGTTGAGAATAAATCTGGCGTGAACCTTCCTTCAACAGGTGGTATCGGTACTACAATCTTCTACATTGTCGGCGGTGTCTTGGTTGTTGGAGCAGCTATCTTGTTAATTGCAAAGAAGCGCGCAAGATAATAAACCTGTTATTGTAATATGATACATTTTCCGGGAAGGGGCTTCCCTTCCCGGTTATGCCGCACAGGCTGGCACCTTCACGTGGTGTGCGGCGAGCAACGGACCGGCGGTCCGGCAAACGTCAGCGGGCGGGGAGACGCCGCTTTATAAATGCAGTTTACTGCATATGATTGGCGGAGAAGTTTATGAGTGAGGAAACGTATAAAAATGAAGAAATAAATACGGGCGAGGGAGCCCCCGCGGATTTAATACAAGAGAAAAATGAGGAGCGGGACGGTAAGAAAAAACCGGAAAAGAAAAAAGGCGGTTCTTTGTCAACAGTTATTCTGGTTATTATTATGCTGATTGGCCTGGCGGTTTTTCTTTATCCTTCTGTCAGCGACTGGTGGAATTCCATGCATGCTTCAAGAGCCATCGCGGGCTATGTGGACGCGGTAGACGAATTGTCTGAGGCGGAGAAGAAGGAGATGCTTGAGGCTGCAAGGCTGTATAATGACTCGCTTCCGGAGGGGGTTCATTTTAATCTTTCGGACGAGGAATATGCGGAGTATGAGAGTATTCTGGATGTGACTGGAACCGGGATTATGGGGTATATTCAGATTCCCTCTATCGGCGTTAATCTGCCGGTTTACCACGGGGTGGACGAAGGAGTCCTGCAGATAGCGACAGGGCATATTCCGGGTTCCTCCTTTCCAATTGGCGGAGACGGGGTCCACAGCGTTATGTCCGGGCACAGGGGGCTGCCAAGCGCCAAGCTGTTTTCGGATTTGGACAAGGTGGACGAGGGGGATATTTTTACCGTTACGATACTGGATGAAACGATTACTTATATGGTTGACCAGATACGGATTGTACTGCCGGAGGAGACAGACGAGCTTGGAATTGTTAACGGGAAGGATTATTCAACGCTGGTTACCTGTACGCCTTACGGCATTAATTCCCATCGTATTTTGATGAGAGGGCATAGGATTGCCGGGCTTGACGGAATTGCGGCTCCGGCGGAGGCAGTTCGGATTCCGGTATATATTGTGATGCCGGCAATTGGGATTCCAATTCTGTTCCTGCTTTTGGCAGGACTGCTGATTTATTACCGGAGAAGGGGACCGATTAAGTCGGAGGAGCAGATGTTGGACGATATGAGAAAAGGATAAGGAGGAGAGGCTTATGAATATAAAATTCACATTCCGGAACCAGGCAGCGTATCGGCTGATGAGTGTATTGCTTGCGTTTGCGCTGGTATTTGGACTGAGTGTGGCAGCGCCGAAGATAAGCGGAGAGGCGGCTGACCCGATTGATTTTAATAGAAGATGTTCCTTAAAAGCCTTGGCAGGCAGTCCGGAGCAGACGGAAGAGCTGGCAGGTAAGCTTCGGATTGATTTATACCAGGTTGCGTCGGCGCAGCCGGTCAGCGTATATGATGCCTATTCTTATGAATTTCTGCCGGGATTTGAGGAAGCGGAAGGAATGTATGACGAGAAGGAACCTGACTGGCAGTCTATGGCGCAGAAGGCGGCGGAGCTTGTTTTTGCGGAGAACTCTGGGATACAGCTGGCTGCCTCCGGCATGGCGGAGGAGTCACTTTCAGATTTGAATTGCGGATTATATCTTATAGTTGCCCGGGGAGACGGGCTGGAAGCCGCTGAGTATAGAACTACCGTGAAGCAGAAGGATGAGGAGGGGAATGTGAAGGAGAAGCTTGCGACGCTTGCCTATTCAGACACCCATACGTATACTTATGAGCCGGAGCTGGTATCGCTTCCAAGCAGACAGGCGACGGCGGAAGACGGCACGATCCATAACACAACAGCCGGAGACGGCGCATGGATTTACGATATGTCGGTTACGCTGAAACCAAGTGAAGAGCCGCGCTATGGATCGCTGGAGATTGTGAAAACACTGCAAAGTTATGAAACAGGCAGTGAGGCGACTTTTATTTTCCAGATAGACGCAGTATTGAATGGGAAAAACGTATATAGCAATGTAATTCCCATAACCTTTACTTCAGCGGGGGAGAACAGGGTGGTAATCGACCGGATCCCCGTGGGGGCGCAGGTTACGGTTAAGGAGATTTATTCCGGCCTTCATTATGAAGTGGAATCGCCCGATACGGTTGCGCCCGGGCAGCCAATTCAGCTAGACCGCGTGCTGCAGATTGATTTTACAAATGCTTACGTAGAAAAGCCCGGAGAAGGCGGCGCAATAACGAACCGGTTTGAGTATACGATGGAAGACGGATGGAAGTGGGAGAAGCAGACGGCGCAAGATCCTGCGGACGGCGCATAAGGAGGGCGGATAAGATGAAGAAGATAAACGGATTGCTGGCTGCTGCGGCAGTGATGCTGGTCTTGTCCGCGGCCATCGGAAGCGCATGGGGGTATTTTACCACTTTTGTGGAGGTGAGAGGAGGCCATACCTTAAAGCTTGGAAGCAGGACGGAAATAGATGAAGAATTTTCTGATTGGACAAAGAGAGTATCCATTTCCAGCAAACCGGATTCTGTGCCGGTGTATATCCGTGCAAAGGCTTTCTGCGGAAGCGAATACCAGCTAACCTACAGCGATAAGAATAAGAAATGGACCGAGGGGGAAGACGGCTATTATTATTACAGCGATATTCTTTACGGAGGGCAGACGGCGGATGAGCTTTTGGTCAAAATTGAGAATATCCCGGCAGATGCAGACGTAAAAGATTCGGATAATTTTAACGTGGTAGTAATCTATGAAAGCACGCCGGTACTGTATGATAAAGACGGACAGCCTTACGCGGATTGGGACGCCGAACTGGAGACCGGGAATGTGGAAGGAGGCAGTAACTGATGAAAGGGACAAGACGTCGCGGTAAATCACAGACCGTTACGATAGTTATATTTGTGCTGGCAGTGGGACTGCTTCTCTTTTCGTCTATTGGAGGAGCGCGGGCAGCGTTAAATTATTACTCGGATGTTTACGAGTCTATGGCACAGACGCAGGACATTGGCGTGACTTTGATAGAAAACGGCATAGAGATTTCTAACCGGGATTATTATTATAACCGTGAAAAGGAACGGGCAGACGGGACTTGGGATGAGAATGCGGGAACCCTTTTGGCAGGGATGCTAAAGGAAGGCGAAGAGCTGAAACTTGGATATAAGTATGCTGAAGAGCTGAAAGTAAGAAACAGCGGGACGATTCCGCAGTATGTGCGCGTCAGTATTTATAAATATTGGGTAGATCAGGAAGGGAAGAAGCTGCAGGAGCTGTCCCCGGACTTGATTGGACTGGAGTTAGATACAAGGGACTGGATTCTGGATGCGGGCGCCGCTACAAAAGAGCGGACGGTGTTGTATTATTCTAAGGAGTTGTCTCCGGATAGTGAGAGTACGCCGTTTACAGACGGATTGGTTATTGATGCCAAAGTTGCAAACAGCGTGACCCAGAAAGTGGAAAAGGAAGGCGCTCACCAGAATATTACAACGGTTTATGACTATGACGGGGTTCGGTTTATCGTCGACGTGAAAGTGGATGCAATTCAGAATCACAATATTGAAGATGCGGCATGGAGCGAATGGGGTCGGAGAGTTACCGTAAATAACGGCACATTAAGCTTGAAGTAAGGAGGGGATAGGCAATGAAGAAAACAGCGGGAATGATACTTCTTTTATTTGCCATGCTCTTCTCTGCGTCTATAACGGCTAGGGCGGATAAGCTGGAAGGCAGTTCGGACTGGATTGTTGTATTTACCGGGGACAGCAAGATGGAGAGTAATTTCACTGTTTCAGACTTGAATCATGTTATGAACGGTATGCAGCCGGGAGACAGCGCGGTAATTACGCTGAAGATGCGAAATGACAATGGGGCGGATACGGATTGGTATATGATGAATGAGGTGGTCAGTTCGCTGGAAAGAAGCACGGAGGCTTCGGCGGCTGCCGGCGCGGCATATACCTATAAGCTGGTGTACACAGGGCCTGACGGAAGACAGAAGGAATTGTACAACAGTGATAAGGTGGGAGGCGATCAAACAATCGGCGGTCAGGAAGCAGAGGAGAAAGGCTTGGAGCAGGCGACTAACGCTTTGAAGGATTATCTCTATCTGGGTACCTTAAAGAACAGGCAGAGCGGTATGATCGTTCTTGAAATTGCACTGGACGGCAATAGTGTTAACAATGCTTATCAGGATACCCGGGCTAATCTTCAGATGCAGTTTGCAGTAGAGCTTGCAAATACTGGAGGCGGGAGGCCCCGTACTGTCAGGACGGGCGATGAGACGGACCTTGCGCCGCTTATCTTTGCATCATTTGTAAGCGGACTGGTTCTTATGGTTATTGCAGGAAGCAGGTGGAAAAGGCGGAATGACGGCAGAGAAGGGAGGCGTGCGTAAGATGAAGGATATGAAAAAGGCAATTATTACATTGCTGGTTTTCTGTATGGCATGCGCGCTTCCATTTCCTGCTGAGGCGAAAGAGAAATATGGGTACAAGATCCGTATATTTGCAGGCGATCGGGGAACAATTGACGGCAGTGAGGTTATTATTTACGACAATCAGGAATATGGGACGGAGTTGTCCTTTGATTATAACAGAAGAGTCAAGGTAGAAGATGGAAGCAAGTACTATGTAAAGGGAATCCGCGAGTGCGGTACAGATACAAGTACGGTGATAGAGGCGAAAGTAAAGGCCGGGACGGGTGATATAAAGACGGCGGTTACGGTGACCGGAGACAGAGATTACGTAGTTTCCTACGGTGCGCTGGGAAGTTCTGTGGCTTATACGGTCAGGTATGAAGACGAGGCTGGAAATGAATTGGCGTCTGCCGAAACCTATTATGGTAATATAGGAGACCAGCCTGTAATAGCGTTTCTCTATATTGAAAATTACCTGCCGCGGGCGTATAATTTGACAGGAACCTTAAAGGAAGACGCGGCGTCAAATGTATTTACATTTGTTTATAATCCGGTGAGCAGGGAAGCGGCAGACGCGGCGCTGCAGGCGGCCGAGGCGGCTAGGGCGGCGGCTACGCGCGGGATGGCTGGAGAAACTGCGGGAGGGCAGACAGATACGGCCGCGGAAGCGGCGGCACAGGCGGCAGCCACGGAAGCAGCGGCACAGGCGGAGGGTGTGACCCCGGAAGATCTGGTATCCGTTGACGAGGAAGAAACTCCTTTAAGTAATATGGGGCTCGATGGAGAAGGGACCGCTGGAGAAATTCAGGATTTCGCAAGACTCCTGCTGGACATTCCGGCTGCGGCAAAGGCGGGAATCCCATCTATCGCAGTCTTATGTATAGTTGGAATTGTACTTCTGTTAGAACGAAGGAAGAGGAAGACAAAAAATGCGAAATAAATCATTATCATTCGGACAGCATAGAACAGGGGGCAGGCGTTTGGCGGCGGCCTTCTGTAATGCTGCCGGTATTTTAATTCTGATCAGCGTTATAGCAACCTGCCTGCCGGTTACGGTGCCGAAGTTTCTAGGATATGAGATATATCATGTAGTCAGCGGCAGTATGGAGCCGGAGATTCCGGTCGGAAGCGTCATTTATGTGGAAGCCGCGCCGCCGGAATCAATTTCGGAGGGAGAGATTATTGCATTTGTCAAAGGAGATTCCGTAGTAGTCCATCGTGTGGAGGATAACCAGATTGTGGAAGGAGAATTTACTACCAAAGGCGATGCAAATGAAAAAGCAGATGTGAACAGCGTTCCCTATGCTTCTGTGATCGGGCGTGTAAAGGCGCATTATCCGCTGTTGGGAAAGATGCTGGTCTTATATACAAGTAATGTGGGAAAGATATACGCAGTTTGTTTTGCGGCCTGTGGGGCAATGTTTAACATCCTTGCATCCAGATTGCGGGAAAGAGATAATCAGGAGAGGGCAAAGATAAACATATACTAACAATGCGGAGGATAGACAATGAGGACAAAGGGTGAAGAGGAGAATATACTGCGTGTGCAGATGTTTGGTAAATTCTCTATGGTCTGGAATAATCATACGATTATAGGGAACTCCAAATCCGGAGAGACACAGTTTGCCTATCTGATGCAGGTGCTTCTGCATAACAGAAAGCGGGGAGTCAGCCGCGATAGAATGGAACAGATTCTTTTTGGCGACAGGGATGTAACGGATATTCATCATGCAATGCGCAGCGTGATTTATAACGCGAAGAAAAAATTGAAAGCGGCGGGGCTTCCTAATGTTAATTATATTGAACAGCGAGACGGAATGTTTTGCTGGACGGAACAGATTCCTGTTTCGGAAGACGCATGGGAATTTGAGCAGGCGTATGAGGCGGCTGAAAAAGAAAGTGATCCCGAGAGCAGGCTCAGATTATACATGGAAGGCTGTTATCTTTACACCGGAGAATTTCTTGGCGCTCAGACGGGCGTTCTCTGGGCGGCGCAGGAGGCAAGGAGATACCGGGAGATATTCTGCGATTGTGTAGAAAAAGCGGTTTCTCTGCTCAGGGAGGTTCAAGATTATCCGCAGATGGAAAAGTTGGGGTTGTATGCGGCAAAGCTTGATCCATTGGCGGACTGGGAAACAGTCATGATGGAAGCGTTGGTGTTTCAGGGACGCGATGAAGATGCGATAAAGCTTTATGAAAGTACGATGGAACTATACTTTCGGGAACAGGGGCTGCATCCGTCGGATCGTCTGATGGAATTGCTTAACACGCTGGGTACTCAGATCCGGCATGGTTACGCAGGTTTAGATTCTATACAGACGATGCTTATGGAGGACGAAAAGGAAGCAGAAGGAGGATATATCTGTGCTTATCCGGTGTTTCAGGGTATCTATCATGCTGTGGAACGCATTATGGACAGAGGCGGGCAGTCAGTATATCTGATGCTTTGTACTGTTGTGGACAGCAAAGGGAATCCAATGAAGGATGGTGCAGCATTGGAGGAGCTGTCGCAGAGGCTGGGTGAAGCAATCCGCTGTTCGGTCCGGCGAAGCGATGCGATTACCAGATATGGGAAAGGACAATATCTGGTATTGCTGATTAATACGACACGCGAAAACTGTAATGTTATCCAGAAAAGAATTAACGGAAGGTTTCTTGTAGGAAGGCAGCGTACTGGGATTTCATATCATGTAAATAGTGTAATCTGCAGGGCTTGCGAAGAGGGCGGAAGTACATGGAAAGATCTCAGTGGTATATAGGAGCTGTAAATGGAGTTGTTTTATGCATTGATTCCAATGAAGACAATTTTTTTCAGGGCCGGGTTTATCATGCATACAATAAGGAAGTAATAAAGGTCTGCTGTATAGAGCAGTTATTGTTTGCGCTGGATGAATTTTACAATTCTATAGATTTCCCCTATCCGTCTAACGATGAACGGACATTTCAGGAGAAGAGAAAGGAAAAGGATTTTAAGATAGAAAGGGAGAGAATCATGAGTGATAAGGAACTGTTAAACAAACACGGGGATCTGGGTACGTTTATTATACGCGTACAGCACAGGCAGAATAGCAGCTGGCAGGGCAGGATTACGTGGATGGATAAGAATAAGACACTTTCGTTCCGGTCAGTATGGGAAATGATTAAGCTGATAGCAAGCGCGCTGGATACTGTAAGTGAGCAGGATGATTCTTCAGATGGAAAGAGTTGGAATTGACAAATTATTGATATAATAGTAACATTGATGAAAAGTCGTACGAAAGGATGAATTCATTAATGGGTGAAATAGAAGGAAAAATCAGCGGCAGCTTGTTAGGTGGATATAATAAAAAAAGTGCAGATGCATATATTGAAGAGCTTCAGGCAGAGATTGAAAATCTTCGTAAAGATTTGGGAATAGCGCAGGCAATGAATAAGAAACAGGCGGAGAAGCTTTTAGAGGCGGAGGAGTGTTATAAGACTTTATGGGAGCGAAGTAAAGATCAGGAGAAGATTATCGAGCAGCAGAAGAATGAAATTAAGACGAGTAAGAATGTGATGGACGTTCAGAAGGAGACGATTCGTTCCCGGGGAGAGGTCATTAGAAGACAGGAGAGTGTTTTGAGAAAGGAAAAGGAGTCAATACTTTGTCTCCAGGAGGACTTTGAGAAACTCGGAGAAGAATTAGACAGGCAGAATGAACGTGTCGGCGCATTGGAAGTACAGCTGCAGCAGAAAGAGCAGTCGATTCTTGAGAAGCAGGAAATAGTAGCAAAATTGGAAGATAAGGTTGAGAAACAGCAATGGCTATATGAAGAATTTTTTAAGAATAAAGGGAGAGTTCCAGTTTCAAAGCTCGAGCAGCATGTTCGCGAAAGTATGAGGAAGAGAATAAAACGGAAGAACTAAAGAAGGAGTTCACTCAGTTATGAAATTGCAGAAAGTATTAGTGGTTCTTGGAATTAGTACCTGTTTGCTGGCAGCGGAAATACAGGGAACATTTGGCATGGAAGAGGATACGCAGCAGGAAGAGAATACAGAAGAGAATGGGGAATCCGCCGGGGAAGAACCGGAACAGCCAGAGCCGGAGGTACAGCCGGCGCCAGAGCCAGCGCCTCAGCCGGAAGAAGAGCCGGCGCCAGAGCCAGCGCCTCAGCCGGAAGAAGAGCCGACGCCGGAACCGGCGCCTCAGCCGGAAGAAGAGCCGACGCCAGAACCACAGCCGGAGCCAGAACCCGCGCCCCAGCCGGAGGAAGAGCCGGCGCCAGAACCACAGCCGGAGCCAGAACCCGCGCCCCAGCCGGAGGAAGAGCCGGCGCCCCAGCCGGAAGAAGAGCCGACGCCAGAACCGCAGCCGGAGCCGGAAGAGGAGCCGACGCCGGAACCGCAGCCGGAAGAGGAATTGGTACCAGAACCGTCATCTCCGGAACAGCCGGAAGATGCGGTATCTCCGTCTGACGGATGGGAATTACAGGATACGACTGGAAAAGAGGAAGGTATTGACGCGGACTTTCAAGGAGAAGCAGAGGAGGTTATTTCTGTTAAAGGGGATAAGGCCGTTTATTCCAACTTGTTTGGTGTCTTTACACCATCGTCAGAGTTTATAGATAACAGGGAAAAGATTAAATATAATGTGGATATGCCGATAGAAGGGCTGCCGAAATTCATTACTGCAGAGATGGTTGTGGGTGCGCTCAAATGTCAGGATGAGACCGGATATCCGGCGTCTGTAACTATTGCGCAGATTATCCAGGAATCAGGGTTTGGGAAATACGGGCCGGAGGGCAGTAAGGGGCAAGGCTTATCTTATCTGGCCTTTCAATATAATAATCTTTTTGGAATTAAGGGCATGGGCCCGGCGGGAACCGTTGATATGGATACGGGAGAACAGGATCAGGAGGGTTCTGTGTACCGTATTACAGCCGGGTTCCGCGTATATCATACATATACAGAATGTATTGAGGACAGAGCGGAACTTTTAGAAGAAGTGTACAGCGACCTGACTTATGGAGTAAAGGATGCGAATACATTTGCTATGAAGATTGGAAAGCGCTGGGCAACAAGTCTGACCTATGGACGGGATTTGATTCGGCAGATGGAGCAGTACGATTTATACCGGCTGGATGAGATGACAGTAGATGAATTCAGCGATTTACTGGGGACGTTTGTCAATCCATGTCCGGGATCCATGCTGACAAGCAGCTTTGGATATCGAAAGTCGCCGATAGCCGGGGCGAGTACGTTTCATAAGGGGATTGACATGGGAACCGGTATATATAATATACCTACCTATGCGGCACAGGAGGGAACCGTGGTTTATTCAGGTCCTGGCGGAGCGGAAGGCAATTATATTGTAATTGCCCATGAGAATGGACTAGTGACAAAATATATGCATCATGCTAAAATATATGTGGAAACCGGAGATGAAGTTGAAAAAGGGCAGCAGATAGGGTTGAGCGGAAACACCGGAAATTCCACTGGGAATCATCTTCATTTTCAGGTGGAAAAGGATGGTGAAGCGGTTGACCCGTTAGTATATTTGAATATTCAGTAGATCAGAGGAAAAGGTCATAATATATGGATGAGAGAGAATTTAATAGTTTTTCCAGAGGGCTTCCAAGTCCGGAGGAACTATTCCATGCAGATGAATGGGAGGAGCGGGAGCCGGACAGGCAGGAGATCGAAGATTTAACGCAGAAAGAGGAGAAAGCAGTATATATACAGGCACGAGAGGAAGCTGAAGATGTCCGGGAGCGGGTTCAGATGGAGGAGCCTGCTCCAAAACGTAAGAAATCAAAGCTTTTTTCCGCAGGCTTTGTTATAGGTCTTTTGGCGCTGGCGTTAGTTTTGACAAATCTGGGCTTTTTCCATATACGTCTGTTCTGTATGATGTCAGAAAGCATGGGAGACGCAATTCCGAAGGGAAGCGTAATTGTTTCGTATGAAGCGTCGGCGGAAAAGCTTCAGACAGGCGATGTAATTACTTATGCGAACCGCGACGGCGTGCTGATTACACATGAGATTGTAAATGTGATAAGTAATTATGACGGAAACGGCAGCTATGCATTCCGTACAAAGGGCGCCGCCAATGAGACAGAGGATGAAGAAGCTGTTACATATGGTATGGTGAAGGGGAAGGCGCTTTTCTATATTCCGTATATTGGCAAGCCGTTTGTGAAATAAAAGTGTAGGACCTGCTAAAGAAATTTGAGTTTCTTGGCAGGTTTTTTTATGCAGAACAAAGGTAGACAAGCAGACGGCTTTATTGCTATTATAACCGGGGAGGGTGGATATGAATTTGAACAGTAAGATACCTAAGGAATTTTACAGGCTCTTTGCAAGCAAATACATGGATTATTACCAGCAGTTTCTGATTGCGATTTATGAGGAATCCGGCCGCTCTTATTCGCTGCTTGGACTTACGGAGATGGAGTGCCGGAGTATTATGAATGAACGGATTGCAGCGCAGACGCTGGATTGGAGTGAAGAACAGTTTGACGAGGAAGGCGAGCTTCTGACCAAGGCTAATATGGCGTCGGTTTGTTTGAAGCATTTGGAGGCATGGGGATGGCTTAGGCGGGATTATGACGAAATACTTGACAGTTACGTGGTTTCCTTTCCGGAATACAGCCAGATGTTTGTAGAGCTGTTTGCGCGCCTGCATAGCGAGGAGCCGACCAGAGAGCGGGAGAGCGTGCTGGCAGTGTACAGCTATTTATATACTTACAGCGGAGACAAAGAGAAGAATAACGAGATTTTAAAAAGCGCGTTTAATACTTCCCGTTCCCTTTTGCAGATGCTGGCCAATATGCAGGAGGGCATGAGGGGATATTTTGACGAGCTGTCCAGACAAAAGAGCTTTCTGGGCATTCAGGAGGTACTGGTAAAGGAGATCAATAACAGCGACAGCAGGAAATACGCTATACTTACCACTACAGACAGCTTCTACCGTTATAAGGAGGCCGTAAAGGAATTGATCGATCAGAATCTCAGTGAGAACGAGGCTAGAAAGCAGGAATTTTTGGACGGGAGGGAGCGGCTTAGGATTAAGATTCAGGAGGAACGTGGAGAAGAAAATGAGCGTTTGCATAACGGCTTTGCCGTGCAGCTTAGGAAGCTGGAACGCGCAGTCGGGCTGTGTGAAGAAGCGGTGAATATTATTCGTATGATTGAGAGGCAGTTTGATGCGATAGAACGCAGATACAATAAATTAATTGAGCAGAAGACGGTATTTGCCAGCCGGGCGGCGGCAAGAATCCGTTATATATTGATGGAAGGCGCGATGGAGGAAGACCGGACGGCGGTTCTGATCAATTTGCTGAATCGGAGCAAAAAACAAGATGAGATACTTAAGGAACTGGGACGGAGGATGAGGGTTACCGAACGGTTTAAAATTGTAACTGACCAAAGTCTGTATCGGAAGAAAAACAGCGAGAAAAAGGAATTTTATCCGCAGTCAGTGAAACAGGCGGAGGAGGCGGGGGAGATGGGTGAATTTATTCTGAAACCACTCTATACCCGGCGGGAGATCGATGCGTTTCGCAGAAAAAATGAACGGGATGGAGTATTTACAGTAACAGAGAATACGGTTAGATCGATGGAAGATTTGGAGAAACTGTTTTTTGTCTGGCAGGATGCAGTAGAGATTGCGGACAGCGGCAGGGAAATTACTATAGGGCGCGAATTTGAGAACAGGGAAGGGTACCGGTTTTCAGAACTGAAGATTAAGGAGTGAAGCAATGGCGGCATACATGGGATATTTGGAAGAGTTATCCGTGACCGAGGCGGAGAATTTGAAAAGAACGATAACAAAATTATTTCGGCAGACTTGTATTATACAGATGAAATACGATCCGGTGACATTAACGCCTAGAGATAACCCAGACTATGAACTCTGCGTTAGGCACAAGGGATTTATTGAGGATTATCTGTCAGTGCTTGGCTGCGAGATGGAGCATGACCCTCAGGAGCATATATTTCGGTTAAAGGGGGAAGGGGCGGAAACTGAGAAAATCAGCCTGACAACAACGGTTGTTATATTGCTTGTAAAGATGATTTACCGGGAGAAGATTCTTGGGGACGGATTGAATGCTACGGTAACAAATTTGAAGGAAATCAGAGAGTATGGGAAGAATACAAATCTTCTAAACCGGAAATTGGCGTCGGCGGAGTGGAGGGAGGCGCTGTACCTGATGAACCGGCACCAAATGATTGAACTTCCGGGAGCGGTACGGGATGTGGAGGATGAGACGCCGATTTATCTGTATAGTACGATTAACCTCTATGTCAGCGCTGCGGATGTGAATGAGCTGATTGAGCAATACGGGGAGGAGGCTGCAGAAGATGAAACAATCGAAGAAATTATTTCGGAGGATGCTGATTAACAATTGGGGCGGCGTCAGTCATAAGATTTTGGAGTTTCATGAGTATGTGAACCTGTTCAGCGGGAAGAGCGGTTCCGGCAAGTCGACGGTGATGGACGCCATACAGGTGATTCTCTACGGAAGCGTGGCGGCTGCATTTTTAAATAAGGCGGCGGATGATGCGAAAAACAGGCGCAGTGTATTAAGTTATCTGCGTGGAGCGCAGAAGGATGGAACTTCTAACAGGGAAAACATGGATTTTTGTTCTCAGATTGTGCTTGAAATAGAAGATACCGGCAGCAGGATTACTACATGTATCGGAGCTGTTTTTGAGGTGGGAAGGCATGATCAGGATTTGAAGAAATATCATTTTTTCAGCCATTCCGGGGAACTGTCTGGGGATGGATATCTGACGGAGAACGGGACGCCTTATACGACAGCGCAGATAAAGAAGCTGATTGAAGCCAGAAGCAGGTCGGAGTCCAACCGGGGCCGTGTGGATGTGAACCGCGTATATCCGTCGAAGGAGGCATATCTGAATCTCCTGTATGATGAGATATTTGGCTATATAGATCCGGGTCGTCTCATGACTATGGAAAAAAGTGCGATTGCTCTCCGCATGGCAGACGGTACCGGGCAGTTTATCCGGGACTATATGTTTCCCAAAAGCAAGGAGGATACAGTATCTGTTATAAGCAGGCAGCTGGGCGCTTACCGGGAGATTAAGGAAAGAGTGGACGATCTGGAGCATCGGATTGAACTTCTAAACGAGATACGTAAGGAGAACCGGATGCTGGTTCAGGTGAGATCCGATAAGCTGCGCACAGAGAGGATTCTGCGGGTTTTGGATATAGAGGGCTGCAAAATACGTCTGGAAGCAAAGAAAGAAGATTTGAAGGGCGCGGAGGCTAAGATTTATGAATTAGAAGAAAAGCGTAGGGCGCTGGATACAGTTAAAAAGAAAACGACAGATGAACTGATAGAGGTTAAGTCAAAGCTTGAGGCGGGCAGTTATGGAGCCAAAAAGAAAGAAATTGAGGAGCTTAATACTACGATTAGTCTTCTGGAGGGAAATTCCAGACAATGGCGGGCGATTCAAAACGGCCTAAGGGAGTGGATAGAGGATGAGGATATCAGCGGTTATGTCAGTAATCCTACACTGCAGTGTATAGAAGATATCCTGCAGGGAGGCGTATCGGCAGCGTGTCTTGAGAAGCTGAAACGGGGAATTGAAAATGCACTGGAAATGATTGACGAAGAATTGGGGGAATTGAAAGAAAGTATTCGTGCGGCAAAAAAAGATCTGGATGAGAAACGAGAGATGGCACAAGATCTCAAGCATGACCGCAAGCCTTACAGGAAGGAGCTGAAAAGCGCCAGAGCTAGACTTCAGAGCGAATTGAGCAGTCAGTATGGAAGAACCATTCGTGTGGAGATATTTGCGGATTTGTTTGACGTTGCGGATGAGAAATGGAAAAATGCCGTTGAGGGAAGGCTGGGGCGGATTAAGCACAGCCTGATTACTGAGCCGCAGTATGCGTTGGACGCGGCAAAGATTTTCCGCAGGATGAGGCGGAGAGAGTATGAAGGGGTTGAATTGATTAATACGGAGGCAATCAAGCGGGATAATCCATCAGCAGAGAAGGGGACTTTATACGATGCGGTAAAGGCATCCGAGCCTTATGCGGATTTGTGTTTGAAAAGATATCTGGGAAGAATAAAAAAGTGCGGGACGATAGATGAACTTCATCAGGTCCGCGACGGCGTAACCCCGGATTGTTATTCCTGCGGCAATTATATTTTCCGCCATTTGAGGGAGGACGATTATAACCGGTATGCGTGTATAGGAACAAAGGTTTCCAAGGCAAAGCTTAAGGAGCTGGAGGATGAGATTTATGAATTGGAGAAAAGGAGAATTGCCGACCTACAACTGCAGAGCACTTTGAACCGGGCGCAGAAATTTGAGCGTTTGAATCAGAATACGGAGCAGCTTCTGCAGCTCTCAGGCGCCGCTGGAGAGTTGGAGGAGTATTTTAAAAGGCAGGAGCTTCTCAGGCAGGAACTTGTGAAGCTGGAGGATGGAACACTGGCCGCCCAGTTAAAAGAACGGCAGATTGAATTAGAACAGGAGCTTAAGAGGCTGGATGCCGGCTTGGAACAGATTACGAAAGAACAGATTGGACGGGAAAGCGACTGCCGCGCGGTCAGGAGAGAACTGGAGGGATTCAAGGAAAGACTTAGAAGCTTGGAGGAAGGTTTCACAGTAAACGAAGTCTTGCTTGCAGAGGTAAGGGAGAATCTAGAACTGCAGGCAGAAAATACGTATAGAAGGAAGCAGAATGAAAAACTTACGGAGCTTGCAAGGCAGGAGGAACAGGCGGCGGATCAGAGGGTGATTGCAAGGAATCGTTTCAATAGAGATTATCCGGCGTATGGATTTACCGGCGTAGAGCGGGAAAACGACGCGTATGATAAGGTTCTTGAAGAGCTTAAACAGGATTTTGAGCCGAAATATAAAGTAGAATTTGAGAAGCAGTATCAGCAGGTATATCATTCTCTCAGGGAAAATGTTATTGCTACTATTCATGGAGAAATTAAGGCGGCTTACCGCCATAAGAGGGAAATCAACCGGATGTTGTCAAAAATCCGTTTTTCAGACAGTACCTATCAGATTGATATACTTCCGGCTGAGAATGAAAACGGACAGTTTTATGAGATGCTGACGGCGCCGGAGCTTGACAGTAAGGTATTGGATAACGACGGCTTTGAAGGACAGCTTAGTCTGTGTGAGGATGAATTTTACCAGAAATATGAACGCCAGATACAGAGATTGACTGAGAAATTTATGCCGCCGAGAGATGATGAGGGCGTGAAACGCTCTCTTCACAGGCAGGAAATGGAAAAATATGCGGATTACCGTAACTATTTGAATTTTAGTATGTACGAGAAGGTGGAAGATAAGGAGGGGAATATTAAGAAAAATGCCGTGGACGAGATGGCGGGAAGAGATTCCGGCGGCGAAGGGCAGAATCCCAAATATGTAGCGCTTCTGGCAGGTTTCGCTATGCTTTACATGCAGCAGAGCAGCCGGGATTCTAAGATCCGGCTGGTATTGTTAGATGAAGCATTTTCTAAAATGGACAAGGAGCGGAGCGAGGTATGCCTGCGCTATGCGAGAGAACTGGAGCTGCAGCTGATTGTCTGTGTGCCGGATGAACGTCTGCAGTCTTTAATCCGCAATGTGGACAGCGTTTATGGATTCCGCAGGTACAATAACCAGATTTCCATGATGCATATTGATAAGGGAAACTATCTGGAAATGATGGAGGGATGTGCGGAGCAGAACAAAGAAAATGATGGCAGTTAAGGTATAATTTTTTTGTAAGCTTTCCATACTAAGGGCAGGAAGAGAACCGAGTTAATATGGAAGGTGGATATCATATGATTCAGAGAACGAAGGGAACACAGAGCATTGCATTTTCCGAATCACCCTATATTATGAGCAGCGCCGCTGTAGTAGGAAAAAAGGAAAGCGAAGGACCGCTGGGGAAATACTTTGACATGACAGATCCAGAGAATCTCTTTGGAGAGAAGACTTGGGAGGCGGCGGAAGGAACGATGCAGAAGGAAGCTTGTACGCTGGCTTTGGGCAAGGCTAAGCTGACGCCGGAG
This sequence comes from uncultured Dorea sp., assembly GCA_910584095.1. Taxonomy (GTDB): domain Bacteria; phylum Bacillota; class Clostridia; order Lachnospirales; family Lachnospiraceae; genus Claveliimonas. The sequence goes on along the minus strand of CAJTYU010000001.1, from coordinate 78,566 downwards.
AAGATCAGGTATTTATTTGGCGGCGATCTGCTGAGGCAGGGAATCGCAACGTCTATGGGATTGGAAAGCTTCCAGACTCCCCTATTCGGGCTGTTTGGCGCCTGTTCAACTTCTGGGGAAGCGCTGGCGCTGGCGGCCATGTGCGTGGCGGCGGGATATGGAGAACATATGCTTGCGGTTACATCCAGTCATTTCGGGACGGCGGAGAAGGAATTTCGGTTTCCCTTGAGCTATGCAAATCAACGGCCTTTGTCGGCGCAGTGGACGGTAACCGGAAGCGGCGCTTTCGTGGTGGGAAATAAAAAAAGTCATGTGAGGATATCAGGGATCACAGTCGGAAAGATCGTGGATTATGGATTGAAAGATTCTCAGAATATGGGGGCATGTATGGCGCCGGCGGCGGCAGATACCATAGCGGTTCATCTGCAGGACTTTGAAAGGCAGGCGGATGATTACAATCGGATTATTACTGGCGATCTGGGGTATGTGGGGCAGAGTATCCTATTTGACCTGATGCGGAAAAAAGGATTGGATATTATGAAAAATCACATGGACTGCGGTATGACGATTTTTGACCAGCAGACTCAGGACACACATGCAGGAGGAAGCGGCTGCGGCTGCGCAGCCGCGACGCTGGCGTCTTATATACTGCCGAAGCTAGAGAAAGGCGAGTGGAAAAGAGTATTATTCGTGCCGACGGGCGCGCTCATGTCTACAGTCAGTTTTAATGAAGGCGAGAGCGTGCCGGGAATTGCTCACGGTATTGTGCTGGAACACTGTTAAAGGAGGTGGATAGCTGTGGATTTTATGGATTATTTTAATGCATTCTGGGTTGGAGGATTAATCTGCGCGCTGGCGCAGATACTGCTGGACCGGACTAAGCTGATGCCGGGAAGGATTATGGTACTTTTGGTATGTACCGGAGCGGCTCTTGGATTTCTTGGAATTTATCAGCCGTTTCAGGATTTTGCGGGAGCGGGGGCAAGCGTGCCTCTTCTTGGATTTGGGAATACACTGTTCAAAGGCGTAAAAGAAGCGGTGAAGGATGAAGGCTTTATTGGAATCTTTATGGGCGGATTTAAGGCCAGCGCGGTGGGAATTTCAGCAGCGTTGATTTTTGGATATTTAGCATCATGGATATTCGAGCCAAAGATGAAAAAATAAAAAAGTTAGGAAAACGGTTCTGTTTAGAGCCGTTTTTTGTGATATAGGAAACTATAAGGAGTTTTGTTTCCGATCATATTCTGTTCATCAGTAATTGAGAAATCAGGACAGATATGATAAAATAAAAAAATAAAAGAGACACATGCAAGAAAGGATGGGGAATCAAATGAAAAAGTGGAAAAGCAGGCTGGCGTTAGCGTTAGCAGTTGTGTTGCTGATACCGGTACTGGCCGGCTGCGGAAGAAAAGAACTGGATGGGGTGAAAGTTGTAGAAGCATATTTGAAAGCGCAGACAAAGGGCGAGTTTGACGATTATGCTAAGCTTACTGGAACGGATGAGAAGAAGCTAAAAAAAGAATATGAAAGAACGCTGGATGAAATGACGGAGATATTTGAAGAGGTTGAGATTTTTAATGTAGATTTTGGAGAGAACTTCCGTAAAGAAATCAAAAATATTTTATCGACTGTAAAATATGATGTAGTCAGCTCTCAAAAAGACGAGGACGATAATTATGTCGTAGATGTAGATGTATATCCGTCGGATATTTTCGGGCTTATGTTTGCAAAGGTCATGGAAGCAGCAAAGACCACGGAGGATACAGCGGAGCTGGGAGATATGATGCTTCAGGCGTTCCGTGACGCTGTTGAAGAACAGAGTTATGGAGATGCCGTACGATTCCAGATTCATATTATATATAATGAGGATGCGAAGCAGTATGAGATCAGTCAGGAGGATACAGAAGAGCTTGCTATGAGTTTCTATGATTTAGAAGGCGCTATGGAGAATTTATTGGCGCCTAGCGGAACGGTCTATGATAATCCATATTTTAACTGGACCGTAACGGAGTGGAATGCCGCGCCGGAGGAGGAGAAAACACAGTGTTGTCTGGCAATCATACAGGATGCATGGGGATTGTCAGATGAAGATATAGCTGGGATTGATATAAACGACCCTCAGATACAAGCCGCAATCCAGCAGATGAAGGATGGAATTGATATTAGCTACAGCGGCGGAGCAAATATCAGTATTGGCGATTATGTAGAATTAATAAAAAGCGGGATGTAATTTCAGATTATAGAGGCGGCAGGCATTAGGGGAACAAGAATGACAGAGATACAGAGATTGTGTGAGAAAGGGAGAATGTACAGATTATGAATAATAAGAGACCGGATAATATGGAACGCATTACAACGAAGGAGCTTGCAGACGCATTTATTTCGAAGCAGATAAAGGAGATTCAGTCTCAGGTTGGCGAGAAGAAAGTACTGCTGGCGCTTTCAGGCGGAGTGGATTCCTCCGTCGTTGCGGCGCTTTTAATCAAGGCAATCGGAAAAAGGCTGGTTTGTGTGCACGTGAATCACGGGCTTCTTAGGAAAGGCGAGCCGGAGCAGGTAGTAGAAGTATTTCGTAATCAGATGGATGCAAACTTAATCTATGTGGATGCGGTTGACAGATTTTTGGATAAGCTTGCAGGCGTTGCAGAACCGGAGAAGAAACGTAAGATTATCGGAGCGGAATTTATTCGTGTATTTGAAGAGGAAGCAAGAGGGCAGGAGGGAATTGAATATCTGGCTCAGGGAACTATTTACCCGGATATTATTGAGAGCGACGGTGTAAAAGCGCATCATAATGTGGGAGGTCTGCCGGAGGATCTGCAATTTGAACTGGTAGAACCGCTGAAGTTTTTATACAAGGATGAGGTGCGAGTGGTGGGAAAAGCGCTTGGCCTGCCGGACAATATGGTCTATCGGCAGCCGTTTCCGGGACCGGGACTTGGCGTGCGCTGTCTTGGCGCCATTACCAGAGAGCGTCTGGAAATTGTGCGAGAGTCCGATGCGATATTGCGGGAAGAATTTGAAAAGAACGGGCTGGAAGGCAAAGTGTGGCAATATTTCACTGCTGTGCCGGATTTCAGGTCAGTGGGTGTTAAAGAGGGAGCAAGAACTTTTGCGTATCCGGTTATCCTGCGTGCGGTAAATACTGTAGACGCAATGACTGCAACTGTGGAGAATGTGCCATTTGACTTGCTGGAGCATATTACGAACCGTATTACCCATGAAGTGGAAGGTGTGAACAGAGTGCTGTATGACCTGACGCCAAAGCCGTGCGGGACAATTGAGTGGGAGTAAATAAAAATGCTTAGCAAACCCAGTGTTTATGCGGGTTTGCGGGCTTTGGAAAGGTCTTTTGATAACAAATTGATAACAGTCATTTCAGTGCGATTATTCTTACTGTCAAACGGTTTGTTGGTGGGAGAATGATTTGCAAGCGGTTTGAATGACTGAAATAAATCCATATTATAACGCCTTTAGCTGTGGGGAGGGACTCATGGCTAAGGGCGTTTTTTGTCTGTCCATACACATTAACCATCTTGACAATACTCCGAAATCGCAGTATGTTAAATTCTACGGTTTCGGAGTATATGCTTTTGGAAGGATAACACCATGGAAAATAATATGAGCAAAAAATTAGAAGCTGTCAATCAGGTCTGCGAAATGATTGAGTTGATTTGTCAAGCTGGCAACAAAAAGAACAAGTATATTCATTTGACTGCTGTAGGCAAAAAATTGATTGACAGCATAATGGTGCCGTTGGTTGCGGCCGAGGAAGAAGCCTTTGGAATGCTGACCGCCGAGGAACAAGATATTCTTCTTCCCCTTTTGCAAAAGTACGCAAATGTGCTCAACACAACGATAGGTAGAGCGAATCATAATGCAGAAAAATGAGCATTTCAAATCAGGAGGATATTATGGACACGAATACTTTCGTGTTTGAAAAAATGCAACCAACAAAACTTTTTATAAAATGTGCAATCCCGGCTACATTAAGTATGATTTTCAGCGGTATCTATTCGATAGCAGATGGGATTTTTGTCGGACGCTGCATTGGTGCGGATGCTTTGGCAGCAGTTAATCTTGTTATGCCGCTTTTTCGCCATTAATTATCGTGCATTTTGCCGCAGACAACTACCTCAATGTTACCCTTGTTCTGCACAATCATAAGGGCAAAATCAAGGGCAGAAAAATCTCATAACAAGATATAATAAAGTATGGCAATCGAGAAACTGTGATGTATGTGTGAATATATTATGACGGAGGATTTTTTAATGGACAAGTATATTTATGATGAAAGCAATGGTTTATGGTATGAGTTGCAGGGGGATTACTTAACTTAAAGATAGTATATACCTACAGCCTGCTGATACATTGCTTGCAGATACCCCACAGAAACTAAACCATACAGATAAGGAGTTTTTGCATATGAAATTACTATTTGAACAGTTGGGCGGCACATATCACGAAGAAAATGGGTATCTGATTCCAGATTTAAGATTACCTACCGAAGAAGAAAAGCCAATAGGCACATGGGGACAACGGCATCTGGACTATCGAAAGCAGTACCACAGGATTATTGAGGGCATGAAACAGGCATAGGGCATAACGGATACCTAAAGGAACAAGATGTCTTAGAGTGGACAGGAAAATAATATTTGGGCTTATGTAAAAGAGATTGTAGATAAAGAAATAATCTATTCATAGCGTAGAATCGGCAGAGTTTAGTAACTTTGCCGATTTTTGCTGAGGCTGCAGCATAAAACTATAGTAAATGGTATGTATCACGAAATTTAGATGCTCTTTCTAATTAAAACAAAGTGTTCGTTGTGTATTTGTTGGGATTTGTATAGTATAATTAATTTTAAATGTTGACTGGCAAAGGGACATCCTATTGTTGATAATTTATGCACATGATAGGAAAACAAACCAGAAAGGCAACCATACCAAGGAAAAGGAGTAGAAATGGCTTATAAGATATTGATTATTGACGATGATACCGAACTTCTTAAAATGCTGAAAAAATTTCTGGAAATTAAAAAGTATGAAATCATTACGGCAGAGAATGGATTGGAAGGGTTAAATAAAATAAAGCTACAGCCAGATATTATATTACTGGATGTAAATATGCCGGACATTGATGGGATAGAGGTATGCAGGAGGGTACGGGATAAAGTAGCCTGTCCGATTCTGTTTCTGACCGCACGGGTAGACGAACAAGACGTTATAAATGGGCTTTCTTCAGGAGGCGATGACTATATTTTAAAGCCGTTTAGCCTGAAAGAACTAGATGCAAGGATTACAGCGCACCTGAAACGGGAAACACGGCGCAAAGAAAAGGCAGAATGCTGCTTTTTGGGAGAACTGTCTATTGATTATAATGCAAAGACCGTGCAGATTCACACAGATTATCTGGAACTGACAAGATTAGAATATGGAATTATTGAATTTTTGTCCATGAATCCAGGGATGGTCTTTGATAAAGACAGGATTTACGAGAAGGTCTGCGGATATGATGCAGAAGGTGACAGCAGGGTAATTACAGAGCTAATCCGCCGAATTAGAAAAAAGTTCCAGCAATTTACAGAAACAGAATATATTGAAACCATATGGGGGATGGGATACCGATGGATAAAATAAGAAATCTTTCCGTAAGAAAAACAATTTTTTTATATATGGCGGCTGCCTTATTTTGCGGGTTCCTTCTTTCGGCAGTTATTGCCAGAATTGCCGAACGGACGCAAATGCATATCTGGTGGAATTATGTGGATGAAGAAGCATATTTTGAAGCAGTAGATAATGAAGGATCTGGTTATGTGGCGGATATTCCAAGGCCGAGTTCTTATGAGATGACACAGTCAGACTATTTTGTGTCAGAGCTTTGCGATTTTTTACAGACTTATGCCGTGTTGATACTGTCTATAGCAGGAAGCTGCGTGGCAGTTTTCCTCTTTTACCAAAACAAGCTAAGAAAGCCGATGGAAGAACTGGTACAGGCATCAAAAAAGATTGCCGAGAATCATTTGGATTTTTGCATTTCCTATGAGAATAAGGACGAGATGGGCGAACTTTGCAGGGAATTTGAGAAGATGCGGGAACAGCTTGCCAGAAATAATCAGGCATTATGGCGGACGGTTGAGGAGGAAAAGATGCTGCGGGCGGCTATTTCGCACGATATACGCACCCCATTGTCCGTTTTGAAAGGGTATCAGGAAATGCTGATGGAATATCTGCCAAGCGAAGATATAGATATGGAACAGGCAATGGAAATGCTGTCAGAGAGCGGACGCCAGATTGAACGTATGGATGCCTTTGTAGAAACAATGCGGAAATTGAGCAGTTTAGAAAATCGGCGGCTGAGCCCAGAGAATATTTCTGCCAGACAATTAGAGAAGGATATTCAGGGAGAACTTGCCATTTTGGAAAAAGAGGATGGGAAACAATGTATGTTGCAAGCGTCTGAATCAAAGGAAGAATTTTACGGAGATAAGGAAATTATTTTAGAAGTAACGGAAAATCTTCTGTCGAATGCCCTGCGTCATGGTAAACGGCAGATTATAATTATGGTAAAGATTGGATATGAAAAATTAAGTATCTGTGTCATGGATGACGGCGATGGTTTTCGGGAAGATGCAGAAAAAATTACGGAAGCGTTCTATGGGCAGAATGTAAAAGACAGCCTGAAACATGCGGGGCTGGGAATGTATATCAGCAGGCTGTATTGTGAAAAACATGGAGGAAAATTAGTTTTAGGAAATGATGAACATAGAGGGGCTGTGGTGACAGCAATATTCCGTCGGATTGCGTAAGTAATCCGGCGTTTTTCTTTTTATTGTCTTTCTGTTGTGATTTTTCTTTTACAATAGAATCACTATATAATGAAGGAGGCAAAGTTATGCGGTCAATTATGAAAAGAGAGGTAAAAAATTATATGAAGAGCCCTCTGCTCTGGCTTGGCATCGCAATTGGTGTTTTTATGGTATTTCAAAATATAAGCCCCTATCTGAACATCCATTATCTCAGGGCGGGGGAAACTATTGTGAATGACTATCCGCAAAACTATCGGGATGGAGATGTTTTTGACGGATATGTGCCGACGGAGAAAGTGCTGCGGCGGGAAAAGTGGGAAGAACGAATACGAGAAATCCTTGTTTCCGAATCCGAAATGGAAAATGTGGAGGCGCAATCTGTGATTGATGAAATGAAAGAAATGGATTTTAAGACGGCTTGCGCCCATCTGGAAGAATATGGCTTCTACGATGCATATTATGAGTATGAGAATACAGCCTATCATAAAGGAACCCGTGAAGAAATCAATTCTTATATTTCAGAGAAATTGGAAAACAGGGCATTTTCGTACTACTTTTCCAGAAAATTTGCTGATTTTGCAGGGCTGTTTATGGGATTTTTCGCAACCGTTTTATTGTCTGTTTTATTTATGCAGGATACAAGGAGAAATACCTATGAGCTTCTTCATACAAAGCCTGTCAGCGCAGGAAAATATCTATCTGGCAAGGTGGGAGGCGGTTTTTCAGTCTGCCTGATAATATGTGCGGTCTTAAATCTTATATTTTTTGGTATTTGCCTTGTATCAACGAGAAACAGCAGTTTTGAAGTTCATTTGATGGACTTTTTATTTGCAAGCGTTTTATATATCCTGCCAAATATGCTGATGATTGTAAGCGTTTACAGCCTGATTTCATTGCTGTTTAAAAGCCCGCTGCCAGCAGTGCCGTTTTTGTTTCTTTATATCGTGTATTCCAATATGGGAAGCAGGAATGCGGAAGGCATCTATGGATATTATGGCAGACCGTTAGCGATTATGGTGCGGTTCCCAGGAGATTTTTTTGATACTGCCCCTCCGCCAATGGCATTGCTGAATCAGAGTTTCCTCATCTTAGCCGCAATCTGCATCATCTTTCTTTCAATGCAGATATGGAAAAGGAGGCGGGTATATTGATGCGTGAAATGAAAATCTCCCTGACCTTCCAAAAGCAGGCTTATGCAGTATTTTTTGTCATAATCTTAAGCCTTGTCAGAGGGATAACTTATTCTGACGAAATAGGAATTGCGTTAGAAGCACCAATGGCAATCCTTACTTTCACATTCTGTGCAGATACCTATACGCAGGAAATTGCCAGCAAGCGGTCGGAAATCTGGCGGCTATGCCCCATGAAAAAAAGAATGAATTCTATTTACAGACGGATTGTGATACAGGAAATGTTCTTACTGGCTGTCGCAGTCATTGGATATGGATTGTTTTTTCTATTCCAAAATCCAAACATAAATGAGATGGGGCAAGGTGGTATAGAAAATGAAATATGCCAGTTCTTTGTATATATTGCCGCTATCGCTGTCACGCTTGGCTTCTGGGGACTTTTATCAAATCTGCTTTCCTGCCTGTTTCGGAATATGTGGGTGGGAATCGGGGGCTGCACGGTGCTGTGGCTGATTACAAATTCCAGCATCGGTGACAGAACCTTTAAAGCATGGAACCTATTCTCCTATGCCTTCAGGAAGTTAGAGAACAGTAGCGATTTTAGCTGGATATGTGGGAAAGTTGTTTGTATTTGTATTGGAATCATGGCAGTAGTGGCACTGCCTAAAATCATCAAGAAAAGAGGTTAAGACTATGGGAATTAAGATAGAGGATTTAACAGTAATATTCAGGAATGATGTAACAGCAATCAATCATGCAGATTTGGAAATTCCAAAGGGGATTTTTGGGCTGCTGGGGGAAAACGGGGCAGGAAAAACAACGCTCATGCGGGTGCTTACAACTGTGTTATCACCAACCAGTGGTACAGTAACCTTAGATGGAATACTTTACAGCGAGGGGAATTTTGAAAAAATACAGAGAAAGATAGGATATCTGCCGCAGGAGATAGACCTGTATCCAAATCTGTCAGTACAAGAATGTCTGGAATATATGGGGGACTTATCTGGCATACCCAGACAAACATATAAAAAACGCATCAAATATTATCTTGAAAAGACAAGCCTGTCGGGGCATCGAGGAAAGAAGATGAAACAATTGTCGGGCGGCATGAAACGGAGAGTCGGGCTTATTCAGGCGCTTTTAAATGAGCCAGAATTTTTAATTGTCGATGAACCAACAACCGGATTAGACCCTGAAGAACGTATCCGCATCAGAAATCTGTTGGTTGATTTTTCAGAAGGGCGTACCGTTTTGTTTTCCACACATGTAGTGGAAGATTTGGCAGCTACCTGCAATCAGCTTGCAGTTATGAAAAATGGGAAATTCCTTTATTCAGGAAACATGAAAGAATTATTGGAACAGGCAAGAGACCATATTTGGATTTATAAAACAAAAGATGAAGGGACTGCAAGGGAACTGGAAAAAAAATATCATGTTTCATCGAAACAGTATGTAGGGGACGAATTACAAATGAAATTAATCAGTGAAACGCCGCCAAAAATGGAATGCAGTTCTTGTGAAGCAACGCTGGAGGATGCTTACATTTATCTTGCGAACAAAGAACTATAATTGCAATAAACCTAAACAGGGGCAATGAATTTGTCTGTAAAGTTATCACTTGAAATGTTGTTTCGAATGACTTGATTTGTTTCATATTTTATGTTATAATTTCGAAAAAATTAAATACGAAGAAATTTGAGGCGTTCCAAAGTTACCCCTGTGGTACAGCTTTAGGCTGTATGGTAGCTTTGAGGGCGCTTTTTCTTTTTGGATATGGAGAAAATTTATGGAAAACAAATTAACACATGGAAGTATTGCAAAATCTTTAGTTGTTTTTACGATTCCCTTAATACTCAGCGGCATGTTTCAGCAAATATTTAATTGGGTAGATGCCTTTATTGTCGGAAATATAGATGGGGAACTTGCTCTTGCAGGAATTGGGTCTACGACCTCAATTTATAATTTGTTTGTAACTGTTATTGTCGGCTTTACATCTGGAATATCTGTGCTTACAGCACAAATATTTGGAAAAGGCGAAAAGGAAAGAATTAAAAATATATTATCCACATTTACGTTGTTGCTTGGAATTGTTTTTTTTACGGTAGCAGTATTAGGAAGTTTATTTACATATGAGATTTTGACTGCTTTGGATACGCCTATCAATATTATCGGAATTGCAAAGGAATATATGCAATTATTGATGATTGGTATTCCATGCTTGGCAGTATATAATGTTTACTCTGCTGTGCTTAGAGGTCTGGGGGATAGTAAAGCTCCTTTTTTATCTGTTCTCGTTTGTTCGATTGTTAATGCAGTTTTGGATATTCTTTTTGTTATTGTTTTTCGTTTTGGTGCGGCAGGTGCAGCAGCGGCAACAGCTATTTCCCAAGCAACGATGGCGGTATTTATTATTGTATATGCAGTTAGAAAATATCCTGTCCTCCGATATCAAGTAAATCGTAAAGCATTTGATAAATCTATCATGACGAAAGGATTGAAATTTGGGCTTCCTCCCGCGGTACAGGCAGGAACAGTATCTGTTGGTAATATTATACTTCAACGATTTATGAATGGTTTTGGCGAACAAACTGTGGCTGCAATTACAACGGCTTACAGAGTGGATTCCGTTATTATTTTGCCAATAGTTAATTTTGGTTTGGGAATTGCAACAATTGTAGCGCAGAATATTGGCGCGGGAAATAAGTCAAGAGCACAAAAAGTATTGAAAATAGGTATTATGATGATTGCTGTAATCTCTGTGTGTCTTACATTGTTTGTGCTTGTTATAGGTGCAGATTTGATAGAAATGTTTGGATTAACTAAAGAGTCTGTGGAAATCGGAAAATCTTTTTTTAGTGCAGTAGCGAGCTGTTATATTGTTTATGGTTTTGCGATGGCGTTGAGGGGGTATCTTGAGGGAGTTGGCGATATGTTGTTTTCTGGAACTGCAGGAATTGTTTCGTTGGTTGTTAGGATTATATTATCTTATGCTTTGGTTTCTTATTTTGGCGATATGATAATTGCTTATGCAGAAATGTTATCTTGGATTGCCTTGTTTGTTTTGTATTTGATTCGCTTAGTTGCAAAGCAGATGTTATCAACAGCGATAACAAAATGATAACATTAGCCCATATAGGCAGGATAATATGGATATATCAAATAACCAAAGGATTTATATACTCGACAGAGAATAATTACAAAGCAAAATTGATTAGTGCTTGTCGAGTTCGAATAGTATCCAAAGCGGTGTGAAAGCGCATAAATACTGGATGCTTGCAGGACGAAAAGCTTTCGTGGCAACATTTTAAGAATATTCAAGAATAAGGAGCTAACAGATTTTTGAGAGGAAGTCTGTTAGTTTTTTTGCGCTATCAATCTTTCGCTTTGTCTTTGAATGCGCCGCTTAATTCCTAAGAGGGGGCTTTTGTCCAGATTTGCGTGGCGTACAGTTACAATTAATAAGCCCTATCAACGTATCGACGGCAGAGACGTTATTACGGGGCCGAAAAGTGGTCGTACAATTAAAATGCTGTAAAAATTACATTGATTTTTACGAAGTTTAGCGTATGATATAGGTGAGTAATTGATGAAAAAGGAAACCAATAGATATGCCTATATTTTTGTGTATACATAGAAAAAATTAGACTGAGAAATCGACATCTTGGTGGGGAAAATAGAATGGATGAACAAGCTTTTTGGAATGTAATTGCACAATATAACCGAAATACAATTATTATTCAAGTAATACTTTTAATTTTAACTGTTATTGCATTGTCGCTGTCATATACCAACAAGGTAGCGTGTTTAGCGAAATTGGTGTTGGGAATAGCAAATTTATTTATAGGAATAATGTTTTTTTGATACTATGGGACTCAACCGATTCAGAAATATTTTGCCTTTCCATTGTATTTGATTTGTGGCTTTCTGTTTTTATATGAAAGCTTGCACAATAAAAATGATATACTTGAAAGACCTAATTTATTTCAAATTATATTGCTTTTGCTGTATTGTTTATATCCGTTAATATCATTAGTGCTGGGAAATCAGTTTCCACGGATGGTTACACATATTATGCCCTGTCCTAGTGTTAGTTTGAGCATAGCCGTGTATGCAGGATATAAAAGAAAAAGTAAGATGCTGCTTTTGCTATTGACAATATGGGGATTGACAGGAATTAAATCAGTAATTTTTGCCGCTTATGAAGATATTATTCTTTTAATATGTGGAATATACGGATTATATCTTTTGAAAAAAGAAATTTGATTATTGAAATGGTTGAAAGTAACTTAGAACATGCTATTCTAATTGAAAGAAGGAAATTTATTCCAGGGGGCATGGACAAGCCGCCCAAATCTATTATTAAACAGACAGAACTGTAAGTATATCTTATTGAATATTAGTAGTTCAAAAAGTATGTATTAAGGATTTTTGGAAAGAAGTCATTTGCCATATTAAAAATAGAGAATCAGCAATAGCGATAAATACCAATGCAAAGGAATATATAGAATAAAAATAATTGACGGATATGGAGAAGAAGGTCATGGCGTGGCTGCATGCTAAAATTATGGCAGGAACAAACCTTTACAAAAACGGTTTTCGGACGATGTGATTTCTGAATGTGTGAAAATTTAGTTTTCTATAAATTCTGGCCGGTAAGAAACGCAGATGATTTTTTCTTAGCAATGGAGAGTGTGAAACGTTTCTATGCGTTGATGTAATCCATTATTCTGTATTTCAATCTAAATTTTTAAAAAATCAGGAGTGTTTCAAGCTTAAAAAATTTTTCCTAAATGTATAGTTGGCCCTTTCTCTTTTTTGTTTTTGGTATTAAATCCCTTTTTTCAGTAGAAGTAGTTTACAAAAAAGAAAGATTTTTATATGGTTGGATATGAAACAATTGCGAAAGATAACTCTAAAAATAGTATGTTTGATTGTGGACAATCATTTACAAAGTATGGCTTTAAATGACATTTATGGAAAAGAAGCAGTACAAAATATTTATGAATGAGGAAAATTATAAATGGAAAATTAATTGTTATGGAAAGATGAATACAATATTGGCGTAGACATCATTGCCTATTACAGCTTTCTGCCCGCAGACTTTGCACGGGTACTGGCCGCTGCCGCCGATATTATCGCAGATGAAATGGCGGGGAGCGCCGCATAATAGAATTGAAATTGTATGGCAGCTATGGTAGAATTGAAAAGAATTTATTGTTATTTTCTAAGTTTGTCTGGAAAGGAGAAAGTGATCACGGATCACTGAACGGCTATGGAAGCATATAAACAGGAATTTATAGAATTTATGGTAGAAAGCAACGTGCTTAAGTTTGGAGAATTTACGCTGAAAAGCGGAAGAAAATCTCCCTTTTTTATGAATGCGGGAGCTTATGTGACGGGAACTCAGCTTAGAAGACTGGGCGAATATTATGCGAAAGCGATCCATGATACCTATGGCTTGGATTTTGACGTGCTGTTTGGGCCGTCATACAAGGGGATTCCGCTTTCTGTGGCTGCTGCGATGGCGATTAGTGATTTGTATGGTAAGGATATCCGTTACTGCTCAAACAGGAAAGAGGTGAAGGACCACGGGGATACCGGGATTTTGCTTGGAAGCAAGCTGAAGGATGGGGACCGGGTAGTAATTATTGAGGATGTGACAACTTCCGGTAAATCCATTGAGGAGACGTTTCCGATCATTAAGGCTCAGGCCGACGTGGAGATTAGAGGGTTAATGGTTTCTTTAAACCGTATGGAAGTCGGCAAAGGCGGTAAAATAAGCGCTCTGGATGAGATTAAAGAATTGTATGGATTCGAGACCGGCGCTATTGTGACGATGAAAGAGGTTGTAGAGTATTTGTATAATAGAGAGCGTCAAGGAAAAGTTGTGATTGACGATACATTAAAATCGGCAATTGACGCATATTATGAACAGTATGGATGTTAATTTATTCTTCAAGAAATTACAGGAGGAAGCGAAAATGAATGAAAAAGCATTTAAGACAATGGGGATTACCGGAGCAGCGGGTATTGCGATTGGTATTGTGATGATTGTGGTTGGCATTACTACAGGTGTGATTGCGATTGTCTGCGGGGGACGCCTGCTTAAAAATAAAGAGGGTTTGATGTTCTAGTATGGGAAAGAAAGGAAGGAGACTGCGCTTTTTAGGCAAAATATTGTTTGTTTTTTACATTGGATTTATTATTTATTTCCTGTTGTTTTCTGAGTGGTATGGAAGAGGGGCGATGCAGGAGTATCGGTATAATCTGGTGTTGTTTAAGGAGATCAAGAGATTTTGGATATACAGGGAGCAGCTTGGCTGGTATGCGGTATTTACCAATCTGTTTGGCAATGTGCTGATTTTTGTTCCTTTTGGATTTTTCCTTCCTATGGCAAGTAAATACAGGAGCTTTTTAGCGGCTGTGTTCTACAGTTTTGCGCTTAGCTTTTGCGTAGAGACATTCCAGCTTCTTACGAAGGTGGGAAGTTTTGACGTGGACGACATGCTTTTGAATACGATGGGAGGAGCGCTGGGTTATATTGCGTTTATCATATGCGCGGCATTGAGGAGAAGACATGGGATTAAGAGAACTAAAAGAAATGGCAGAAGATAGAGCGAAAGAAAAGGAAAGGCGTAAACGTGAAAAGGAAAGAAAAAAACGCCGTTACTATAAACATGGACAGGTGAAGCTTAAGCATTCTAAGAGAGGGCTGGTTTCGAGCGCGCTGGCGTTTACATCAGCATTTTTGATGATTCTGATATTTTCAGTTTCGTACATAAGCAGAGGCGACGTTAATATTTTTATTGGACTTACCGGTCTTGGAGTGCTTGTAATGTCGGCGGCGGGGGTGGAACGCGGCGTCAAGGGCTTTAAGGAGCGCGAGAAGAATTATGCGTCCTGTAAAGCCGGAATTGCGGGCAATGCAGTCCTTTTGCTTATATTTACAGCGACATTTATAAGGGGGTTTTTCTAAGTGATAACAGAACGGTACAGACTGGCGGCAGAGCGGATTGGACAGATACCGACGGAAGAGTCGGTGAAGCTTCCCTTCCGCGCGTATTTTCAGGAGGTTTCACAATTTCTTCTGATGCTTCTTACTCTGGAGCGTGAGATAGAAAAAGGGGACTATGAGAAGCGTCCTATGGAAGAACTGAAGGAGTGGAACCGGAGGCTGTACGGGGATATACTGCCGGAAAATTATGAGACAAGTTATGGGAATCCGGCTTATGCGGTGAAAATGCTGGGAAAGGAGTCCGGACAGATACTTTGTTTCCTGTATGCGGAGCTTAGGAGCGGGATTTCTTATGTATTTGAGGGAAAGAAAGAGTATCTTACGATTCTGCTGGAGCTGTTTATTGAGGTTTATAATTGTTTTGAAGCCTGCGGCAGCGTGACGGCCGCCGCGAATGAGGCGGAAAAAGAAGATACGATTGGACCTGTCTGGGAATTGAAGGATATCATTTACTGGTATGCCAGTGATTACTGCGACGTGTTTGCAGCGGACCGGGTGTCAGAGCAGATCGACCCGGCGATGGATTTTGCGGCGGAGATCATCAGGACGGCGGAATTGTCCGATCTTAGGTATCTGTACCGGTTTGGCGAATATATTAGCGACAATGAGCTTCGCACGGCGGAGCATCTTCTGGAGCTTGACGACGCGGTAGTTCAGAAGATGGCGGACGTCTATACGGAAGGGTACCGGATCGGTTTTGTAAATACCGGGAAGGATCTGTCGAAGAAATCCGTGGTTAATATCCGGTATGTGCTGGGTTTTGAGACAGTGGTCCGAAAAGCGATGGAGAATTTTGAGAAAATAGGGTTACAGCCGGTGATTTACCGGGCGGGGACGAGCGTTCTTACGAAGCACAGGCAGTCGAAGATCGGATATTACGGCGGCAGCCCGAACCCGCAGTATGATTATGATCACAGGGATGATCAGGGACTATTCCTGAATAAGCGTTTTACGGAGCGTAAACTGGACGTAATGCGCCATGCCTATGAGACGAATAAAGAACTGGCGGCCGGATTTGCCGGACCGGCAGTGATAGAAGTGTTTGGAGAGAAGCCGTTTATTCCGGCGGTGAAGAAAGAGGCGGTTCATTTGACCGAAAAGCAGGAGAAGATCCTTCTGGCTTTTACCGGTAAATCCGGGCAGATGGTAAATGAATATATCAAAGGAGAAGAGAGGAGTTTTACGATCGTGTCCTATCCGATCCCGGAGATCGGTCCGCAGTACAAGGAGATTTTTGACGAAGTAATCCGGATCAATACATTAGATGCGAAGGTTTACGAAGAAGTCCAGCAGAAGCTGATCAATGCGCTGGATCAGGGCGCTGCCGTGCATATTGCAGGAAAGGGAGAGAACCGGACGGATCTGACGGTGCGGCTTCACTCGCTGGCGGACCCTGAGAAGGAGACTATTTTTGAAAACTGTGTGGCGGATGTGAATATTCCGGTGGGAGAAGTATTCACCTCGCCGGTTCTTGAAGGAACCAATGGAAAGCTTCATGTGACGAAGGTATATCTTGGCGAGCTGCAGTATTTGGATTTGGAGATTGATTTTAAGGATGGAATGATCGCGGACTATAGCTGCGGTAATTTCCAGAATAAGAAGGACTGTCGGAAATATGTAGCCGATAATATACTGAATAATCACGAAACACTGCCTCTTGGCGAATTTGCCATAGGGACGAATACCACCGCCTATGTGGCGGCGCGCAGGTTCGGGATTGAGGATAAGCTTCCAATTCTGATCGCGGAGAAGACCGGACCGCATTTTGCGGTAGGGGATACCTGCTATAGCTGGAGCGAGGATATCAGGGTGTTTAATCCTAATGGAAAGGAAATTATTGCGAAGGACAATTCCGTTTCCATCCAGCGGAAAGAGGATGTGTCGAAGGCGTATCTGAACTGCCATACGGATATTACC
Source organism: uncultured Dorea sp. (assembly GCA_910584095.1). GTDB lineage: Bacteria > Bacillota > Clostridia > Lachnospirales > Lachnospiraceae > Claveliimonas. The sequence goes on along the minus strand of CAJTYU010000001.1, from coordinate 61,698 downwards.
ATCCCCTATGATGAGCTGGGAAGCATCCGGGTAATCCGAGCGGACAAAACGCAGGTTTCGCTGATCGAGAACGGACGGTTCGTACTGCCGGGAACAGAGATTTTAAATGCGCCTCTGGATGCGCGCCCTGAAATAAAATAACTGGTCATTAATTTATCTAATAGGTAACTTAGGTAAATGCATTGAATAGGAACGGTTTCCTATGCTATGATATTTATGTACAGTAGGGAGAAAGAACGAGAACAGAAAGGATGAAGGATATGCCAAAGGTAGGAATTGTAATGGGCAGCGACTCTGATCTTGCGGTTATGGGTAAGGCCGCAGACATGCTGGATAAGCTTGGAATAGAGTATGAAATGACGATTATTTCGGCCCACCGCGAGCCGGATGTGTTTTTTGAGTATGCCGGCTCTGCAGAGGAGAAGGGATTTAAGGTGATTATTGCGGGCGCGGGGATGGCGGCGCATCTTCCGGGAATGTGCGCGGCTATTTTCCCAATGCCGGTAATCGGCGTGCCGATGTCCGGAAAGAATTTGGACGGACAGGACGCGCTCTATTCTATCGTTCAGATGCCGCCGGGAATCCCGGTTGCGACGGTTGCGATTGACGGCGGAATGAACGCGGCGATTCTTGCGGCAAGGATTCTCGCTGTGTCTGAACCGGAGATTTTAAAGAGGCTGAAAGCGTACACGAAAGAGATGAAGGAAACGGTTCAGGGGAAAGACGCGAAGCTGAAAGAGTTGGGACATAAGGCTTATATGGAGCGGAAATAGGCGGATGGATTCAGATCATCGAGAAGGAGACGTATATGGATTATAAGAATGCAGGTGTGGATATCGAAGCTGGTTACAAGTCGGTAGAACTTATGAAGGAGCATGTGAAGCGGACGATGCGGGCGGAGGTGCTGGGAGGTCTCGGCGGATTTTCGGGCGCTTTTTCGCTGGCTAAGATTAAGGAGATGGAAGAGCCGGTGCTGCTCTCTGGAACAGACGGATGCGGAACGAAGGTAAAACTGGCTTTTATTATGGATAAGCATGATACCATCGGCATTGACGCAGTGGCGATGTGCGTAAACGACATTGCCTGTGCCGGAGGAGAACCTTTGTTTTTCTTGGATTATATTGCCTGCGGCAAGAATTATCCGGAGAAGATCGCAAGCATCGTAAGCGGCGTGGCAGAGGGCTGCGTGCAGGCGGAAGCGGCGCTGATCGGCGGGGAGACTGCGGAGCATCCGGGACTGATGCCGGAGGAGGACTATGACCTTGCAGGCTTTGCCGTGGGCGTGTGCGAGAAAAAGGAACTGATTACCGGAGAGCATCTGAAAGACGGAGATGTGCTGATCGGCATGGCTTCTACCGGGGTGCACAGCAATGGTTTTTCGCTGGTGCGGAAGGTATTCGAGATGACGAGAGAATCGCTGGATACCTACTATGACGAACTTGGAAAGACTCTTGGCGAGGCTTTGCTTGCGCCTACGAGGATCTATGTAAAGGCATTGAAGAGCATCAAGAAGGCCGGAGTGACTGTAAAGGCATGCAGCCATATCACCGGAGGCGGTTTCTATGAGAATATTCCGCGAATGCTCACCAATGGAGTCCGCGCCGTGATAGAGAAGGACAGCTATCCGGTTCCGCCGATTTTTAAGCTGCTGGCGGAAAAGGGCGATATCGCAGAACAGATGATGTACAATACATTTAATATGGGAATCGGTATGGCAGTGGCTGTAGACGCGGCGGATGCGGATAAGGCAATGGAGGCCGTGAGGGCTGCGGGAGACGAGCCTTATGTGATCGGGCGTATTGAAGCCGGAGAAAAAGGAGTAACATTATGCTAAGAGTATTGGTGCTGGTATCCGGCGGAGGAACTAATCTGCAGGCGGTCTTGGACTCCATCGCGGAGGGCAGGATCCGGGACGCCGAAGTGACGGGAGTGATCAGCAATAATCCGAACGCTTATGCGCTGGAGCGGGCGAAGGCGGCGGGCGTTCCGGGGAAATGCATTTCTCCGAAGAGCTTTGACACAAGAGAGGAATTTAACGAGAAGTTTTTGGAGGCGGTGGATGAGTACCGGCCGGATTTGATCGTGCTTGCCGGTTTTCTGGTGGTGATCCCGCCGGCAATGATTTCCAGATACCGCAACAGAATCATCAACATCCATCCCTCTTTGATTCCATCCTTCTGCGGAACCGGTTATTACGGCCTGAAGGTGCATGAGGCGGCGTTGGAGAGAGGCGTGAAGGTGGTGGGAGCCACCGTTCATTTTGTGGATGAAGGAACCGATACGGGGCCGATCATTCTGCAGAAAGCTGTGGAGGTCCAGCCGGGAGATACTCCGAAAGCGCTGCAAAAGCGTGTAATGGAGCAGGCGGAATGGCGGATTCTGCCGGAGGCGATTGATCTGATCGCCCAAGGCAGAGTAAGGGTGACAGATGGAAGGGCAGTGGTGGCGGAAGAGGACTGATAAGGCGGTCATGAGATAGGGAAGAGATGCTTACAGGCATTAAGGAGGAAGCGAAGATGAATGTATTGGTAGTCGGAAGCGGCGGAAGGGAGCATGTGATCTGTTACTGCGCCGCAAAGAGCGCGAAGACAGACAAACTGTATTGTACGCCGGGAAATGCGGGGATTGCGGAATATGCGGAGTGCGAACCGATCGGCGCGATGGAATTTGACAAGATTGTCGCTTTTGCAAAGGAGAAAGAGATTGATCTTGTGATCGTAGGAATGGACGACCCGCTGGTAGGAGGTCTGGTGGACGAGCTGGAGGCGGCGGGCATCCGCACATTCGGACCGAGGAAGAATGCGGCGATCCTAGAAGGATCTAAGGCATTTTCCAAAGATCTGATGAAGAAATATCATATTCCGACGGCGGCATACGAGAATTTTACAGATCCCAAAGAGGCTCTGGCGTATCTAGAGACAGCCAAATTTCCGATCGTGCTGAAAGCGGACGGGCTGGCGCTGGGAAAGGGCGTATTGATATGCAATGATCTGGAAGAGGCAAAAGAGGGCGTAAAGACAATCATGTTGGATAAGAAGTTCGGGTCCGCGGGAAATGAGATGGTCATTGAAGAATTTATGACCGGACGAGAGGTGTCTGTTTTGTCTTTCGTGGATGGAAATACAATTAAGACGATGACCTCCGCGCAGGATCATAAGCGCGCCGGAGACGGGGATACGGGATTAAATACCGGCGGTATGGGAACCTTTTCACCCAGTCCATTTTATACCAAGGAAGTAGACGAATTTTGTGAGAAATATATCTATCAGGCAACCGTGGATGCTATGAAGGCAGAAGGAAGGCCGTTTAAAGGCGTTATTTTCTTCGGCCTGATGCTGACGGAGGACGGCCCGAAGGTGCTGGAGTATAATGCCAGATTTGGCGACCCGGAGGCGCAGGTGGTGCTTCCGAGGATGAAGAATGACTTGATTGAAGTGGCGGAGGCGTGTATTGACGGGACGCTGGATCAGATAGACCTGCAGTTTGAGGACAATGCGGCGGTCTGCGTAGTGCTGGCAAGCGAAGGCTATCCGGTGGCTTATGAGAAAGGGATCCCGATTCATGGGCTGGAGGAATTTAAAAAGCATGAAGGATACTATTGCTTCCACGCAGGCACAAAGCTGGAAGGAGAGCAGTATGTGACCAACGGCGGCCGGGTGCTCGGCATTACGGCGAAAGGAGCGAACCTGATGGAGGCAAGAGCTAATGCTTATGCAGCCGCCGAATGGGTGCGGTTCGACAATAAGTATATGAGGCACGATATCGGGAAAGCGATTGATGAAGCGTAAAAGTATAGAGACGGCAATGCGCAAGGCATGCCGTCTTTTTTTGCCTTCTTCTGACGATAATTAACGATAATTATTAAAAAATATTTGATTTCTCATGATTGGAAATGGATGAGTTTGCTGGAAGAGCGGGGATATTTTGGAATACCCATATGTTCCCGAAGACGGCGGAGATTATCTCTAAAATCCTTCTCTTTGCGGAGGATACGAAGATAAAAGATCCGAATATATTGTCGCAGATCCGATAATTATTTTAGAGGGAGACCGTAAAAGAAGAACTTCTTGAAGTATCCACGCGGCTTTGAGAGGTTCTTCCTTTATTGGCTGCAAATAGCAGGTAACTGTCTGAAAACATTTAATAGGTGCCCAGTTCATCCAGATATTCGTCGATTTTCTGGAGCCTTTTTTCGATTCCCTGAACCCTGTGGCTGACGGCTTCTAACAGACATTCCGTAGTAAATTGCGCCGCAGTCAGCGAGTTGTTGAAGTTGTTGGAGTCCACTGGGACGGTGAATAGTACCGAAGCATACTGTGCCAGAAGGGAGCTTGGCTTGTCGGTTATGACGATAATTTGAGCTCCGGCATCCTTTGCCATCCTTACGGTCACATGGTCGAGGGAGGAATATCTTGGAAAGCTGAAAATCAACAGGCAGTCTTCTTCTCCGATACTGAGCAGCTGATCCACCGGCGTCATACAGGCGGAGCTGGTATTGATGACGCTGGGTACCATATGTTTCAGGTAGAGAGAGGCATAATCCGCCAGCGCAGTGTCGCCTCTGGTCGCAGTAACGTATTTCTGCCGGCTTCCTACAAGGATGTCTGCCGCGTCTTCAAAGTTGTGAAGACTGTTATTAGAAAACATCTCTTCAATGTTGCTGATGATATTCTGGAAATGCTGTTTTAAATAGTTGCCGCTGATTCCTATCTTGGTGATCTCCGCCATACGTTGAGAGGGTACGGTAATAGCGCTGGAAATATGATGCACCTGATCCTGAAATTCCTTGCGGAGAGTCTTCTGAAAATCCATAAATCCCGTATATCCCAGAGACCGGGCAAACCGAATAACGGAGGATTCGCTGACTTTTAGCCTGTCTGCAATCTCTGTGGAGGTCATAAAACACGCGTCGGCAGAATGGTCTAAAACAAATTCTGCGATGGTCTGCTGAGTCTTAGTCAGCTTGGCATTATGGATGATTTCTCTTAATTTTACCATGGTTTTCTTCTCTCTTTTCTGTATGCCTTAATAAAGCTTCGTGACATATTTATACCATTTAAGCATGAAATGATAAATAATGCAAGGGCGGATGCTTGCAATGCAATGCCGCTTGTGCTACCATATATATAACAATCAGGAAGTTCAAAAGAAAAAGGTGTAATGATGTATATTGAGATTGATTTCAACAGTGAGGAAGCGATATATATACAGCTCAGAAATCAGATTATTATGGGGATTGCCACTTCTGAGATCCATGAGGGCGAGTCTCTTCCTTCTGTCCGTCAGCTTGCACAGACCGTAGGCATTAACATGCATACGGTGAATAAGGCGTATTCCGTACTGAAGCAGGAGGGCTATATCCAGCTTGACCGTAGAAGAGGCGCGGTGATTTCACTGGATATTAATAAGATTGAAGCCATTGAGAAAATGCGCGCCCAGCTTCGGATCGTGCTTGCCAGAGGTCTGTGCAAAAATATTTCAAGGGAAGAGGTCCATGAGCTGGTGGACGAGATTTTTGATGAATATATGGGAGGATAATGTGAGATGAATTATACTGATCAGGCAAAAGAAGTGCTGAAGCTTGCAAGAGAGGCGGCGGCGCTGATGCAGCATCCTTATGTGGGAACGGAGCATCTGCTGATTGGCCTTAGCAAGACTTTTGGGGGAGTTGCAGGGCAGATTCTGGATATGAACGGAGTAAAAGAAGAGGATATTCTTAAGATTATGAATGAATTGGTGACTCCGATCGGCGATGTGGCTTTGACAGGGAAGCCAGGGGATAGTCCAAGGCTTCAGTTTATTTTGGAGGAAGCAGGAGGTGAAGCAGCCAGACTGAAAGCTTCGGAGATTGGAACGGAGCATATGCTGCTGTCTGTGCTGAATGACATGGATTGTGTGGCATGCCGCATTTTACAGACATTGAATGTAAATATTCAAAAGCTGTATCAGGATATTCTTATGACTTCCGGGGTGGATCCAAATGAATATATGACGGATCTGCAGGGAGAAGGAAAGAAAAAAGGCGTGCTGGAACAGTTTGGAACAGACCTTACAGAGCAGGCGGCCGAAGGCAGGCTTGATCCGGTAATCGGACGGCAGCAGGAGATCGGCAGGCTGATGCAGATCCTCTGCCGAAGGACGAAGAACAATCCTTGTCTGGTTGGAGAGCCGGGCGTGGGAAAAACTGCCGTATTGGAAGGACTTGCCGCAAGAATTGCAGATGGTTTGGTACCGGAGACCATGAGGGATAAAAGGATTCTAACTATGGATCTGGCCAGCATGATCGCGGGTTCTAAGTATCGTGGAGAATTTGAGGAACGTATGAAGAGACTCATTCATGAGGTAAAGGCTGCGGGGAATGTGATTTTGTTTCTGGATGAGGTGCACACAATTATCGGAGCAGGCGGGGCGGAGGGAGCAATGGATGCTTCCAATATCCTCAAACCATCGCTTGCGAGAGGAGAACTGCAGCTTATTGGAGCGACAACAATTGCGGAATATCGCAAATATATCGAGAAGGATGCGGCGTTGGAGAGAAGATTTCAGCCGATTACGGTGGAAGAGCCTACAAAAGAGCAGTGCTTGGAGATTTTAGAGGGGTTGAAGTTCCGATATGAAACGCATCATCGTGTGGAAATTGAGCGGGAGGCGTTGGAGAGTGCGGTAACGCTGTCAGCCCGGTATATCAGCGACCGTTTTCTGCCGGATAAGGCGATTGACGTTTTGGATGAGACTTGTTCCAAGGTAAGCCTTAGAGGAATCAAGGTTCCAGAAAGTATCGGAGAATTAGAAGGTTTGATTGAAGAGTTGAAGCTTCGTAAGGAAGAGTGCATCAAACAGGGAGACATGGGAGAGGCGTCTTCGCTCCATAAGGAGCAAAGCGAAGCAGAGAAGAAACTTACAAGAATCAGAGAGCGTTTCCAGAAGCGGACAGAAGGCAGGCAGGTGAAAGTGACGGAACATGAAATTGCGGATGTGGTATCAGAGTGGACCAAGATTCCGGTAAGCAGACTTGCCGAGTCGGAAGGAGAGCGTTTAAAGAAGCTGGAGAAGACGCTGCATAAGCGGGTAATCGGACAGAAGGAAGCTGTATCAGCCGTATCCAAGGCAGTCCGCAGGGGTCGTGTAGGACTTAAAGATCCAAACCGTCCGATTGGCTCCTTCCTGTTTTTAGGACCTACAGGGGTAGGAAAGACGGAGCTTTCCAAGGCGCTTGCAGAGGCGTTGTTTGGCAATGAAGATTCTATGATACGTGTAGATATGTCGGAGTATATGGAGAAACACAGCGTGTCGAAAATGATTGGCTCTCCGCCGGGATATGTAGGGCATGACGATGGAGGGCAGCTGTCAGAACAGGTAAGGCGGCATCCGTATTCTGTGATTTTGTTTGATGAGATAGAAAAAGCGCATCCAGATGTGTTTAACATTCTGCTTCAGGTATTAGATGACGGTCATATTACAGATTCTCAGGGCCGGAAGGTGGATTTTCGCAATACGGTGATTATTATGACTTCTAATGCGGGAGCACAGGCAATTATTGATCCGAAGCGCCTTGGTTTTGTGACAAAGGAGGATGCGGGCGACAATTATAAGCGGATGAAATCTAACGTTATGAACGAGATAAAGCTGGTATTCCGCCCAGAATTTTTGAATAGGATTGATGAGATTATCGTATTCCATGCGCTGGCTAAGGAAGAGATGAAGAAGATTGTCGGACTGATGTGCAGGGAAGTGGTAAAACGGGCGAAAGAACAGCTTGATATTAAACTTACAATCCGAGATTCCGTGAAAAAGCATATTGTTGAAACCGGGACAGATCAGAAATACGGAGCAAGGCCGCTGCGACGCGCCGTTCAGAATCAGTTGGAGGATAAGCTGGCGGAAGCCATACTTGCGGGAGAAATAAAAAGGGGAGATGAAATCGAAGCAGGACTCTCAAAAAAACAGATAAAATTTATTTCAAAATCCCCAAAATAATGATACAATGAACGCATAGCGACGAGCGCAGAATTTCCAGATGCACCATGGGCTGCTTGCAGACCAATGGGGCAGGCGGAAATTCTATGTGAGTGCAACGAACACTGAGGGAGCGAAGCTTGTGAAGTGAGCGCGAGGAGCGGAAGAAAAAAGTGCAACGAACACTGAGGGAGCGAAGCTTGTGAAGTGAGCGCGAGGAGCGGAAGAAAAAAGTGCAGCGAACACTGAGGGAGCGAAGCTTGTGAAGTGAGCGCGAGAAAAGACTATTATGAGATGACAGGAAATTCAGGAGGAAGAAGACTATGGCAGTAGTAAAAGAACTGTTGAGGGCAGAGGCAGATGGAACACTGAGTTTTGGAGATTATTCTCTGGCTTCTAAGACTAAATTGGATGGATTCGAGTTTCAGGGAGATATATATAAGGTAAAAACATTTCGGGAAATTACCAAATTGGAGAAAAATGGAATGTTTGCATATGAGTCTGTACCGGGAACTGCAGTAGAGAATTATAAATTATCACAGGAGGAGGTATCCTTTTTGGTATCCGGAGAAAAGGATGTACAGGTGACCTTAGAGCTTGAGGCAGATACGGAATATGTTATATATAAAGATAATGTAAGCGCAGGTACGATGAAGACGAATTTGAGCGGAAAAATCAGCGTCAGCGCGGAGATGGATCCGGATAAAGCAGTAGCAATTAAGATTGTTAAGAAATAGCATGCTATACCAAAAGGTTTGCGCTTTTCGGCGCAAACCTTTTGTATACGGGAGGGGAAAAAGTGGCAAAAGGAAAAAAAAGCGTTTTTTTCTGTCAAAATTGCGGACATGAAGAAAGCAAATGGCTTGGACAGTGTCCCGCGTGCAAAGAATGGAATACATTTGCAGAGGAAAAGGCTGTCATATCAAAGGCAGGCACAGGAAAGAGTATCCTGCGAGACGCTGAGGTTGTAACGTTGTCTAGTGTGTCTACGGAACAGGAAGACAGATTAAAGACGAAAATAGAAGAACTGGACCGGGTGCTGGGGGGAGGAATTGTTTCCGGTTCGCTGGTTTTGGTGGGAGGGGATCCGGGAATTGGTAAATCTACCCTTCTATTGCAAGTATGCAGACAACTGGCAGAAGACCATAAGAAGGTACTCTATATTTCCGGCGAGGAATCGGTTAAGCAGATTAAGCTTCGGGCGGACCGAATGGGTGAGTTCAATGATAATCTGCTGCTTTTGTGTGAGACGAATCTTGCAATAGTCCGGCAGGTTCTTGAGAGAGAGCGCCCTGCGGCGGCAGTGGTTGATTCTATTCAGACTATGTATAGCGAAGATGTGTCATCTGCGCCGGGAAGCGTATCTCAGGTTCGAGAGACAACGAATACGTTAATGCAGATTGCCAAGGGATTGAATATTACCATTTTTATTGTAGGGCATGTGACAAAAGAAGGAACTGTTGCGGGACCGAGAGTGTTAGAGCACATGGTAGATACGGTGCTGTATTTTGAGGGAGACAGGCATGCTTCTTACCGCATTTTACGGGGAGTGAAGAACCGGTTTGGCTCTACCAATGAAATCGGTGTTTTTGAGATGCGGGAAACAGGACTGGAGGAAGTTGCAAATCCTTCAGAATATATGTTGAACGGACGTCCGGAAAATGCTTCCGGTTCCGTGGTAGCGTGTTCCATGGAGGGAACTAGGCCGATTTTGATGGAAATTCAGGCTTTGGTGTGTAAGAGTAATTTTGGAATGCCAAGACGGACGGCGGCAGGAACAGATTATAACAGGGTGAATCTTCTGATGGCCGTTCTGGAGAAACGTATAGGACTGCCTCTTTCCAACTATGACGCCTATATTAATATTGCAGGAGGAATCCGGATGAATGAACCGGCAGTTGATTTAGGAATTGTGATGGCAATTGTTTCCAGCTATAAGAACCGGCCGATATCAGAAGGTACGATGTGTTTCGGAGAAGTGGGATTAAGCGGCGAAGTCCGCGCGGTCAGCATGCCGGAGCAGCGTGCAGCGGAAGCGCGTAAGCTTGGATTTAAGACCTGCATTATACCGGAGGTTTCCATGGGAATGCTGAAGAATATAAAGGGGATTGAAATTATAGGGGTTAAATCCGTAAATCAGGCAATGAATTTAATTTGATGAAAAGGGACAAAGCATATGGGATTTACACATTTTGATGAAAATGGAAAAGCGTTAATGGTGGATGTATCTGGAAAGAACGATACGGAACGTACGGCTGTCGCGGCGGGAAAAATTTCGGTTAGTCAGGCCGTATATGATGCGATTGAAGAAGGTACGGTAGGAAAGGGAGACGTACTGGGTGTTGCGATGACAGCGGGCATTATGGGTGCAAAAAAGACATCGGAACTGATTCCTATGTGCCATATTCTGCCCATTACAAATTGCAGAATACAGTTTGAAATGAATCCGGAGGAGCGTGCGGTTTATTGTTGGTGTACAGTGAAAGTTACGGGGAAAACCAGCGTGGAGATGGAGGCGCTGACCGGCGTAAGCGTAGCGCTTTTAACGGTATATGATATGTGCAAAGCCATTGATAAATCAATGGAAATTGGGGAAATTTATCTCTGCCGCAAATCAGGCGGGAAGATCGGAGAGGTGAGGAATGCAAAGAAAAGTACAAAGCCGGCAAGATCGTTGGCAGACTTGGACATATTATAAAAATACATACTTATTGAAAACATATTCCACCCGTCAGATAAACTATTATTGCACGGAAGATATAAGAAGCGAAAAGGTGATAAGCAATGAGAATTTTAGTAATAGAAGATGATCTGGCCTTAAGTGCTGGACTGTGTTTTGAATTGGACAGCAGCGGCTATCTGACGGTTGCAGCATATAACTGCCGGAAAGCCAGACAGCTTTTGCTGGAGGATCAGTTTGACCTTGTGATCATGGATGTGAATCTGCCGGATGGCAACGGCTTTGATTTCTGCCGAGAAGTGAAAGCAATAAAACCGGATCTCCCTGTTATTTTTTTGACGGCAAACGATTTAGAGCAGGATGTGCTGAACGGATTTGATTTGGGCGCAGAGGATTATATTACGAAGCCATTCAATATGCAGATTTTTTTACGGCGGGTAGAGGTCGCCATCCGGAGAGGAAGTAAGGTTACAGAGACTCCCGCGGACAGTTGGACTGACGGATTTCTTCTGCTTGATTTTGGCGCGCTGACTGCCGTGCGGGGAGGCGAAAAGCTGTCGATCACGCCCAACGAATATAAGTTGCTGAAAGCACTGACAGAGAATGCGGGCAACATCATTACCAGACAGCTTTTGCTGGAACGGCTGTGGGATTGTGATGGGAATTTTATTGATGACCACACACTTACCGTGACGATGAATCGGCTTCGGGCGAAGATAGAGAATGACGATCATACCTATATCAAGACCATCCGGGGTATGGGGTATATCTGGACTGGAGGCAAACAATGAAGAAGCACGCAAAAGCTTTGAAAATTTTGATGGTTTTGGCAGCTGCGGTGCTTTTTTCTTTGCTGTGCTGGCTATTGTGGGCATTTGTTCCCCGTTCCAGTGTTCGTTACAGCTTATTGGCTGCGACAGGTGGTATTTTTGCATTAGCCGGTCTGTGGATATGGTTTCAGCAGAGACAGATTTTTCACTTTGCAGACGAAATATGTGATACGCTGGATGCCTTGATTTCTGGGAGACAGCCGGAGGTGGAGCGGCCTTATGAGGATAGCGTAACAGCCAAGGTACAGGGAAAGCTCTTGCAATATTATGACATCATGAACGAGGGCAAAGTGCAGAGCCGGCAGGATAAGCAGACCATTCAGGAGCTGGTCAGCGATATTTCCCATCAAGTGAAAACTCCTATTGCTAATATTCAGATGTTTACCGGCATTCTTCGGCAGCATCAGCTGACGGAGGAAAAGCGGGCGGAGTTTCTGGAAACCATGGCATCACAGATCAATAAATTAGATTTTCTGATGCAGTCTTTGATCAAAATGTCTCGGCTGGAAACAAGGACCTTTGTCCTGCATATGGAAGATGCGCCTCTTGATAAGACTATTGCTCAGGCAATCAGTACCGTATGGGCGAAAGCAGACAAAAAAAATATCCAGTTGTCGGTGGACTGTGCGCCATCGGTTACCGTGCAGCATGACCCCAAGTGGACAGCGGAGGCCTTGGGCAATATCTTGGACAACGGGGTAAAATACACCCCGGAAGGCGGCAGCATTTCTGTGTCTGTTCGCCCGTGGCAATTCTATACGCGAATTGATATTTCCGATACCGGTATTGGCATCCATGAGGAGCATTATCACGATGTTTTCCAGCGTTTTTATCGGGCGCAGGAAACAGCTGCCGAAGAAGGCGTTGGTCTGGGTCTGTATCTTGCCAGCGGGATCATTACGCGGCAGAAAGGTTATATCAGCGTAAAATCAAACTTCGGAGAAGGGACCACCTTCTCTGTCTATTTGCTGAGCTGAGCAAATAGCGTATATGAAAATGGGAGAGAGGAAATATGAACCTATGGAAATCGTAACCGTAAATCAATTAAAGAAATACTTTGGAAAAGGGGAGACGCAAGTCAAAGCATTGGATGGCATCGACCTTTCCATTGAGAAAGGCAAGTTTACCGCCATTATTGGTGCATCTGGCTCCGGCAAAACCACTTTGTTGAACATGATCGGCGGGCTGGATACTCCCGATGAGGGGGAAGTAATCGTAGATGGTGTAAATCTGTCCGGTTTGAGGGAAAAAGAGATGGCTGTGTTTCGCCGCAGCAAAGTAGGTTTTGTGTATCAGAATTTTAATCTGGTTCCAACACTGACCGTCAAAGAAAACATTCTATTTCCCCTTAGTCTGGCTGGCAGTACGCCGGATCAGCGTTTCTTTGTGGATGTCATACAGCAGCTTCGGCTGGAGGAACGGCTGAATGCCTATCCCCATGAGCTTTCCGGCGGCGGGCAGCAGCGGGCAGCTATTGCCAGGGCGCTAATTGCTAAGCCAGCCATTATTCTTGCCGATGAACCTACTGGAAACCTGGATGTAAAAAGCGGGCAAAATGTGTTAGGGCTTTTGAAAGTGTCCGTAGAGACCTATCACCAAACACTCATTATGATTACCCACAACCTTGAAATCGCACAGATGGCTGACTGTGTGCTTCGCATGGAAGATGGCCGCCTGAAGGCGTAAGGAGGCGTCATGCTTGCAAATAACAATCTAAAAATATGTCACACGCTTGCGTGGCAAGATTTCAAATTTCACAAAGCAAAAAATTTACTGCTGGCTTTTGCTGTGGTTTTGATTACAGGGCTGTATGCCGTTACTTTTCTTCTGGGCAGTTCAGTAGAAAATGCATTTCTGCTCAATTATGAGTACCGATACGGTTCCACAAGTCACATCCTCTACCATGGATTGACCGCACATCAGGCAGATAAATTAGCACAGCATCCCAATGTAAAAAGCACGGTCCGAATCAGCGCTTTGGGTCAGATCTCTGATGAGATGATAGGCACTCGCAGTGTCAAGCTGGCGGTAACCGATCAGGACTATGCCCAGAGCATCCGTTCTATTCCTACAACGGGGCGCCTGCCGGAGAAACCGGGAGAGATCGCGCTGGATGAATTTACCATGGACTCTCTGGGGATTCTTCGCGAATTGGGTACTCCGGTGTCTATTCAGTGGACAGACAGAAAGGGAGAACAGTACAATACTGATTTTACGCTCTGCGGATGGTGGGCAAGCCCCACAAATTTCACAGAAGCCTGTGCATGGGTGACAGCGGAGTGCGCTGCCGAAATTTTGCTTGGATACCCGGATACGGCATCCGTCACGATGGGGGCTGATCTTCATCAGCCAAAGGAATTGGACCGACAGGCGCAGCAGATCATGACAGATCAGGGCGTAAATCAGGTTACTTACACTACCAATCTGGCCTATAACGAAGCTAGTATGGAAATGGCAAGTCAGCAGGCAGCGCCGTTCTACATTCCTGCGTTAGTTGTGCTTTTGTGCGGCTTTTTGATGATATACAGTATCATTCATGTGGCCATGGATCAGGATACCCACTTTTTTGCGGGGTTGAAAACTTTGGGCATGACACCGCGGCAGATCCGATGGGTTCTGTTGGAAAAGGCCCTGCTGCTCTCTCTTTTGGGTCTGCTTCCCGGTTGGCTGATGGGATTTGTTATCCACTATCTGGTTACACCGCGAATTGTAACCGGCATGGAGCAAAACCCGGCAATCTACTTCCTATCATGGGAGCCGTTCGCTCTGGCAGCGCTTAGTACCTTCGGAACAGTTTTACTGGCGTACTTGCTGCCTGCTGTTCGGACAGGCGGAATGATGCCAACACAGATGCTGCGGAATTTAGATGGACGAACGCTGAAAGGGAGGGGGCGTATCGGTACAGGGAAAGTCAGTATTCTTCGTCTGGCCCTTCGCTCCCTGTGGAGAAATAAAGAGCGTACACTTTTTTCATTGCTGTCTTTACTATTTTCCCTTCTGTTGCTCTGCTCTACCTGGATTCGTTACACCAGCTACGACGAAGGACTGTACTTAAACGGGATGTCTCCGTGGGACTATACCATCGAGGACGGTTCTGCGGCTTCCGCCATACAGCGGTATAACCCCAATAACCGGGCAATCACTGAACAGATCGTCAGTGATCTGCGCGGACGGAGTGAAGTTTTGGAAATAAGCGTCCTGAAATCCAAAGAAGTGGAACTAACGGCTTCTGACGAGCTGCGCCAGCGGATCGTGGACTTTTACAACGAACCTTATGATGAAACCATGACCCGCAGAGAAAGTCAGGCTGCCTATCCCGATTGGTGTGCCGGTTTGGACCGCTTGGAACAGACGGGCAGTTATTGCGGCATCGTTATTGCGTTGGAGGACGCCTACCTACGGTATGTACTGGATAACTGTCCGGTCACCAGCGGCGATTTAGATGCAGAACAGTTTGCTGACGGGCAGTATGTTGTGGCCGCAGGCGCTTATTCGGAGGGCGTGTCCTCCCCTGCCGCCGGAGAAACTGTGGAGCTTAGGGGAGAGCAGCTTCCTGTGCTGGCTTCTGTTATGGAGGATACCTCGTTTTTAAGTGGAAGTAACAGTTCGGAGTCCAGCTTTCATGTGTCCTATTTTGTACCACTGTCCTTATTTGATCAGCTTTTCCCTGATGAGGGTATCCGTCAGCTGGCAGTCAACATTGACCATAATGGGCAGGAGGAATTTGAACACTATCTCAGATCGTATAAGCAGGGGCTGAATCGCGGGATCAGTGTTCGGATGCGCAGCGATTATCAAGAAGCTTTCCAAAACGGCAGGTTGAATGAATGCCTGCCGAAGCTGATCGTCGGGATCGTGTTGATGATCATTGGTCTGCTGAACTTTGCCAATATGTTGGTTACAAAGACGATGGTCCGAAAAAAAGAATTTGCGGTCTATCAGAGCCTTGGTATGACAAGCAGAAAGCTGCAATGGCTTTTGCTGACAGAGGGCTTGCTTCATGCGGGCTTTTTGATAGTAATTATGCTGCCAGTTACCTTCCTTGTAACCTGGTTTGGGATGCCGGCAGTTTTTTTACAGCTTAACACGTGGTGCATGACCTATCACTATACGCTGGCTCCCTTGTGGGCGGCTTTGCCTCTCATGCTGTTCATGGCGGCGGCAGTACCCCTAATGTGCTGCCGGTTTATTGAGAAAGGAAGCATTGCAGAGCGTTTGCGAATCGTTGCGTGAGTTATAGAGACAAAATATTAGGGCGGCTTCGCCTGCACTTTCAAAAGGTACAAAACTGTACCTTTGTTGTACCTTCCCTGTGACATTGAACTGGTAAAATACAGTAAGAAAAGGGAAACGGATTCCCGGTCACAAGGAGGAAATAATTATGGAAGCAATTTTGAAGGCTGCCGGTCTTAAAAAATATTACGGGAGGGGTGAGGTCCTAGTCAAGGCATTGGATGGTATAGATTTGGAGATCGAACGTGGTAAGTTTACTGCGATTATTGGCACCTCCGGATCTGGAAAATCTACGCTGCTGAATATGCTGGGCGGACTGGATACCCCCAGCGAGGGCAGTATCCAAATTGGAAATACTGAACTGGCAAAGCTAAACAGCGAACAGGCAACCATTTTCCGGCGCAATCATATCGGTTTCATTTTTCAGAATTACAATCTGGTACCGGTACTCAGCGTTTGGGAAAATATTGTTTTTCCCATTTCTCTGGATGGCCGCAAGCCTGACGAGAAGTTTATCATGGAGATTGTTCGTCTGCTTGGTCTGGAGAAAAAGCTGGATAGTCTGCCGAACAATCTTTCCGGTGGGCAGCAGCAGAGAGTGGCGATCGCCCGTGCGCTGGCCTCTAAGCCTGCTATTATCCTGGCTGACGAACCCACTGGTAATCTGGATTCAAAAACCAGTGACGATGTGATTGGTTTGCTGAAAATGACCAGCAAAGAATTTAACCAGACAATCGTGATGATTACTCATAACCCGGAAATTGCACATATGGCGGATCGTATTGTCCGAATTGAGGACGGCCGCATCGTGTCACAATAAGGGAGGGACGCACGATGAAAACAGTATTCAAACCAATTCAAACGCTGAATCGGCGTACTTTCAAGAAAAATAAAGGCCGGAATCTGGTGGCTATCACCGCCATCTTAATGACGACGATTATGTTCACCACTCTGTTTACCTTGGCGCAGAGTATGAGCAAAAACATGGTGGAAATGACCTTCCGGCAGACTGGTTATGATGGTCAGGCATCCTTTAAGAACATCACCGCAGAGCAGTTTTCTCTAATCGCTAATCACCCTGATGTTGCAGAAGCCGGAGAAAGCCTTGTTCTTGGTCTTGCGCAAAACAAAAAGCTGGGTGGCAAACAGGTTGAGATCCGTTGGAGCAGTGACATCAATGCAAGACATTCCTTTGCTATGCCTGCCGCCGGAACAATGCCAACGGCAGCAGATGAGATCGCTCTGGACACACTGATTCTCGATCGACTGGGTATTCCCCATCAGCTGGGGGAGACTATAACGCTGGAATGGCGCAGGGATTTTGCAAAGGAGGAGGTGACCACCTCTACCTTTACCCTCTGTGGTTTCTGGGAGGGCAACGAATCTGTCTATGCCAGCATGGCTTGGGTAAGCCGGGAATTTGCGGATGAGATGATCGGCGACTATGTCGCTGACGGAAAAACAAGCATTTTAGGCCTGCATACTGCACAAGTGATCCTGCATAGTGACCGCAACATTGAGGCCGCCATGGAGAATATTTTGGCAGACACCGGACTGACAGACTTGGAATTTGGCGTGAATCTGGCATATTCACCGGAGATGAATGCTACCGCAGCGCAGGAAAGTCTTCCCATGTATTTGGGTATGGCGCTGGTGTTTCTCGCCGGATATCTGATTATTTATAATATCTTTCAGATCAGCGTTACTGCCGACATCCAGTTCTATGGCAAGTTGAAAACACTGGGAACTACCACAAAGCAGATTAAGAAACTCATTTATGGTCAGGCAAACCGGCTGTGCGTGATTGGCATCCCAATGGGCCTTCTCTTGGGGTGGCTGCTGGGCATGGTGCTGGTTCCTGTATTGATGGGACGGCTGGAGGGCGATGCTGTGGTTTCCTCCAATCCTGTGATCTTCCTTGGCTCTGCCCTTTTTGCATGGTTGACGGTTACGATTTCCTGCCTGCGTCCGGCAAGGCTGGCTGGTAAGGTTTCTCCTATCGAAGCTCTGAGGATGAGTGATGCCGCAATAAGCGAAAAGAAAAGCAAGCGCACCCGGAATGGCGCTTCCATTACCGGTATGGCATGGGCGAATCTGGGGCGGAACAAAAAACGGACAGTGACAGTCATCTGCTCTCTGACCTTGGGTCTGGTTTTGCTCAGCTGTTTCTATGCTAAGAATGCCGCTTTTGATATGGAGAAATACCTGTCTGAGCTGACGATCAGTGACTTCCAGCTGGATGATAGCAGCAGTGTAAATTATATTGGCGGATATGACCCTCATGGTTTCACCCTGAATGCCGAACTGGCGGAGTCCGTAGAAGGATTGGCTGGTTTGGAAGCGATTGGTCATCAATATTCTCATCAATTTGAACTGACACTGGATGATGAGACCGTGCAAAATATCGACGCCTTCTATACGCGGGAAATGCTGGACGATTGGGCAGCTTACGATCCGTCTGGTCCTGCTCAGATAAAAAACGCCATGGAAACCCGTGAAGCGATCGGCGTACTGTATGGAATGGACGGTATCCCTCTGGATGCAATTACGCAGGAGAGGTATTTGCTCTCCGGCAGCTATGATGCAGAAAAATTTGCCAGCGGAGGCTATGTGCTGGCTGTCGGTCCTGCCATAGATTCCACAGACCCAGAGAGAAATGCTGCATTGCCTGCTCCTACCGTTGGAAGCAGTATTGAGCTTGAAAATCGCACCTACACGGTAATGGCTATTGTATATCCGCTGCAGGCTGTGGATGAAGGAGCTTATGAGGGCGGTGTACAGGATCAGCACTGCATGAGTTTTATTATTCCTACTTCGGTTTTCCGGCAGCAGTGGCCGGAGAATACGTTGCGGAGATTGTTCTTCAATGTGGATGATGATCATATTGCCGCAGCACAAGAGATGCTCGATGGGTATACCAAGACCATTGACACCAGTCTGCCTGTAACATCCCGCAAAACCATGGCGGAGCAGTATGAGGCAGAAACGCGGGCGTCGGCAGTCATGGGAAATACCATCAGCGTGATTATTGCCATGGTGGGTGTGCTTAACTTTATTAATTCTATGGTCACGGCCATTGTTTCTCGCAAAAAAGAATTTGCCATGATCCAGTCTGTGGGAATGACTAAGCGCCAGCTGCGGAAGATGCTGATTTGTGAGGGCCTGGATTATGCAGTGATTACGCTGCTCGTTTCTTATATTGTCAGCATTCTGGCTGTTGGGATTGGTGTCCGTGCTATGACAGCCAATGGGTTCAGCACTTTCCATTTTACTCTGATGCCGCTGATGATTTGTACGCCTATCCTCTTGGCTTTTGCAGTATTGATTCCGTTTTTCTGTTTCAAGAATTTAGAAAAGCAGAGCATTGTTGAGCGATTGAGAACAGAATAAATAGAATGATCTGCCGTACGACGGCAAAAGAAAAAGAGCCGTCGTACGGCAGAGGTATTTTCGCGCACCTGCTTACAAAGCCAGACAGGCCGTCGCGCGGCATATTTCCGTCCAGTATCCGTCCGGGTCGGAGATAAAGTATACGCCCATAGCTTTATTGTCATAACAGATGCAGCCCATTTCCTTGTGGAATGCATAGGCAGCGTCCATATCGTCGGTGTGCATGGCAAGATGGATTTCATTGTCCCCCAGATCGTAGGGGCGGTCCATGTCCCGAAGCCATGTGAGCTCCAAAAGGTGTGAGGTGACGCCGTCGCCTAAAAATACCAGCTTGAAGCTTCCGTCTTCCGCTTCTTTTTCTTTGGTGATGTACAAGCCCAATGCTTTCTGATAGAACTCCACTGATTTTTCCAGATTTGCTACGTTAATATTGTTGTGGTAAAATGAAAATTTCATAAAGACCTCCTGTGATGCCGCCTGCACCGTCTGCGGCAGTTTGTGAATTTTTGTTTATAGGATAACATAGGTAGAAAAAAAAGAAAAGATGTGCTATAGTGAATGGTATGTTATTATTTTGCGGCGGCCCGGACGCTGCCCGCCCTGCATGGAAACCGCTGAAAAGGCGAGGCATTACAGGCAGGGCGAGACAACATTCCGGCGAACTAACTGCTAACGGAGACTAAGAAACTAAGTAGATAGACTGATAGGCTGTGAAGAATGAATAGAGAGATTGTTGAGACGAATGGAGAAAGGGAGACCTGGGAGCTGGGCGGACGGCTGGGGAGAGCCGCGTCGGCGGGACAGGTGTTTGCGCTTGTGGGAGACCTTGGCGTGGGGAAGACTGTATTTACCAAGGGACTTGCGGAAGGGCTGGGGATAAGAGAGCCTGTGAACAGCCCCACCTTTACAATTGTACAGGTCTACGATGAGGGAAGGCTTCCGTTCTACCATTTTGACGTGTACCGGATTGGGGACGTATGCGAGATGGATGAGATCGGATATGAGGATTATCTGTATGGACAGGGAGTATCCCTGATCGAATGGGCGGATCTGATCCGGGAGATCCTGCCGGAGCATTATACGGAGATCCGGATTGAAAAGGATTTGGAGCGGGGATTTGATTATCGGAGGATAAGCATATGCGGATATTAGCGCTGGATAGCTCGGGACTGGCTGCGAGCGTGGCGGTTGTGGAAGAAGATATGGGGGAAGCGGTTACCGTGGCCGAGTATACGGTGAATTATAAGAAAACCCATTCTCAGACGCTGCTTCCCATGCTGGATGAGATTGTGAAAATGACGGAGCTGGATCTGGATGAGATTGACGGGATTGGAGTGGCGGCAGGCCCCGGATCCTTTACCGGGCTTCGGATTGGCTCTGCGACGGCGAAAGGACTGGGGCTTGCGCTGGGAAAGCCTTTGATCTCTGTTCCTACGCTGGAAGGACTTGCCTGTAATCTGTGGGGGACGGAGAGGATCGTATGCCCGATTATGGACGCAAGGCGCGGACAAGTTTATACAGGTATCTATGAATTTCGGCAGGGCAGACTGGCGGCGCTGGAGAATCAGATGGCAGTCAGTATTGAGGAACTGGGAGAGAAGCTTAAGAGTTACGGGCGCCCGGTAGTATTTTTGGGCGACGGCGTGCCGGTTCACCGGCAGGCTTTGTTAGAGCGGATCATGAAGGACTGCGATATCGCCTTTGCTCCGGCGAATATGAACCGCCAGCGGGCGTCGTCGGTAGGGAGTCTCGCCCTAAGGTATTACAAGGAGGGGAGAACTGAGACGGCAGCGGAGCATAAGCCGGATTATCTCAGGGTATCTCAGGCGGAGCGGGAACGCGCGGAACGTATTCAAAATCAATAGCGGGTTATGGCACAGATAAACGGCGGCGGGGAAGGCACGGACAGGATTGACAGCGGCTGGAGTAGGAGGGTTACGATGTTTTGTATCCGGAAAATGCGGAAAGAAGATGTGGCGGATGTGGCAGAGCTGGAACGGAGGATATTTACCGATGCATGGAGCGAGAGGGCGGTCATGGAGACGCTGGAGCAGAAGCAGACCATGATTCTTTTGGCCTATGAAGACAGAAAGCTGATTGGATACCTGATATTGTATTATGTGCTGGAGGACGGCGAGATTGCCCGGATTGCGGTGGATGACGCATACAGGAGGCAAGGGGTTGCCTCTAAGATGCTGAGAGAGTTGGAATGTCTCTGTGAGGACAACGGAGTGAATAAACTTCTTCTGGATGTAAGAGAGAGTAATGAGAGCGCCTGCAGGTTCTATGAGAAGCAAGGTTTTGTGAGGGACGGGGTCCGCAGGAATTATTATTCCGATCCTGTGGAGGATGGAATACTCATGAGCTGTGAGCTTGGAAAGTAACTGGCGCCGGGATGCCCGGAAGGAGTGCGCGGTAACAAATAATTGACAGGAAAGGAAGCACTTCCCACTAGAAACCATGGGATTCGGCCGCTATAATATAGGCGTACAGCAGCCGAACGCAGCTTCCGAAGAAAGCGTTTGCGGCGGCGACAATATTTCACTCTAGGAGGAAAACTATGCGTCAGTATCAGATGAAAGAAACCAAAGAAATCAGTAAGATTATTTGTAATAAATGCGGAAGAGAGATTAAAGCGGCAGACGGCCGTCTGCAGGAGGATGTGTTGTCCGTTGACAAACGGTGGGGATATTTTTCAGAAAAGGACAATCAGGTGGACAGTTTCGACCTTTGTGAAAAATGCTATGATGAATTTGTCGCGACATTTCTGCTTCCCATTGGAAAGTAGAGGATAGGATGTTAGATGTATGTTTGCTGGGGACCGGCGGCATGATGCCGCTTCCCTATCGGTGGCTCACGTCGCTGATGGTGCGGTATAATGGCAGCAGTCTTCTGATCGACTGCGGAGAGGGGACCCAGATTGCAATAAAGGAGAAGGGATGGAGTTTTAAGCCCATTGATGTAATCTGTTTTACCCATTACCATGGAGACCATATCAGCGGGCTGCCGGGAATGCTTCTCACCATGGGAAATGCGGACCGGACGGAACCCCTTACCCTGATCGGGCCGAAGGGTCTTGAAAGAGTTGTGGGCGCCCTGCGCGTCATTGCGCCGGAGCTGCCATTTAAAATTATTTATAAAGAAATCATGGGGCGGGAACAGGTATTTGAGATGAACGGTTACCGGCTCAAGGCTTTTCGTGTAAATCATAATGTGCCTTGTTATGGGTATACCATAGAGGTAGACCGGGCGGGGAGGTTCGATGTGGCCCGGGCGGAGACGGCCGGGATTCCCAAGCGCTTTTGGGGAATTTTGCAGAAGGGGGAGACGGTTGTGGAGGACGGCCGCGTATTTACGCCGGATATGGTGCTGGGTCCTGCGAGAAAGGGGCTGAAGATTGCCTATGCCACAGATACCAGACCGACGGATTCTATAAAAGAAAATGCCAGAGGCGCGGATCTGTTAGTCTGCGAAGGCATGTATGGGGAGAAGGAGAAGCTGAAGAAGGCAAAGGAATATAAGCATATGACATTTTACGAGGCGGCGGAAATCGCGAAAGCAGCGGAAGTGAAGGAAATGTGGCTGACCCATTATAGTCCGTCGCTCAACCATCCGGAAGAATATATGAAGGATGTGCGGGCGATATTCGGCGGCGCCGCGGCGGCCAAAGACGGACAGACAACGGAGCTCGTATTCGAGGAGGCTTAGAGTATGGAAGAAAGAAAAGACGTGTTAATTCTGGCAATTGAGAGTTCCTGCGACGAGACGGCGGCGGCAGTCGTAAAGAACGGCCGGGAGGTTCTGTCGAATATTATTTTTTCCCAGATCGGGCTGCACACGCTGTACGGAGGCGTAGTGCCGGAGATCGCGTCCAGAAAGCATATTGAGAAGATCAATCAGGTAATTCTGACCGCGCTTTCCGAGGCGGGGGTAACGCTTAAGGAGATTGACGCTATAAGCGTAACCTATGGACCCGGTTTGGTGGGGGCGCTGCTGGTGGGAGTCGCAGAGGCAAAGGCGATTGCCTATGCGGCCCATAAGCCGCTGATCGGCGTGCACCATATCGAAGGGCATATTGCAGCCAATTATATTGCGCATCAGGAACTGGAGCCGCCGTTTCTGTGTCTTGTGGTTTCAGGCGGACATACTCATCTGGTTCAGGCGGAGGATTACGGCAGGTTCCGCATCATTGGGAGAACCAGAGACGATGCGGCGGGAGAGGCATTTGATAAGGTGGCAAGAGCGATCGGCTTGGGATATCCGGGGGGACCGAAGATCGATAAAGTTTCAAAGGAAGGGGATCCGGAGGCGGTCTCTTTCCCAAGGGCGCATGTGGGGGATTCTCCTTATGACTTCAGCTTCAGCGGCGTGAAATCGGCGGTGCTCAATTATATCAACGGCTGCCAGATGAAGGGGGAGAGCTGGAAGCAGGCGGATGTGGCGGCTTCCTTCCAGAAGGCGGTTATCGACGTTCTTGTGGAGAATGCTATGCGTGCTGTCCGTGAATACAAGGCAGATAAATTTGCGATCGCAGGCGGGGTTGCCGCAAACAGCGCTCTGCGCAGCGCGATGAAGGAGGCGTGTGAGGAACAAGGAGTTACCCTTTATTTTCCGCCGCCGGTATACTGTACCGACAATGCGGCGATGATCGGGGCAGCGGCGTATTATGAATATTTGAACGGAACGAGACATGGATGGGACCTGAATGCGGTGCCGAACTTAAAATTAGGAGAACGATAAATGAAAGAGCGATGTACAGCGATTGTTCTGGCGGCAGGACAGGGACGCAGGATGAAGAGCAAGGTGAAGAAGCAGTTTTTAAATATTGCAGGAAAGCCGATCGTTTATTATTCGTTGGAATGCTTTGAAAGGGCGCCTTTTATACAGGATATCATTCTTGTGACAAGCAGCGACTGCGTAGATTACTGCCAGAAGAATATTGTTGATAAGTATGGGTTCCGTAAAGTAAGAAAAGTAGTAGTCGGCGGCAAGGAGCGTTATGACTCCGTATACGCCGGCTTATTGGCGTGCAGAAATACAGACTTTGTATATATCCACGACGGTACAAGGCCCTTTATTGACAGAGAGATGTTAAAACGGGCGCTGGACGCAGTCAAGCAGACTGGAGCCTGCGCGGTAGGGATGCCCGCCAAGGATACGATAAAGATTCTGGACCGGGAACAGTTTGTTACAAAAACGCCAAAGAGAAGCCGGGTTTGGAGCGTACAGACGCCTCAGGTATTCCGCTACCATGTGATCAGAGAGGCTCATGACGCGGTCAGGAGGGGCAATATGGAGGGCATTACCGACGACGCCATGATCGTGGAGATGCACGGAAAGTGCCGGGTGAAGATGGTGGAGGGCGCCTATGAGAACCTTAAAATTACCACCATGGACGATTTATTTGTGGCAGAGGTTATTTTAAGGGGACGCGAGCTATAGTTTGTTATAATTTTATCAATTTATACAAAAGTATTGAACAAATGTAAAAATGCAATTTATAAAATTGGGGACTTAGACAAAAATTCACAATTCATGTATTGATATAGAAACATTTTTTAGGTAAAATCAATAACAGAAAGCGAGAGGAGACCGGATGAAGAAGATAGTTGATGATTGGCGTTTGATTTACAAGGTTTGCAGTTTGTATTATGAAGACGATATGCGTCAGCAGGAGGTCAGTGACTATTTGGGGATTTCAAGGGCGACAGTTTCGCGGATGCTTCAGAAGGGCAAGGAAAGCGGGATTGTCCGGGTAGAAGTGATTAATCCGGTTCAGTTTTCTTATAATAAGCTGGAGAAGGCGCTGGAGCGCAAGTATGGCTTAAAGGAAGCCATTGTAGTAGAGAGCAGCGCGCTGGACACGAAGACGGAATCGGTTTCCAGAATGTATGAACGGGCGGCCCTTTACCTATCCCAGTTTTTTAAAGACGGCGACTGTATCGGCGTTTCCATGGGGCATACTTTGCACAATGTAGTGAAGACGAACCGGGTGTTCAGCAAGGACAATCACTATATGTTTGTGCCGCTGGTGGGAGGAATCAGCCAGAGTACCGTGGATAAGGTGGATGTGCAGAGCAATCAGATCGCCTTGGAATTTGCCGGTAAGTTCGGCGGCAGCTATACGCAGTTTTTGTCGCCGGCAGTGTTTTCGGAGAAGACGGTTATGCAGTCCTTTCTGAAAGAGAAGGCGGTAAGCTATATATTTGACGATTTCCGGAAGCTGGATACGGTGATTATGGGGATCGGCATCCCCCACAAGGTGGAGTCAACACTGGTGCAGGCGGGATATATTACGGAGAAAGAATTAGAGCATTATGCGGAGGAAGGACTGGTAGGCGACATTGCCCTTCATTTCTTTGATAAGAATGGAGATACTGAGAAGTTCAGGCAGTTCAACGACCGGGTGGCGGGAATCCCGCCGGAGATGATCCGCGGGGTGAGAAACCGGATTGCCATTGCGGGAGGGGAGAATAAAGCAGAGGCGATCAGAGGGGCGATCAAAGGCGGATACATCAATATGCTGATCACGAATATTGATGCGGCCGAGAAGCTGCTGTAAGGCGGCCGAGACAGATATATAGATGGCGGAAATGCGGGGAAACCCAAGCTGGATCAAGGGCCCGGATGCGGGGAGGGCGGTACGGAGCATGACAGTCATTTTATATATACAGGATACTATAATTGAGTAAATGGAGGAGAGACTATGGAATTTATTTCTAATGTGGCAAGTGGATTTATAGGTCTATTTCAAGCAGGCGGCGACACATTTGTAGGCTGGGTTACCGGCATTATCCCGCTTGTAGTGTGTCTGATGACGGCGGTTAACTCGATCATAAAGATTGTTGGTACGGAGAATGTTGAGAATTTTGCTCAGAAGATTACCAAATATATGGTGCTTCGGTATACATTACTTCCTCTGCTGGCAGTATTCTTCCTTGCGAATCCAGCATGTTATACATTTGGACGTTTCCTGGATGAGAAGTATAAACCGGCATTTTACGATGCGGCGGTAAGCTTCGTTCACCCGATTACGGGACTCTTCCCTCATGCTAATGCAGGCGAGCTGTTCGTATGGACAGGTATTTCAGCAGGCGTTGCTGAGGCTGGTTATGCAACTGCAGGTCTTGCAGTAAGATATTTCCTTTGCGGTCTGGTTGTTATTCTGATCCGCGGTATCTTATGTGAGAAAATCTATGCTTCAATGGCAAAGAAGAATGCTTAATTAGTTGAGAGGAGGTCAAATTATGTATAAATCTATTACAATCAAAGCTGGCACAGGCGGATGGGGCGGTCCTCTGACTATTACGCCAACAGAGAAATGCCATAAGGTACTGAATGTAACAGGCGGCGGAATTACTCCGGTAGCACAGCTTATCGCAGATATGACAGGCGGAGAAGTAGTTGACGGATTCAAAACCGGATGTCCGGATGATGAAGTTATGGTAGCAGTAGTTGACTGCGGCGGTACTGCACGCTGCGGCGTATATCCAAAGAAAGGTATTTTCACCGTTAATTTGATGCAGGTTGGACAGTCCGGTCCTCTTGCTCAGTTCATCAAAGAGGATAATTATGTATCCGGCGTAACGGAGAGCGATATTTCTTACGCAGACGGTTCCGCAGTAGAGGCGGCTGCCGCTAAACAGGCGGAGGCTAAGGCTGACAACGGTCCGAAGACAAAGGCTCAGGCTAAGGAAGAGATTGCCGCAGCTCAGGCTGGACAGAAGCAGGGTATTGTTGTACGGATTGGTAAAGGCGTTGGAGCTGTTGTGAACAAGTTCTTTGCGGCGGGACGCGAGACCATCGACATGGTTATCAAGAATATCCTTCCATTTATGGCATTTACGGCTACACTGCTTGGTATTATCAGCGCCAGCGGACTCGGCGATGTAATCGCCAACACCGTAGCGCCGCTCTGTGGAACGCTTCCGGGAATGATCGTTATTTCTTTCATCTGCGGTCTGCCGTTCCTGTCGCCGATCCTTGGACCTGGCGCGGTTATCGCTCAGGTTGTAGGTACGCTGCTTGGCGCTCAGTTTGCTACCGGCGCAATTCCTGCAAAATATGCTCTTTGCGCATTGTTCGCAATTGACGCGCAGGTTGGCGGCGACTTCGTTCCGGTAGGACTTTCTCTTGGAGACGCTGAGCCTGAGACTATCGAACTTGGTGTTCCGGCAGTATTGTTCGAGCGTATGATTACCGGTCCGCTTTCCGTACTGCTTGCATTTGTATTCAGTATTGGAATGTTTTAGAGCGTAAGAAAATGAATAAAAGCTTTTGTAATTCGAGAGGAGAAATTGTATGAAATTTCAAGTTAAGGTTGTAGGACACGGGCCGGAAGCGCTTTCATTTCTGGATGATCCGGATAACAAATTCTTTATCCTCTTTAATGAGGATGCGCCTCAGGAGCTTGCAGATATTTCTGTACTTCATACCAAGTCGGAGATTTGGGAAGCTCCTATGGTAGGAGATACCATGAAGATTGCAGAAAAAGAGTTTGTTATTACTGCAGTCGGTATTGAAGCGCCATACACTTTGAGAGAGATGGGACACTGCACAGTGAACTTTGCAGGCGGCTCGGAAGCGGCTCTTCCGGGATGCATCATGCTTGAGGGCTGTGATGTGATAACCGAAGAAGACCTTAAAGAAGGCGCAGAGATTTGTATTTATTAATTAATTTATTATTTTATTGTAGATAAGGAGAGATGAATTATGCTTAATTTGGACAAAAAGCTTCTCAAGAGAGAAGAAGACGGAAAGATTATCCGCGTTGGTATCGTAGGCGCAGGCCAGATGGGCCGCGGCATGGTTACACAGATGGTACTCATGAAAGGCATGATGCCGGCGATCGTTTCTGACATCAAGATTGAGAATGCTGTACATGCGTTCAAATATGCAGAAGTTTCAGACGAAGATATCGTACAGGCTAAGACATTAGAGCAGGCAAATGCAGCGATGGAAGCAGGCAAGTATGTTGCATGCGAGGATGCGAATTTTGTATCTCAGGCTAACCTGGTAGAGTGCGTGATCGACGCTACAGGCGTGCCGGATGTAGGCGCTAAGGTTGCTACGGACGCTATGAGAAACAAAAAGCACGTTATCATGCTGAATGTTGAGACTGATGTTGTAATTGGGCCATATCTTAAGAAATTAGCAGAAGAGGAAGGCGTGATCTATTCTGGTTCCGACGGAGACGAGCCGGGCGCTGTAATGCACCTGTACAGCTTCGCTAAGGCTATGGGACTGAACGTAGAGGTTATGGGTAAAGGCAAGAACAATAAGATTGATTATGACTGCAATCCAGATACAGTCCTTGAGGAAGCTACACGCCGTAAGATGAGTCCAAAGATGCTGTGTGCATTTAAGGATGGAACAAAGACTATGGTTGAGATGACGGCTATGTCTAACTACACAGGGCTTGTTCCGGACGTTATCGGCGGACACGGACCGAAGACATCTCCGGGTACAGAAGGAATCAAGGAGATGAACGAGATTCTGAAGCTTAAGAAAGACGGCGGTATCCTGAATAAACATGGCGTTGTTGAGTACATCAACGGCATAGCTCCTGGAGTATTTGTAACTGTATCTACACCAAATGCGGAGATTGCATATCAGCTTGGATATCACAGCATGGGTCCTGGCCCGCTGTGGACACTGTACCGTCCATATCATCTTTGCAATCTTGAGACGCCTCTTTCAGTTGCAAGAGCCGTTATCGAGGGAGACGCTACCTGCGTAGCTAAGAACGGCCTTGTATCTGAGTGTATTACTAGAGCTAAGATTGACTTGAAGGCAGGACAGACGATCGATGGTATCGGCGGATTTACAACACATGGTTCTATCGCAGCTGCTGAAGAGTCTAATGCAAATGGATATGTACCATTTGGTCTTGTAACGAATAAAGCAGTGATGAAGCAGGATGTTAAGAAGGGAACTCTGATTACATACGATATGATTGATCTTGATAAGACGACCCTGATTTACAAACTGAGAAAAGAGCAGGATGCTATGTACGGAAGAAACGTACTGTAGTCAGTCTGCTGAGGTTCGTACAGAGCGTATGCATGTTTTGCAGAGCCTGTAAGAATACAGCTGTCCGGCTAGACCGGTTCGTGACAGTTATAACGGGATAAAGATATATTGGGCCCTGGGAGTCCTGCCGGCATGATAGAATAAGGCTGGCGGGACTCCTTCCCGGCTATAGAGAGGAAAGTGCGCTATGTTTAGTGAATTGCCAGCAATATCAAAAGTTTTATTTGTAGTATTCGCCGCGTTTCTGCTGCAGGCTTTGGGAGGCTATTATCAGATCAAGAATTACCGGAAAACGGTAAGAGAGATCCACAAGCTGGGGAATGTGGGAATCGGCCAGAAGAAGGGGAAATTCTTTAACGGCAATATTGTTATGATTGCGGCGGACGGCGACGGGATCATAAAGGGAGCCATGATACTGGACGGTATTTCGTTTCTGGCGAAATTCCATACCGTAGACGAAGTTTTTGAAAAGAAGCTGGAAGGGGACAGTATCTATACCTTTCTGGAGATTACCGATGGCTTTGACAAGAAGACGCGCAAGAAATATTTGGGCTGGGTTCGGGCGCTGGAGGCCCTTAGGATGCGGCTGGACGCTGATTCGGAAGAGGATGCCGGGGAAGATTAAATAAAATTTGATAGGGCTGTTTCACGAGGAAAAATAAATAAGCAGCAGAGCATAATTCATCGAGGGTAAAAGCGGCTGTACCAAACAGCTCCTTATCCTCGACTTTTTTCTGTTGCAGAGGTATCATGTCTAAAAATCCGAAAATTCATATTGACACTGATGGAATGTAATGCTATAATACTAAATGCATCATGGATTGTGGGCGGCAGATTAATATGTGGAGAGGTATCGAAGTGGTCATAACGAGGCGGTCTTGAAAACCGTTTGTCCGCAAGGGCACGTGGGTTCGAATCCCACCCTCTCCGTTGCGTGAGAAGAGCTTTGCAAGGGCAAGGCTCTTTTTATATATGAAAATGGTAAGTTTTATATTAAGGAAATAGATGTGGAAAATAACATGAAAATGAAACAAGAATTGATCAAAATAATATATGAAAGTCCCGGAATTATAAAAAGGAAATTTCGTATTATGATAATGATATTTATTCTTATGATATTACTTGCGGGAACAATGTTTTTATATTATCATAATCCTAAAGAGGGATTGAATCTTGCATGTATGATTAATTTCCTTACAGGGTATTATTGTCCGGGCTGCGGGGCGGGGCGGGCTTGTTATATGCTTTTGCACGGGCAGATATATCAGGCGTTCCGCTATAATCCATTGTTGATTATACTACTGCCGTGGCTTATAGTATATTATGCGGCGTGCGGTATACAGTGGCTGCATTATGGGAAAGAGCGTGTGAGCATTCATATACCGGAACAAATTCCAATAGTTATATTGGTGGTATTTCTAATATATGGAATTGTTAGAAATATTGAGGTATATCCATTTATTTTATTAGCACCTACAGGAGTGTAAACGGGGAAGGAGAATATTATGAAGTGTAGATTTTGTGGCAATGAGATAGAGGAAGGCGTAAAATACTGTCCATTTTGCGGTACAGAAGCAACACAGGAGAATGACAAGGCGGACAATAGTTCAGAGGAGTATAGTTTTGGTCAGACAGATAATAATATAGGCGGTTATACCTATGGCCAGACAGAAAATAATCCGGGAGGAGACAGCCGCGGCCAGTCTGATGACGTACGTGGAGATTATAGCTATGGACAGGGGAATCCTTATAACCAGTCCAATTACGGCCAGATGAATAATGGATATAACCAGTCAGATAATAATTATGATCAGCCAAATTACAGCCAGCCAAATTACAGCCAGCCGAATTACAGCCAGCCAAATTATGGCCAGCCGGTGGAACAGATTAACGGTACGCCGTATCTGGTATTTTCTATTCTTGCAACAATATGCTGCTGTCTGCCGCTAGGCGTTGCGAGTATTATTTATGCAAGTAAAATAAACTCATTGCAGAGAATGGGAGATTATGAAGGAGCAAAAGATGCCGCTAAGAAGGCTAAGATATTCTGTATCTCTAGTGCAATAGTGGGAGTGATTGCTTCTATTGCAATGGGCGCAGCAGGAGCGTATGATGTGCTTGAAGAAATAGGCGGTATGGAAAGCAGGCCGTTAATCATGTCAGAACCGCTGGAAGATGATATGGATGAAGACGATGATGACGAAGAGAAGGATGCTTCAAAACCACCGGTAAAAGTCAGTGAAGGTCTGGGAGACAGCTGGAATAGCTTTACGGTTCAGATCAATGATACTGTATTAGCATTTCCATGTTCCATTGAGGAAGTAGAATCTGCCGGATTGGCGATGGATACGGAGAATACTCCGGAGGATTATGTGATTAACGGAGATGATTATGAATTGGTATTTTTTGATGACAGCGCTTCGCATTCCCTTATCTTTGTAATCAGCAATAATACTGAGGAGGCACATGTAGTAAGGGAGTGCACAGTAAATGGACTTTATGTTGACGACTATGATATAGAAGACGGAGGTATAAGCATTATTTTTCCGGGAGGGATTCAGATGGGAGCAGACATAGAGACTGTTATCGAAAAATGGGGTGAACCGCAAGATGTTTACGAAGGAGATTATTCGGATAGTTATCAGTGGTATGATGAAAATAGTTTGAATTATTGTATCGTAAATACAGAGCCGGGAGAGGAAGAGGTAATATCAATTAATATGGATGGACAATACTTAAAATAATAGGCGGGGTTAAAAGTAACAGACAAAAATTAATTAAAATTTGGGTATTGCACAGAGGCTGAAATTATGCTATGCTAAAAACAGTTAAATAATGATTTGGAGAAAACGGAGTACAAGAATAACAGCGGTGAGCTGATTGTTTTTGTGCTCCTTTTTTATGGTTTAGGAAACTTTGTTCCCTAGATTATAAAAATACTCCGGGAGGATGCGCACGTGCGAAGAAGTTTGCCGTAAGGCGGCCGCGCTCTGTGTGGGAATGTGCTTTAGCACATTCTTTATAGCCTCTTTTACAAAATGCGATGAGTGGGAAGGAAGGATTGTAATATGTATGATGTTGTAATTATCGGCGCGGGAGTTACAGGAAGCGCAATTGCCAGGGAGTTGTCCAGATACCAGTATCATGTCATGGTTGTTGACAAGAACAGCGACGTATGCGAGGGTACTTCCAAGGCAAACAGCGGTATCGTCCATGCAGGCTTTGACAATGAGCCGGGTTCGGTGATGGCGAAGATGAATGTAAGAGGCAACGCGATGATGGAGCAGCTTGCAAAGGAGCTGGACTTTTCCTTTAAGCGCAATGGTTCTCTGGTGCTTTGTTTTGATGAGAAGGATATGGATAAACTGGAGCGTCTGCTTGAGAAGGGTAAGAAGAACGGCGTGCCGGGTATCCGTATCATTTCCAAGGAGGAAGTAAAGAAGATGGAGCCGAACATTACGGATGATATCGCCGCTGCATTGTACGCGCCGTCAGGCGGAATTGTTTGTCCTTTCGGACTTACCATTGCCATGGCGGAAAATGCCTGTGAAAACGGTGTGGACTTCCAGTTTGATACGGAGGTTATGAATATTGTTCCAGAGGAGTGCGGCTATAGGCTGGAGACTTCTAAGGGCGTGATCGAGAGTAAGCTGGTAGTTAATGCGGCGGGCGTGTATGCGGATAAGTTCCATAATATGGTAAGCGATGAGAAAATCAAGATTATTCCCCGGAAGGGCGAGTACTGCTTGATGGATAAGAAGGTGGGAGACTATGTGAACAGTACGATTTTCCAGCTTCCTACCATTTATGGCAAGGGCGTTTTGATCACGCCGACGGTTCACGGCAATCTCCTGACCGGGCCGACGGCGGTGGATATAGAGGATAAGGAAAATACCCAGACCACAGCGGATGGTTTGGCTGATTTGTTAAAGAGGGTTGCGGTCAGCGTACCGACCGTGCCGACCCGCCAGATTATCACATCCTTTACCGGACTCCGGGCCCACTGGACGGAGCATGAATTTATCATTAAGGAAGTAGAGGGAGCGCCAGGCTTTATCGACGTTGCGGGAATTGAGTCGCCGGGACTTTCCAGCTCCCCGGCTATCGGCGAGTATGTGGCGGAGTTGGTACAGGGTATTTATCCAATGGAGAAGAAAGCAGATTTTAAGGCGGTCAGAAAAGGGATCCCGAATGTGGCGGAAGCATCCTTTGCAGAGCGGCAGGAGCTGATTAAGAAAAATCCGGCTTATGCCAATGTGGTCTGCCGCTGCGAGGTGGTGACCGAAGGGGAGATTATGGACGCTATCCACAGACCCTTAGGGGCTACTACCCTAGACGGGATCAAGCGCCGTACCAGAGCGGGTATGGGACGCTGTCAGTCGGGGTTTTGCGCGCCGAAGACCGTAGAGATCCTTGCAAGGGAGCTGGGGAAGGATGTTTCAGAGATTACCAAATCAGGCGAAGGTTCTAACTATTTGACAGGATATAATAAGGAGGACATTTAGGATGAAGACAGAGATTGCAATCATTGGCGGAGGCCCGGCGGGACTTGCCGCGGCAGTAGCGGCCAGAGAAGCGGGCGCAGAAGATATTCTGATTATTGAGCGTGACAATGAGCTGGGAGGCATCCTGAACCAGTGTATCCACAACGGTTTTGGTTTGCATACCTTTAAGGAGGAGCTGACCGGGCCTGAATATGCGGGAAGATATATTGAGAAGGTGGAAGAACTTAAAATCCCTTATATGCTTCATACCATTGTTGTGGATATTGCAGAGAATAAAGTGATTACTGTGATGAATAAGGAGCGGGGAATGTTCCAAATCGAGGCAAAGGCAATTGTTCTAGCCATGGGCTGCAGGGAGCGTTCCAGAGGCGCGCTCAATATCCCGGGTTACCGTCCGGCAGGCGTGTATTCAGCGGGAACCGCCCAGCGATATGTGAATATGGAAGGCCGGATGCCGGGAAAGAAGGTGGTAATCCTAGGTTCCGGCGATATCGGCCTGATTATGGCGAGGCGTATGACACTAGAAGGCGCAGAGGTTCAGGTAGTGGCGGAGCTGATGCCCTATTCCGGCGGCTTGAAACGGAATATTGTTCAGTGTCTGGATGATTACGAGATTCCTCTGAAATTAAGTCATACGGTTGTTGATATTAAAGGAAAGAAGCGTGTGGAGGGCGTTACGCTGGCTCAGGTGGATGAAAACCGCAGGCCGGTTCCGGGGACGGAAGAGTTCTACGAGTGTGATACGCTGCTTCTATCCTGCGGGCTGATTCCGGAGAATGAGCTTTCCTCTCAGATGGGCGTGGAGCTGAATCCGGTTACCTCCGGCCCTGTGGTAAACGAGAGCCTTGAGACTAGTGTGGAAGGCGTATTTGCCTGCGGGAATGTGCTCCATGTACATGATCTGGTGGATTATGTGTCCGGGGAAGCGAAGACGGCGGGCGAAAATGCGGCGGCTTATGTTCAGGGAACCCTGACGCAGGCAGGAAAAGAGATTCCGTTAAAGGGAGAGAACGGAGTCCGTTATACGGTTCCGTGCTTGGTGGATAAAGACCGGATGGCGGAGAAACAGGTGGTTCGTTTCCGCGTGGGAAATGTTTATAGAGACAGTTTCCTCTGTGTGTATTATAATGATAAGTGTATGAGCAGAGTCAAGAAGAAGGTCATGGCGCCGGGCGAGATGGAACAGGTAGTCCTGCTTAGGTCCAAGCTGGAAGCATTTGACGGGCTTGAGAGTATTACCATCAGGATTGAGCAGGAGTAAGGAGGGCGAAGAGATGAAAGTGAAAGAATTGGTATGTATCGGATGCCCTTTGGGCTGTAACTTAAAGGTGAAGATTTCCGCTGAGGGTTCCATGGAAGTTACAGGAAATACTTGTCCGAGAGGCGCGGATTATGCGAAGAAGGAGCTTACGGATCCCAGGCGGATCGTGACGTCGTCCGTCAGGGTAAAGGGCGGCCATCTGCCTTGCGTGTCGGTAAAGACAGAGACCGACATACCCAAAGATAAGATTTTTGACTGTGTAAGGGCGCTGAAGGACGTGGAGCTTATGGCGCCGGTAAAAATCGGGCAGGTTGTCGCGGAGGATGTGGCCGGGACAGGTGCGGCAGTGATTGCGACAAAAGAAATCTTTGCACGGTAGGGCTGTACCAGCCAAGAAAAGATTGGAAAAAGAGAGGACGGGATGATAATATGGAGCAGTATGTAATGGCGCTGGATCAGGGAACCACAAGTTCCCGGTGTATTTTGTTTAACCATGCGGGAGATATCTGCGGTA
Organism: uncultured Dorea sp.; assembly: GCA_910584095.1. Taxonomy (GTDB): domain Bacteria; phylum Bacillota; class Clostridia; order Lachnospirales; family Lachnospiraceae; genus Claveliimonas. The sequence continues at coordinate 26,297 of CAJTYU010000001.1, read as the reverse complement.
TGGCGCAGAAGGAATTTGAACAGATCTATCCCCAGCCGGGCTGGGTAGAGCAGAATCCGAGAGAGATTTGGTCGTCCCAGTATTTAGTTATGGTGCAGACGCTGGCGGAAACAGGCGTCAGTGCAAAACAGATTAGCAGTATCGGAATTACCAACCAGCGGGAGACTACGATTATCTGGAACCGTTATACGGGCGAGCCGGTTTACAATGCGATTGTGTGGCAGTGCAGAAGGACCTCGGAGATGATCGACGGACTGAAGGCAGAAGGATTTGACCGAGTCATCCGCGAAAAAACGGGGCTGATTGCAGACGCGTATTTCAGTGCAAGCAAGATCGCGTGGATCCTTGACCATGTCGAGGGTGCAAGAGAGCAGGCTGAAAGAGGCGATTTGATATTTGGGACGGTGGATACTTGGCTCATCTGGAATCTGACCGGCGGACTGGTCCATGTGACGGATTATACGAACGCTTCCCGGACGATGTTGTTTGATATCCATAAGCTGTGCTGGGATGACGAGATTTTGGCGAAATTTAACATTCCTAAGGCGATGCTTCCGGAGGTGAAGCCTTCCAGCTGTATTTACGGCTATACGGACGAGAAAGTTCTGGTGGGCAATGTTCCCATTGCAGGAGCGGCGGGAGACCAGCAGTCCGCGTTGTTTGGACAGGGGTGTTTTTGCGAGGGCGATGCAAAAAATACATATGGCACCGGGTGCTTTCTGCTGATGAATACGGGGAATAAGCCGGTGGAATCAAAAAACGGCCTTTTGACGACGATTGCGGCAAGCACGGAGGACAAGGCGGAATATGCGCTGGAAGGGAGTATCTTTGTGGCTGGAGCCGCAAACCAATGGCTGCGGGACGGGATGCGCATGGTAAAGAGCGCTCCGGAAACGGAAGAATATGCGGTTAAGGTAGAGGATACCGACGGCGTATATCTGGTACCCGCATTTGCAGGAATGGGGGCCCCTTACTGGAACCAGTATGCGAGAGGAACGGTGGTAGGGCTGACGCGGGGGTGTACCAAGGAACACTTTATCCGCGCTGCATTGGAATCCATTGCTTATCAGGCGTACGACGTAATCAAGGCAATGGAAGAGGATGCGGGAGTATCCATGCACGTTCTGAAGGTAGACGGCGGCGCCAGCGCGAACGATATGCTGATGCAGTTTCAGGCGGATGTAAATCAGGCGACGGTACATAGGCCGAAATGCATTGAGACTACGGCCTTGGGCGCGGCTTATTTGGCCGGGCTTGCAACGGGCTATTGGAAGGATAAAGAGGAAATTAAACAGAATTGGCAGCTTGGAAAGGAATTTGTTCCGGGTATGGAAGAGGAGAAGAGAAAGAGGCTCTTAAAAGGCTGGAAGCGGGCGGTGCGGTGCGCGCTGGCCTGGGCAGAGGACGATCAGGATTGATTTAAAGAATTGAATTGTTATACAGGGCTGGCGTATGATTTGCGCCAGCCCCGTTGTTTTTGATATAGGAAACGTCGAATGTGCCAAGGCACATTCTTTATTCCTGTTACGATTAGTTTTTTTCAGTATGCAAGTTAAAGCAGTACGCGGATATATTCCTGATAAGTACGGAGCCAATTGTCGGATGAAAGTTGTCTGGCGAGGGTTTCATCTTGGCGGTCGATTGCATCTATAATTGCAGTATGTTCGGTTATGGAAGTGCTGCGGTTTTGTTTACTTGTAATAAGAAGGTATTCAAACCTATGTGTATGCATCTGGAGGGAGGATGAATAAGAACTTAAATATTCATTGCCTGCGATTTCGGATATATAGGAATGAAATGCGTCGTCGTATTCAGGAAGGACTGAGTATTGTTGGTTTTCATAGGCTTGTTCAAAAGACCGTGCCTTATCTCTTAATTCATCTAATTGCTTATCTGTGCGCTTCCTGCAGGCAAGGCAGGCAATGTCTGCGCTGATTGCCGCAAGGGCTTCGTAGATTTCATCTCCGGATTCTTTTGTTAAAGGAGTCACAAAACTTCCGCGAGAGGGAATGATATAAACAAGCTTTTGTTCTGCAAGCTGCTGCAGGGCCTCTCTTACGGGAGTTCTGCTGACTGAAAAATAGGCTGCGATTTCGGCTTCGTTTATTTTTTCTTCCGGTTTCATGGTGCCCTTAACAATCCATGAGGATAATTCTTTGTATATTTTTTCTTTTGCGGAAAGTACTAAAATCGCTTCTTTTTTGTTTGGAATAGGCATATCCATACCTCCTTTTCTAAACAAATTATACGATATAATTAAATGATATGCAATATACAATTATTGTATTGACAATTTGCTGTTTTGTTGTTAATATTAAAATACAGATATGCGATATATCGCATATAACATATTGCATAACGAATTAAGCAGAGAGTGGAAGAGATAAGGAAAATGAGGAATAGGGTTCAAATGATTCATTTAAACAGGCCGGTGGAAAATGTCAGTGACGTGCGCCTTTTTGGATATAAACAGGCGGAGAAGGTAAACCATTTCCACAGCAGCTTTCCGGAATACTTGGTAACGCCGTTATGGGTTTTAAAAGACCTTGCGGCATATACCGGCGTTTCGGGAATTTACATGAAAGATGAGAGCTTCCGCTTTGGATTGAATGCGTTTAAGGTATTAGGAGGAAGTTATGCGATCGGAACATATATTGCGAAGGAACTTAACATTCCAAAAGAGGAATTGAGCTATCGCAGACTTATGGATCCGGAGGTGAGAAGCGCTTTCGGAGACAGGACTTTTATAACCGCCACTGACGGCAACCATGGGAGAGGCGTGGCATGGACGGCAGGCCGCCTTGGGCAGAAGAGCGTAGTATATATGCCGAAGGGAAGCGCTGCCGAGAGGCTGGAAAATATCCGCAGGCTGGGAGCGGAAGCATCTATCACGAATCTAAATTATGACGAGAGCGTGAGGAAAGCATATACCGAGGCAATGGAAAAGGGGTGGATCTTTGTGCAGGATACTGCATGGGACGGATACGAAGAAATACCGCGCCATATCATGCAGGGATATACCACAATGGCATACGAAGCTTATCATCAGATGGAACAGGAGAAGCTGGAACGTCCCACACACATATTTCTCCAAGCCGGAGTGGGCGCTATGAGCGGAGCAGTTACCGGTTTTTTCGCAGATGTGTACGGAGATGGAAAAGAACGGCCGATTGTAACGGTCGTTGAACCGGAACAGGCCGCCTGCATTTACCGCACGGCAGAAGCGAATGATGGAAAGCTTTATACAGTAGGCGGGGAAATGAATACAATTATGGCCGGCCTTGCCTGCGGAGAGCCATGTACACTTGGGTGGGAGATCATGAGGGATCATGCGGATTATTTTGTCAGCATCCCGGATGGAATCGCAGCAGATGGGATGCGCGTGCTGGGAAGCCCCATAGGAGGGGATCCCCGGATTGTTTCAGGTGAAAGCGGGGCGGCGGCATTTGGATTTGTGTTTACACTTTTAACGAATCCGGAGTATGCAGATATGAAGACCCGTCTTGGTCTTGATGAAAACAGCCGGATATTATGTTTTTCTACCGAGGGGGATACTGACCGGGAGAATTATAGAAAAATTGTCTGGAATGGAAGATATGGTACAGATAAAGGATAATTGCAGATTTTTAAAGGTAAGGAGGAGGAAGAATTGGATAGATATGACATTGTTGCAGGCTTAGAACCGCAAACCGTATTGCGAAGGTTTTGCGATATTTCAACGGTGCCGAGGGCATCGGGGGAAATGAAGGAAATAAGCGATTATATTGTAAGTCATATCCAAAGGCTGGGATATGAGGCGTCTCAGGATGCATTCTATAATGTTGTTGCGAAAATACCGGCTTCGGAGGGATATGAAGAAGCTATCCTTACCAATGGGATTTAAATTATCAGAATCCGCGGGTATTCAATGAGATGATGTATAATTATCTTTTTTTGGCGAACAAAGGCATGGATATGATCCGCATTGACGCTGTGCCGTACATATGGAAAGAACTGGGGACTGGATTATGAGTGGCTTAACCAGAACTTTGGTATAGATGAAGTACTGCAAAAGCGGTATTTAAATGATTACTTTCAGGGATTTGCGGGTAACAGCGCCAGCCGTTATCTGCACCGGGGAAGAATGAAATGGGAGCTTTCGGAGCATAAGGATGATTTGGAAATCCCAGAGGGGAAAATGTTTTGCGGTTTGAGCGCATTGATCGGTTTGCGGGGGACTTGCCCGGCGTTTGGAACGGCGGCGGATGTGTGGACTTTGGATACTGGCGACGACGGACTGCTGGCTGTCGGGCGGTATGCAAAGGGACAGAAAATCATTGGCGTGTTTAACTTCACTGAATGGGAAAAGACGGTTACTTTCCCCCATGACCTAGGCAGGTTTACGGATATGCTGACGGGCGGGGATTATCTGCTGCAGAATCTGCCTGTCCCGGCTTATGGCTTTTATTATCTGGAACAAAGGAGCGGAGAAAGTAAATATGGCGATAATTATTGATGATCAGCGTAAAGTTTGTTGTTTCGGAGGCTGTGGATGGGTTTCAGGCATGGCAGATTTATATAAAAGAATGCCCGGATATGGATATCGTTAGTTAGCGTCGCATGTTCTAATGAAACCGGCGCCCTATGCAGGAAGGAGATATATCCTGCATAGGGCGCCGGTTTTTGATAGAAACTGTATGGATGTGCCGCACTGTGAATCAGGCAGATTAAAAGCGGAAATCTCTTCGGTTATTTTCGCGGATCAGCCGCAGATTCTCGGTTACGATGGAACGCGCCTTCGCGTTCGGCACATTTAAGATCTCTTTGTCAATCAGCTTGTCCCCAAGGGACTTTGTTTCCGGCGAAGCGTAATCCATCAGGTATTCCTGCAGAGTCATTAAAGCGTTTGGATGGCAGCAGTTCTGGATCTGCCCGCTCTTGCACAGGGACATGAACCTGTCGCCGGTCCGCCCTTCCCTATAGCATGCGGTGCAGAAGCTTGGGATGTAATCCATCCGCATCAGCCACTGGACGACTTCGTCCAGCGTGCGGTTGTCAATGACGTCGAACTGTTCGGACTTCTCGTCTTCCGGTTCCGGTTCGCAGTATCCGCCGACGCTGGTTCTGGAACCGCCGCTGATCTGTGAAATGCCCAGATGCAGCACACGCTCCCTTACTTTCTGGCTCTCTCTGGTGGAAATGATCATGCCTGTGTATGGTACGGCGATGCGGATGCAGGCAACGATCTTAGCAAAGGTATCGTCGTCAATTCCGTTTTTAAAGGAAGAGGAATCAATATCGTCCGCATCCCTGAGCCTTGGTACGCTGATGGTATGGGGACCTACGCCGAAAGCGGCTTCTAAGTGTTCCGCATGCATCAAAAGCCCTGCAAATTCATAGCGGTACTTGTCAAGGCCGAAAAGGACGCCTACGCCCACGTCGTCGATGCCGCCCTCCATCGCCCGGTCCATGGCTTCGGTGTGATAATCATAATCGCTCTTCGGTCCGGTGGGATGGAGCTGTTTGTAGCCCTCTTTGTGATAGGTTTCCTGAAACAGGATGTAGGTTCCGATCCCCGCTTCTTTCAGAAGACGGTAATTGTCCACGGTAGTTGCGGCAATGTTAATATTTACACGGCGGATGGCGCCATTTTTGTGTTTGATGCTGTAAATGGTTTCGATGGATTTCAGATAATAGTCCATCGTATTCAAAGTCGGATGTTCTCCGGCTTCCAGCGCAAGACGCTTGTGTCCCATATCCTGCAGCGCGATAACTTCCCTGCGGATCTCTTCCTGGGTCAGCTGTTTTCTTGCAATGTGCTTATTCTTTGCATGGTACGGACAGTAGGTACAGCCGTTGATACAGTAATTGGACAGATACAGCGGCGCGAACATTACGATCCGGTTGCCGTAGAAATCCTTTTTGATCTGCTCCGCCAGACGGAAGATCTTCTCGTTCATAGCCTCGTCGGTACAGGCCAGAAGAACGGAAGCCTCCCTATGTGACAGGCCCTTTCTTAAGGCGGCTTTTTCAATTAGTTTTTCAATCAATTTCAAGTTATCCTTATTCTCGTCTGCATAGGCGAGGGTTTCTAGGATTTCCTCGTGATTGATAAAATCCTCTGCGTGTTTCGAGTTTACATCATACATCTTTTGTTTTCCTCCTTCTCCCTCAGGCGTTACCCTTTGTGATCAGCATATAATTAATACAATCATTATCATATCACATAAAAAGAGAGGCTACAATCAATGTTTTTCTTTTGACAAGAATACCCTTAGTGAACAAAGTGCGCGCATCCCTTTGTTCACTAAGGGTATTAATTGTCTAATAAATTTCAATGAATAGCGAAAAATATTCTATGTTTTCTCCTAAGACTCTCCGATATACTATTTTCATCAATAAAACGTGAAAATAGCGTGTAAAATGAAGGGAGAAAAAAGAATGAAAAAGAAAATTATTTCCTTGATGCTGACGGCAATGTTAGGTCTTTCACTTGCTGCATGCGGCGGCGGCGGCGATACGTCCGGCGATAGCGGTTCCGGCGATGCCGGCGAGTCCAGCGGCGCATCTTCAGATGTAGCGAACAAAGACAAGCCGTTAGTATGGTTCAACCGCCAGCCGTCTAACAGCTCTACAGGCGAGCTTGATATGGCTGCATTAAGCTTCAATGACAATACATATTATGTAGGCTTTGACGCAAATCAAGGCGCGGAGCTTCAGGGAACTATGATCAAGGAATACATCGAGGCTAATATTGACGGACTTGACCGCAACGGCGACGGCGTGATCGGTTACGTTCTTGCAATCGGCGATATCGGACATAACGATTCTATCGCGCGTACCAGAGGCGTTAGAAAAGCGCTGGGCACAGGCGTTGAGAAAGACGGCGAGATTAACAGCGAGCCAATCGGAACCAACACAGACGGCTCTGCAACGGCAGTACAGGACGGCGAGCTTGAGATCGGCGGAAAGAAGTATGTAGTCCGCGAGCTTGCTTCTCAGGAAATGAAGAACTCTGCAGGCGCTACATGGGATGCGGCAACCGCAGGAAACGCAATCGGAACATGGTCTTCTTCTTTTGGCGATCAGATCGATGTAATCGCTTCTAACAATGATGGAATGGGAATGTCTATGTTCAACGCTTGGTCAAAAGACAAAGAAGTTCCGACATTTGGTTATGACGCTAACTCTGACGCGGTAGCTGCTATCGCAGAGGGCTACGGCGGAACCATCAGCCAGCATGCAGATGTTCAGGCTTACTTAACGCTTCGTGTTCTTCGTAACGCATTAGACGGCGTAGATATCGACACAGGTATCGGCACAGAAGACGACGCAGGCAATGTTTTAAGCGACGACGTATACGTATACAGGGAAGAAGAGCGTTCTTACTATGCGCTGAACGTAGCGGTAACAGCAGATAACTATCAGGATTTCACAGATTCTACTAAGGTTTACGATCCGGTAGCATCACAGCTTGACGAGGGCGCGCATGCTTCTAAGAAGGTTTGGCTGAATATTTACAACGCTTCTGATAATTTCTTAAGCTCAACCTATCAGCCGCTTCTGCAGAACTATGACAAGCTGCTGAACCTTGACGTTGATTATATCGGCGGCGACGGACAGACAGAGTCCAACATCACAAACCGTCTTGGAAATCCGGCAGAGTATGATGCGTTTGCAATCAACATGGTTAAGACGGATAATGCAGCTTCCTATACCTCACTGCTGAGCCAGTAATTTTTCAAATAGTTTTTAGGGAATGGAGTATCAGGGAGAAGAAATTCTCCCTGATAATTTTTAAACAGGGATATTGTTGAAATAGGAGTTTAATAGTCCGCGCGCCGAGGCGCAGGGCGGATTATGAATCTACAGATACAGGAGTAAAAAATAATGGCAGATAAGAAAGATAATATCGTCTTATCGATACGCGGTATGAGTAAGTCTTTTGGCAGGAACCGGGTTCTGGACCATATCAATCTGGATGTAAAACGCGGGTCGGTTATGGGGCTTATGGGCGAAAACGGCGCTGGGAAATCTACAATGATGAAGTGCCTTTTCGGTACGTATCAGAAAGACGAAGGCAGTATTTTCCTTGGAGACAGGGAAGTCAGCTTCTCCGGACCGAAGGATGCCCTTGAAAACGGTATTGCGATGGTTCATCAGGAGCTGAACCAGTGTCTGGACCGGAATGTAATTGATAATTTGTTTCTTGGACGTTATCCCCGCAACTCTTTTGGCATCATTGATGAGGGAAGGATGAAGAAAGAGGCTTCGGAGCTGTTTCGTAAGCTTGGCATGACCGTAGACCTTACGCAGCCTATGCGGAATATGTCCGTTTCCCAGAGGCAGATGTGTGAGATTGCCAAAGCGATTTCTTATAATTCCGAGGTGATCGTTCTTGACGAACCGACTTCTTCACTGACGGTACAGGAAGTAGATAAGCTGTTTGAGATGATGAGGATGTTAAAAGAACAGGGTATCGCCCTGATTTACATCTCCCACAAAATGGATGAGATATTTGAGATATGCGACGAGATATCCGTGCTCCGGGACGGGAACCTAGTCATGACGAAGAAAGCGGAAGAAACGGATATGAACGAACTGATCGCAGCCATGGTAGGACGTTCTCTGGAGAACCGGTTCCCGCCGGTGGATAATACGCCGAAGGATACGATTTTATCTATTCAGCATTTGTCCACGAAGTACGAACCCCATCTTCAGGACATTTCGTTTGATGTAAGAGAAGGAGAAATCTTCGGGCTGTATGGTCTGGTGGGCGCGGGGCGTACCGAGCTTTTGGAGACCATCTTCGGCGTGCGGACAAGGGCGGCCGGATATGTATATTTTAATGGACGGAGGATGACTTTTAACAGCGCCAAGGAAGCCATGGACCATGGGTTTGCCATGATTACAGAGGAACGCAAGGCCAACGGCCTGTTTTTGAAGGGCGACCTTACCTTTAACACTACCATTGCCAATCTCAATCAGTATAAGTCGGGGTTCGCCCTTTCCGATGCAAAGATGGTGAAGGCAACGGCGGATGAGATCCGGGTGATGCATACCAAGTGTATGGGGCCGGACGATATGATTTCCAGCCTTTCCGGCGGGAACCAGCAGAAGGTTATCTTTGGAAAATGGCTGGAGCGGGAGCCGCAGGTATTTATGATGGACGAGCCTACAAGGGGAATTGACGTAGGAGCAAAATATGAAATTTACGAATTGATTATCAGCATGGCAAAAAGAGGGAAGACGATCATTGTTGTTTCTTCTGAAATGCCGGAGATCCTTGGGATTACCAACCGCATCGGCGTTATGTCGAACGGGCGGCTTTCCGGGATTGTGAATACAAATGAGACAAATCAGGAAGAGCTGTTAAGGCTTAGTGCGAAGTATCTATGATGAGGGAGATGAAGAATATGGCGAATGAAAACAGTAAAATTCTTACGGCGGACGAGGAGCAGAAGCTTCGCCGGCCGATTGAGGATTATGTGGGCAAAATTCAGGCGGAAATCGACGCTCTCCGGTTAGATGGGACAGATAAGGTTATCTCTCTTCAGAACAGGATTGATGGAGTAAAAAGAGACAAAGCCCTTACCAGAGAAGACAGAGAGTCGCGGATCGCGAAGGCAAAGACCGAGCTGGAGAAGGCGCAGGCGGTTGAGGCAAAGAACAAGGCGGAGGTTTCAAGGCTGATCACAGAGGCGGAAAATTATCTTAAGGCGCATTTTGATCAGGAGTATTACCAGCCGGTTCAGGCAAGCTGCGTTTTGGAAAAGGCCGCGGCTAAGGAGAAATACCAGAAAAAGCTTGCCGAACTGGAAAAGGAACATCAGGCGTCCCTTTCCAAGCTTTCTGACCAGCAGGAGATCAAGGAAGAGAAGTATGTCTATAAGAACCGGCAGTTTGACGCGAAGATGGAACTGGAGAAAGAACTTCAGCAGATCAAAGACCGGAGGCATGCGGCTTATACTTACAAGTATCATCTGATTGACCTTCTGCGCATGTCGAAGTTTACCTTTGCTGAGACAAGGGCCCAGAAATGGGAGAACTACAAATATACGTTTAATAAGCGGGCGTTTTTACTGCAGAACGGTCTGTATATTGCAATTATATTGATTTTTATTGCGCTGTGTATTATTACGCCGATCGTAAAGAATTCACCGCTGCTGACTTACAATAATGTGCTGAATATCTTACAGCAGGCGTCTCCGCGTATGTTCCTTGCCCTTGGCGTAGCGGGTCTGATCCTTCTGACTGGTACGGACCTTTCTATTGGACGTATGGTTGGTATGGGAATGACGACGGCTACCATCATTATGCATCAGGGAATCAATACGGGAGCTGTGTTTGGTCATATTTTTGACTTTACGACCATGCCTCTTATGGGAAGAGTCGTTCTGTCGCTGGTTGTGTGTATCGTGCTTTGTACGTTCTTTACGACGATTGCAGGCTTCTTTACCGCAAAGTTTAAGATGCACCCATTTATCTCTACCATGGCAAACATGCTGGTTATCTTCGGCCTTGTTACTTATGCAACAAAGGGCGTATCCTTTGGGGCGATTGAGCCGGTAATCCCGAATATGATTATCCCGAAGGTGAACGGATTCCCGACGATTATTCTCTGGGCAGTAGCCGCTGTTGCGATTGTATGGTTTATCTGGAATAAGACGACTTTTGGAAAGAATCTGTATGCGGTGGGAGGAAACCCGGAGGCGGCGGCCGTTTCAGGTATTTCTGTATTTGCCGTAACGGTTGGGGCGTTTGTACTGGCAGGAATCCTGTATGGTTTTGGTTCATGGCTGGAATGTGCAAGAATGGTAGGATCTGGTTCGGCAGCTTATGGACAAGGCTGGGAGATGGATGCGATTGCAGCCTGCGTAGTGGGCGGCGTGTCCTTTACAGGTGGTATTGGTAAGATCTCCGGCGTGGTAGTCGGCGTATTTATCTTTACCGCGCTGACCTACTCTCTGACGATTTTGGGTATCGATACGAACCTGCAGTTTGTTTTCTCAGGAATTATTATCCTTGTGGCAGTAACCCTTGACTGTCTGAAATATGTTCAGAAAAAATAAACTGCGTCTGTAAATCGGTTTTTCGGTTATAGGATGTACATCCAGCAGACAGCAGTGGAATCAGGAATGACGAAAAAGAGCCGGACATTGTTCTGGCTCTTTTTTCAGGTTTTTGTTATAATTAAAGTATGGATACACAGATATACGGGGTAAGAAGGATGGACAAATATACGGTACTTTTGGTAGATGACGAAGAAGAGGTGATACAGGTCATCATGAAGAAGCTGGACTGGGAAGAACTTGGCTTTTCGGTGGCGGGATATGCCTGTAATGGGGTAAAGGCGCTTGAGATGGTAGAAGAATATGAGCCGGATGTGGTCATGACTGATATCAAGATGCCGTACATGAACGGTATGGAACTGGCGCATCGCATTAAGACAGAATTTCCAGCGACAAAGATATTGATTTTTACAGGGTTTGATGAATTTGAATATGCAAGGGAAGCCGTTCATCTGGAGGTGGAAGAGTATATATTGAAGCCTGTTAATTCAATGGAGATGACAGATGTATTTAGGCAGTTGAAAAAAAAGCTGGATCAGGAGATCAGTGAGAAACGGAATGTGGAGATACTGCAAAAATATTATATAGAATCGCTGCCGCTTTTGCAGGCGAATTTTTATACCATGCTGATAGAGGGGAGAGTGCGAGAGGAAGAACTTCCCAGATATCTTACAGATTATCGTCTTTCATTCCGCGGGCCTTTGTACTGCTGCCTTGTTGTTCATACGTCGTCTAGTCAGACGCCGGAAGGCATGAATCCCTTGCTGCTTACAATCTCTGTCCAGAAACAGGCAGAAGAGCATCTGGGAGGGAAATGGCAGGCAAAAGCGTTCCCTTATCTGGAGAATACGGTTTTGATCGCGCAATTGAAGCAGGAAAGCGAGATTACAGAGCTGACAGATGACTGTGACAGATTCTGCAAATATGCGCTTCATATTATTGAAGCTGTTGTAACGGTGGGAGTCGGACAGGTCTGCGGAAGTATTCATGAGCTTTCCCAGTCTTATAACAGCGCGAGAACGGCTGTGTCTTATCGTGTGATTTACGGGGCGTCAAGAGCTATCAATATGCAAGAAAATGTTCCCCAGGAAATAATCAGGTCTGGTTCAGGAGATGATATTTACCTGTCCAAGCTTTTTAAGATGATTCGTCTGGGGGCTGTTGAGGATATTGAGGAGGCTGTGGAACAATATTTAAATCAAGTGTCTTTTCAGGAGAGGACGCTGCAGTTATACCATGTGGATGTCATGGAATTGATCAGTGCGTTATACCGATTTGCGGCAAATCATGAAATTACCGCGGAAGTTTTTCCGGAGAATATAAAGGTATTGTATGCGCAGCTTTTGGATATGGATGCCGGCGCGCTGCAGAAATGGCTGGTGGATATCAGTCTTTTCTTCCGGAAGGAGCTTTTGGACGCGCGGAACCGTTCAACAAAGTCTTACGTATCTAAGGCAAAGGAATATGTACATAATAATTATAAGGACGAGGAGCTTTCGCTGGACGGAATTTGTCAGGCTCTGGGCGTATCCAACTCTTATTTTTCGACGGTATTTAAAAAGAAAACCGGAAAATCTTTTATCGGCTATCTGACGGATTACCGCATGGAACAGGCTTCCCGAATGCTGATAGAGACGAACGATAAAAGCTATATTATTGCAAGACAGGTTGGCTATACAGATCCCAATTATTTTAGTTATGTATTTAAACGACGATTTGGCGTATCTCCGTCCAGATATAGAACAGAGCATGAAGAAAGTGAAAACAGTGGCACAAAATAAGAAATTATCGCAGAGATATTTGGAATTTATAAAAAAAATAAAGCCGCGAGGAATGCAGTCAACGATAATGCTTGTATTTTCTTCCATATCCATTACTATTATGCTGATTCTGGGAGTTGTGGTGTATTTTAGAGTCTCGGCAGCCGCCAGACAGGAAAGCATCGGGAGCACGCAGAAGCTGATGGAGCAGACCGGGGAGAATATGGAGGATTATTTAGTGAGTATGCGGCAGATATCGGACGCGGTCTATTACAACGTCATTAAGGAAAATGACTTTTCCGATCAGGATAATGATATCCAGCGGGGAATGAAGCGGATATATGAGGCAAATTCAGGCAGTCTGCGGAGCATTGCCATATATAATAATTATGGAAGCCTTGTGGGAGCGGAACCGGTTGTGCTGCAAAAGGAGGATCCGAATGTTACCAGACAGGACTGGTATGAGCAGGCAATAGCCGAGACTGAGAATATGCATTTTTCCACACCGCATATTCAGAATCTTTTTGACGATGCGTTTCGTTATTATTGGGTGATTTCGCTGAGCCGGGTTGTGGAATTGACGGATAACGGAGTTCCTCAGCTGGGAGTCTTGCTTGTTGATATGGAATACTCCAATATCTCAAGGATGATGAAGCAAATCAACACGCAGAACAGCGGACAGTATTATTATCTGTGCGACAGCAGCGGGGAGATTATTTATCATACAAGGCAGATGCAGATCAATAACGGCATATTCAGTGAAAACAGCAAAAAGGCGGCGTTATACAAGGACGGGGTTTATGATGAGTTTTATGAAGGGGAACACCGCAAGGTGATTGTGAATACGATTAGCTATACCGGCTGGAAGCTGGTGGGAGTGATCCCGTACTCTGTGTTTACCCATGGTATGTTTGATATTAGGTATTTTATTGTTCTTCTGATTCTTTTGATGGCAATGATGTTTGGGGTGGTAAACAGAGTAGTTTCCGTAAGGATATCCAGTCCTATCTTGAAGCTGAATGAATCGGTTTTGGAATATGAGGCGGGAGAACAGCCGGAGATCTATATTGGAGGATCGATGGAGATACGGCATCTGGGTGATTCCATACAGAGGTCTTATGAGCAGATTGACATGCTGATGCACAAGATTGTCTTGGAGCAGACAGAGCGCAGAAAAAGTGAACTGGACGCCCTTCAGAGCCAGATTAACCCGCATTTTCTATACAATACACTGGATTCTATCACGTGGATGATTGAGGGGGAGAGAAATGACGAGGCTGTGTTTATGATATCGCAGCTTGCTAGGCTGTTTCGGATCAGCCTTTCGAAAGGGCGGACGGTTATCCCGGTGAGAGATGAACTCCAGCATGCGGAGAGCTATATGAATATTCAGAAGGTCCGCTATAAGAAGTCATTTACCTATGTACAGGACGTGGATCCAGAGATTTATTCTTATTGTACGGTTAAGTTGATTTTACAGCCCATCCTTGAAAATGCAATAAATTATGGAGTCGGCGGCATGGATGAGGATGAGGGCGGCGAAATCCGTGTAAGTGGAAGCCGGCGGGATGGAAAGATTACTTTATCCGTAACAGATAATGGAATCGGGATGTCTGAAGAGGAGGTGCTCTTTCTGCTGACAGACAGCGACAGGGTTCACAAGCAAGGCTCCGGAGTCGGTCTTGTGAATGTTAATAATCGGATTCATCTTCTTTTTGGAAAAGAGTATGGTATTACCGTGGAAAGCGAGCCGGATGAGGGAACAAGGGTATCTATCTGTATTCCGGCGGTTCCTTATACAGAGGATAATAGGAAGATGCTTGAGGCTGGGCACCCATTTGGCGGGGGATTAGCGCCGGATGAGGGAAAATAGAGGAAAATAAGATGAAAAGCAGCAAGAAAGTGTTTGTTCTTACAGAAGCAGTTTTAGCCGTAATGGTTGTGATAGTGTCTATCGCCATGCTTTGGGGAAGGAATGGAGAAGAACGCGGCAGGATTTCTGTGATTATTCAGGATTCTGACAGCAGCCGCTGGGCAGCGTTTAAATATGGACTTAGGATGGCGGCTCAGGACCGGGAAATGGAAGTATTTTTTGTCAGCACAGGAAAAACCTTATCGGCAGAGGAAGAATACGAAGTGATTCGAAAGGAGGTCGATAACGGGGCGGATGCAGTGATCGTTCAGCCTATTCCGGAGAATAATACGGAGGAACTGTTAAAAAAAATAGAGAAAAGGGTTCCGGTTATGCTTGTAGAATATTCTGCGGCAAGGGAGAAGGACGTATCTGATATTTCTGTTGTAAAACCCGATAATTATGAGCTTGGAAAGGTACTGGCGGAGGAACTATTAAACGATTACAACGGGAAAATTAAAGGAAAGACCGTTGGGATTGTCTCGGAGTATGGGGACTCGTCAGCCGTACTTGACCGAGGAAAGGGACTGACATCAGCGCTGGAAGAGAAGGGCGCCGAGGTGCACTGGAAAGTTTCAGATTTTGCGCCGGAGGAAGAGGAGTACATTTTAGAAATGAAAGCAAAGGTGGATTTTGTGATCGCATTGGATGATTACAGCCTGATACTGGCGGGAAAAGCAGCATCGGCCAATAACCTGCACGGAGCGCTGGTATATGGAATCGGAAATTCCATGGAGGCAGTATATTGCTTGGATGCGGGGTATGTCAGATGTCTGGTAGTGCCGGATGATTTTAATATGGGATATCAGAGTCTGACGGAAGCAGTGGAGAGCCTTGAGCATTTGTTTAGAAAACCGCAGAGCAAAACAGTTTCTTATACAGTAATGCGGAGGGATACTTTGTTTAAGAAGGAGAATCAGGAGATTCTTTTTACAATGAGTCAATAGAGGTTCTTATTATTCAGGTGTTCTTAGGATTGGAACAAGGATGGGGGGAACTATGAGAATGAAAGAGATGCTTGCTGCAGGTATTGTTCTCAGTATGGGAATACAGCTTTTTTGTGCCTGCAGCAAGGAGATGCCATATGAGGAGAATAAGGTATATGTGGGTGTAACATACTATAATCAAAGCGATACGTTTTTGAATCAGTTAATCGCATCTCTGAAAGAAAACCTTCAGGAGTATGAAGGAAACGGTTATGAGATATCTATATTAATCCGGGGAGCGGGCGGTTCTCAGCGGACGCAGGAGGATCAGGTGAAAGAATTGATTGATTCAGGCTGCAATGTGCTGTGCGTGAATCTGGTAGATCGTGCGGATCCATCGGAAATTATTGATCTGGCGAGAGAGACGGATGTGCCGATCATCTTCTTTAACAGGGAGCCGGTTGCTGAGGATATGATGCAGTGGGACAGACTGTATTACGTGGGAGCGTTTGCAGAACAATCAGGCATTATGCAGGGAGAGCTGGCTGTGGAGATTATACAGTCGGATCCTTTAGTAGACCGAAATAAGGATGGAAAGATCCAGTATGTGATTCTGGAGGGGGAAGCGGGACATCAGGATGCGATTATTCGTTCAGAGAGCGTGGTGGAGACCTTGAAGAGTCACGAGATTGAAATTGAAAAATTAAGTAATGGCATTGCAAATTGGAACCGTGCGCAGGCCCAGAATCAGATGCTGCAGATGATTAGCCAGCATCAGAACAGGATTGAGCTTGTATTGGCAAATAATGATGACATGGCGCTTGGCGCAATAGACGCCTATGAGAAATTAAATTATACGGAGTCTGCTCTGCCGGTTTTCTTAGGGGTTGACGGGACAGACGTTGGGCTGGAGGCGGTCCGGGATTCCAAGCTGGCAGGGACGGTGTATAATGACAAGGAGGGGCAGGCGGAAGCAATGGCGGAGCTTGCAGTGGCTCTTGTATCCGGAACCGGGATGGAGAAAATCAAATTTCAGGATAAAAAATATATATATCTTCCCTATATGAAGGTAACAAAAAGTTCGGTAGATAGATTTATGAGAAGATAGAAAGCAAGCAGAATAGACTCTATTATAGAAACTGTCTATAAGTGCCCTGTTATATCAAAATAACCGATTGGAAATTTCAATAATCAAGCAGTATAATAAACTTATCAAATGATTGACATGGCTGAATAAGCCAATTCCCTAATAAAAAAGCCTTTCAGGACCGCCTGCCTGAAAGGTTTTTTTATTAATAAGCCCGGATGCTGCAGAAATGAAACGGATCGGCTAAATCAGCGCTCCGTCCAGATAGCATTCCAGACTGCGCCGCATATTTTTTTCAAAGTCTGCTTCTCCGTTTTTTAGGCTCCATTCAAATACGTTTCCAATTACGATCATGCGGATGTCGGTGCTTACCTCGTCTAAAGAATGCTTCAAGGTAATAATTCCGGCATCGATAGCCTTTTTCAGGTAATTATGGACCGTTACGATCGGATAAGGGCGGTCTGCCCAGATATCCGGATTCAGGGACTGGTTCTTAGGCGTGTAATAATTGGATATAAAATCCAGTCCGAGTTCCCGGCAGTAATGCACATAATTCAGGTATACATGAATAATGGTTATCTTTGCTTCGTCTATATTGGAAGGCAGGTCAAGCAGATCGGGATTGATGCCGGGCTGTTCTTCAATATAGTAAGATAACAAATCGTCTTTAGTTTTGAAATGATGGTAAAAGCTTCCGTTTGAAACGCCGGCCTCCTCGCAGATATTTTTGATGGATAATGCTTCGTAGCCCTTCTGCTGGAGGATGGTTTTGGCTGCGCGGAAAATACGGCTCTTTGTTTCTTTTGATTTTAACTGTTGCTTGGACAATTCTTGTAGTTCTGGCATGGCTGCTTTTTTATCTCCTTCATTTTCACGTATGCTTGTCTGCTAAGTATATCATAAATTTCTATGGGATTCAAGAAAACAGAGCAGACTCGGTTCTGCTGGACGGCAGCGGGTTATTATTTACGGCAGTTCTTTGATTTTTCCGCAGGGCAGAGACGCAGTAGAACTTGAATCTGTAATTTGTTCATGATATGCTTACACAGTAGGAGGCGCGGCGGGCTTGGGAAACCGCCGGTGCAGATACTCCGGGAAGAGAAAACGATATATTAGGAATAGAGAGGAACAGTTACATGGATATTAATCAGAAAATTACGGAAGAGCTTGGCGTAAAGCGCTGGCAGGTAGACGCAGCGGTTCAGCTGATAGACGAGGGGAACACAATTCCATTTATTGCCCGGTACCGCAAGGAGAAACATGGCACACTGGACGATGAGCAGCTTAGAAAGCTGGATGAAAGGCTGAATTATCTGCGGAATCTGGAAGAGAAAAAGGAACAGGTGCTTTCTGGTATTGAAGAGCAGGGCAAGCTTACGGAGGAACTGAAAGCGCAGATTCTGGCAGCGGAGACGCAGGTTGCGGTAGACGATCTGTATCGTCCGTACCGGCCGAAGAGAAGAACCCGCGCCATGATTGCCAAGGAACGCGGACTTGAGCCGCTGGCGGTATTGATAACGCTGCAGAATGCAAAATCTCCGATAGAAGAGCTGGCAGAAGAATATGTAAATCCGGAGAAGGAAGTACATTCCGTTTGGGACGCCATTGCAGGGGCAAAGGATATTATTGCGGAAAATGTTTCTGACGAGGCGGATTACCGTACATGGATTCGGAATATAACCGTTAAAAAGGGACGTGTGATTTCTCAGGCAAAGGATGCGGAGGCGGAATCTGTGTACGAGATGTACTATGATTTTGACGAGCCGGTGACGAAGCTTGCGGGACATCGGGTGCTGGCGCTGAACCGGGGAGAAAAGGAAAAATTCCTTACGGTGAAGGTTGAGGCGCCGGAGGAGGATATTTTACGCTTTTTGGAGAAGAAAATAATACATGGCAGTAATCCGTATACGACGCCGGTTTTAAAGGAGGCTGCGGAGGACAGTTACCGCCGGCTGATCGCGCCTGCTATTGAGCGGGAAATTCGGAGTGATCTGACAGAGAAAGCGGAAGACGGAGCGATTACGGTGTTTGGAAAGAATTTGGAACAGCTTCTTATGCAGCCGCCGATTGTCGGGCAGACTGTTCTTGGCTGGGATCCGGCGTTTCGTACCGGATGTAAGCTTGCGGTAGTGGACGCTACCGGGAAGGTTATAGGAACTACGATTATTTATCCGACCGCGCCGACCACGCCTCAGAAAATTAAGGCGTCCAAGGAGCTTTTAAAGAAGATTATCAAGAAATACAATATTACCCTGATTTCCCTTGGAAACGGAACAGCGTCCAGAGAATCGGAACAGGTGATCGTAGAATTATTAAAGGAAATTCCGGAAAAGGTACAGTATGTGATCGTCAATGAGGCAGGCGCTTCCGTTTACTCCGCAAGCAAGCTGGCGTCAGAGGAATTTCCGAAATTTGACGTGGGGCAGAGAAGCGCCGTATCCATTGCCAGAAGACTGCAGGATCCGCTGGCGGAGCTGGTGAAGATCGAACCGAAATCCATCGGGGTAGGGCAGTATCAGCACGATATGAACCAGAAGAAGCTGACGCAGGCCCTTGGCGGCGTGGTAGAAGACTGCGTAAATAAGGTTGGCGTGGATTTAAATACGGCATCGGCGCCTTTGTTGTCTTACATCTCCGGAATTTCCGGAACGACCGCCAAAAATATTGTGGCTTACAGAGAAGAAAACGGCAGCTTTAAAAATCGTAAAGAACTGCTGAAGGTGGCGAAGTTAGGGCCGAAAGCCTTCGAACAGTGCGCGGGATTTATGCGGATCAGCGAGGGCAGTAATCCGCTGGATGGCACCAGCGTCCATCCGGAGTCTTATGAGGCGGCAGAGAAGCTTTTGGCAAAACAGGGATTTTCACCAGAGGACATCCGGGGAGGAAAGCTTGTGGGGCTGTCCCTTACAATCCGCGATTATAAAAAGCTTGCGGAAGAACTGGGAATCGGAGAGATTACGCTGAGGGATATTGTAAAAGAATTAGAAAAGCCAGGACGCGACCCGCGGGATGAGATGCCAAAGCCGATCCTGCGTACGGACGTGCTGGATATGAAGGATCTAAGGGAAGGCATGATTCTAAAGGGAACCGTGCGGAACGTGATTGATTTCGGCGTATTCATAGATATCGGAGTCCATCAGGACGGACTAGTGCATATTTCAGAAATTACCGATAAAAAATTTATTAAGCATCCGTTAGAGGTAGTAAGCGTAGGGGATATCGTAGATGTTAAGGTACTGGGCGTAGACATGAAAAAGAAACGGATTTCACTTACCATGAAAGGAATACAGTAAATGCAGTATAGAAACGACAGGTACGGCCGCCCCATATCGCTGCTTGGCTACGGCTGTATGAGGTTTTCAAAGAAAGGAAACAGCATTGATATTGACAAGGCGGAAAGAGAGGTTATGGCTGCTGTACGCGGCGGCGTAAATTATCTGGATACGGCATATATTTATCCGGGAAGCGAGGCGGCCGTGGGAGAGATCCTGAAAAGAAATCAGTGCCGCAAACAGGTGTATATCGCGACGAAGCTGCCTCAATATTATATTAAATCTAGGGGAGCCGTCGACCGGTATTTTAACGAGCAGTTAAAACGGCTTCATACGGATTATATTGATTATTACCTGATGCATATGCTGACGGACGTGACGGCGTGGAATAAGCTGAAAGAACTGGGGATCGAGGAGTGGATCACAGAGAAGAAGCGGGAGGGAAGTATCCGTAATCTGGGATTTTCTTTCCATGGCAATACAGAGATGTTTCTGCAGATATTAGACGCATACGATTGGGATTTCTGTCAGATCCAGTACAATTATATGGATGAGCATACCCAGGCGGGGCGGAAAGGACTTCAAGCAGCGGCAGCCAGGGGGATTCCGGTGATCATTATGGAACCCCTAAGAGGAGGGAAGCTGGTTGATCTTCTTCCGGAAACGGCAAAAAAGCAGATTGTGGGGTATGGAAAGAAACGGACGCCTGCGGAATGGGCGTTTCGGTGGCTGTGGGAGCAGCCGGAGGTGACCTGCGTTTTGTCGGGGATGAATTCGCTGGATATGGTAGAGGAGAATATGCGTATTGCCGACCAGGTTCAGGAGGGTGAATTTACAGAGGAAGATCTGGCGCTGATAGAGCGGATCAAACAGGAAATTCAGAATACGCTCCGGGTAGGCTGCACAGGCTGCGGGTATTGTATGCCGTGTCCGAAAGGGATTGATATTCCGGCGGCCTTTCGATGCTATAACCATATGTATACGGAGGGCAAGGGAAGCGGAAGGCACGAATATTATCAGACGGTCTGCCTGCAGAAGGATTTTGCAGATGCAGGCAGTTGTATTCAGTGCGGCAGATGCGAGCAGCACTGCCCCCAGCATTTGGAAATACGGGAAAAACTGAAGGAGGCGGACAGAAAGCTGCTTCCGTTCTACTATAAAATTGGAATAAAATTAATTAAGAAACTGGGGTTTTTAGGCTAAAGGAAGGATTGACGGGATGGAAACCAGAGATATCTTAACACGGTTACAAAAAGGGGAAATATCGGTCGATGAAGCGGAACAGTATTTTCGCGGGCAGCCTTTTGAGGAAGACTTAGGCGGGGAGCAGGGGTACGCAAAGCTGGATATGCACCGCAAGCTCAGACAGGGGTTTCCTGAAGTTGTTTTCTGCAGCGGCAAGGCAGATAAATTTCTTGTGGAAATCTTTGGAAGGCTTTATGAGCACGAGGGCGAGGTGCTTGGAACGAGGGCGTCTAAGGAACAGTACGAACTGCTGAAAGAGTATTATCCGCAGACGCAGTATGACGGGGTATCCCGGATTGTTAAGATAGAAAGACCGGATAAGGCTAGGAAAGGATGTATTGCGGTATGTTCGGCTGGAACGGCGGATATTCCGGTTGCCGAGGAGGCGGCGCAGGTGGCGGAATATTTTGGAAGTCATGTGGAGCGGCTGTATGATGTGGGAGTCAGCGGCCTGCACAGGATGCTGTCCAGACTTGACGTAATCCAGAGGGCAAACTGTGTAATCGCGGTTGCGGGCATGGAGGGCGCGCTGGCAAGCGTGATCGGCGGTCTGGTGGATAAGCCGGTGATCGCGGTGCCTACATCGGTCGGTTACGGCGCAAGCTTTCATGGGCTTTCCGCGCTTCTTACCATGATTAATTCCTGTGCAAACGGGATTTCGGTAGTCAATATCGATAATGGATTTGGAGCGGGATATATTGCCACGCAGATTAATAGATTAGGAGTAAAAAATGAGTAGAACACTTTATTTGGAATGTTACAGCGGGATCAGCGGCGATATGACGGTGGGCGCTCTTTTGGATCTGGGAGCAGATGAAGGCGTACTGAAAAGGGAGCTAAAGAGCCTTCCGCTGGATGAATTTGAAATTGCAGTTACAAGAGTAAAGAAGTCGGGGCTGGATGCCTGTGACTTTCGCGTAATTCTGGATGAGGCTCACGATCCTCATGATCATGATATGGAGTATCTGCACGGGCATGAACATAACCAAGCGCATGTTCACACAGACGGGCTAGAGCATATTCATAAACAGAGTCATGCAGACGGACTAGAGCACAGTCATGCAGAAGAGGCGCATGGTCATCACCAACCTCATGGACATGGTCACAGAGGCCTTCATGAGATTCAGGAAATAATAGAAAATTCAGGACTAAGCCGTCGTGCAAAAGAGACGGCGCTTCGGATTTTTCAGGTGCTTGCGGAGGCGGAGGCTAAAGCCCATGGAATGTCTGTGGAGCAGGTGCATTTTCATGAAGTAGGCGCAGTGGATTCTATTGTGGATATTGCGGCGGCGGCGGTGTGTCTGGATCATCTGGATATTGAAGAGGTGGTTGTCTCGGAATTGTACGAAGGGCGGGGAACGATCCGCTGCCAGCATGGAATCATTCCGGTTCCGGTTCCGGCAGTGGCGAATATAGCGTCGGCATATCGCCTGCCCCTGCATATGACGGAGACGGAGGGAGAGCTGGTGACCCCTACCGGGGCGGCAATTGCGGCGGCAGTGCGGACGGCGGACAGATTGCCGGAGAATTACCGGATTCTTAAGACCGGTATGGGCGCAGGGAAACGGGATTATGGCCGTACCGGAGTTCTGCGTGCAATGCTGATAGAACCGGAGCAAAAGGAAACGGATGTAATTTGGCATTTGGAGACTAATATTGACGACTGCACCGGCGAAGCTCTTGGCTATGTAATGAACCGTCTTATGGAAGCGGGAGCAAGGGATGTCTATTATATTCCTGTATATATGAAGAAAAATCGTCCGGCGTATGAACTCAATGTGATATGTAAGGAAAAGGATATAGAGCAGCTTCAGGAAATTATTTTCTTGAACACGACGACAATAGGCATCCGCAGGAGAAAGATGGAGCGGGAAGTTTTGAACCGTAACATTCAGGACATTCATACGCCTTTGGGAGAGGCAAGGGTTAAGATTTGTAAGATAGGGACGGAAAAACGGGCTTATCCGGAATATGACAGCATAATCAGGCTCTGCAAGGAGCATAACCTGTCTTACCAGCAGGTGTGGAATACAGTCAGCCGGGCGGCGTTAAATATAAATGAATAACAGCTTTTCAATATGGAAAAGTGGTATAATAAGAGGAATAGAATGCATTTTGAGGAAAAAGCGGAGAACTTAAAGAAGAAAATGAACCGATATGCACAAGCTCATATTGCGGTTGCATTTTCAGGCGGGGCGGACAGCAGCCTTCTTCTAAGGCTTGCGGTGGAAGCGTCAAAGAAACATGGAACAAAAGTATATGCGATCCTGATGCATACGATGCTGCATTCCGCTAGAGATATGGAGGAAGCGGAAACAGCAGCAAAAGAGGCAGGGGCAGAATTTCGGATGATTACGGTTGACGAGCTTCAGGAGGCGGGGATCATGGATAATCCAAAGGACCGCTGCTACCGGTGTAAAAAATACTTGTTTGAGCAGCTTATGCGGGAAAGCGAGGCGCTTGGGGCGGCGGTGATTTTGGAAGGAACCAACAAAGATGATCTCTGTGCGTATCGTCCGGGGCTTTTGGCAGTGAAAGAACTTGGAATTATAAGTCCTTTGGCGGATGCTGGATTTACTAAGGAGGAAGTAAGACGATTTGCGGAAGAGCTTGGAATCTCTGCGTCAAAAAAGCCATCCATGCCCTGTCTTGCCACCAGATTTCCCTACGGAGCCAGACTTTCCTATGAAGATATGAAGAGGGTAGACAAGGGAGAGCAGTTTATCAGAGCGATGGGATTTTATAACGTAAGGCTTCGAATTCATGGCGATATTGTCCGGATCGAGGTAGATACAGAAGGATTTGAGGAGATTATGAGGAGAGGGAAAGAGATTATTTCCTATCTGAAAAATCTCGGATATAGCTATGTGACTCTGGATATGGAGGGATTTCGGTCCGGAAGTATGGATATAAATTTAGATCCAAGGTTTTGAGATGAAAAAGCGGAGCTTTCTGCAGAGCAGGCTTTGGGGGAAATTATGTGGATGTCTGCTCCATAGTAATATAAAGCCGTGCAGACAGATTTGGTAATGTATTTGTATGCACGGCTTTTAAGCTTTTAACAGTCTGATATATGGTTTTCAGAATGTTCTTCGTTATCTTCGAGAAGACGGAGTCCTGCGACTGCGGTTACCGGAAGTGAGAAAACAATGGCTCCGGCAGAAGTACCTGTTCCCGCATGATCCATAATGGCGCGCATAATCTTATTTTTCTGACGGGAGCGTACTACAATAAAAATAATTTCTTTTTCTTCTGCGAGGGAAATTCCTAAGAATTTTTTTGCTTGTTCTCGGCCGGTACCTTTCGCGTGGATTACGGTTCCTCCCGGAGCCTGCGCGCTTCTGGCGGCATCCATAATTGTATCGATGTGCCCGCTGTTTGCAATTGCGATTAAAAGTTCAAAGTCTGTATTTTTCAAAGTGCTCTCCTCCTTGATAATCATCTTCTGCCCGGCGGTAAGGTACTCAAGGGTTCTTTTTCCTCCGACGCTGCTTAGCGGTATCAGAAAAGCGATTCCCCTTCCGGCGATGTCAATTTTCATTTTACTATAAAGGGCTTTTTGGAAATTTTTCCATGTATCTTGTGTGACAAGTGCAAAGTAAACTGCTTTTTCAGCCGCTTCTATGCCGAAATAATCTAAAATAGCGCTGTTTGCGGTTCCGGTACCGAGAGTTGCAAATACGACATGGATATTATGTTCTTTTAAAAAGGGCAGCATCTTGCTCCGGATTCCCCGGATGGTAATCATTACCATCATATAAATCTCATTCATGTGTAATACCTCTTTGTTTATAATTCAATAATATCGTTTTCGCTCCATGCATCAAGATAAGAGTCGGATACGGTTTCGATAGCTTTGGCATGTAGGGATTTCATCTGATAAACAGCTCCCAGAAGCTGGATGGCAATCAGCGGCGTCATGGCGACCATAGCAACAATTCCAAAAGCATCTTGAACAATG
Organism: uncultured Dorea sp.; assembly: GCA_910584095.1. GTDB lineage: Bacteria > Bacillota > Clostridia > Lachnospirales > Lachnospiraceae > Claveliimonas. Next base: position 1,083 of record CAJTYU010000001.1, on the reverse strand, counting down.
TTTCCGCCTATGGCCTGACATGCGCCCATGGCAAAGGGAAGCAGAAAGGTGGCGGTCATTGGGCCGGAAGCAACGCCGCCGGAGTCAAATGCTATGGCGGTAAATATTTTTGGGACAAAGAAGGACAGGCAGATTGCAATTAAATAGCCTGGCACGATGAACCAAAAAATAGAAATACCTGTAAGCACCCGGAACATCGCAATTCCTACTGATGCGGCGACGCCGAGAGACATGATAAAGGGAACCGTCATCGGTCCTGTAGTAACTCCGCCGGAATCAAAAGCAACTGCAAGGAAATCTTTTGGAACAAATAATACCAGTATAAATATAAGTCCGTAAAAGAAGATTAAAAGCGCCGAAAGCCGGATGGAAAAAAGCATGCGGAGCATTGCCATGATTAGGAAAAATCCTACGCCGGATGCAACGGCTATAATCAGGATTTGATTAGGGACGGAGGGTACCTGTTCTGCAAGTACCTGTAAATCAGGTTCGGATATTGTAATGATAAAGCCAAGCAGGAAGCAAAGGAAAAGGATAATTTCCAGACGCATAGACTTGGCCATCTTGGTGCCGGCTCGCTCTCCCATGGGAACCATGGAAAGTTCGGCTCCTAGTGTAAAAAACATCATGCCAACGACAAGCAGTAAGGCGGCGAATAAAAAAAGAAGCAATATACCTGGCGGAACCGGTGCAATAGTGAAGCTTAAAAAGAGAACAATTCCGAGAATAGGAAGTACTGCCTTTAGCGCTTCGTTTCGCTTTTCAGTAAGCTTAGTTTGGTAAAAATTCATGAAACGACTAATCCTTTCTGAAATATTATATATAGAATAATAAATGATATTAACCACAAGCGCAAGTTATATTGAGTATCCCTTATTGAACAGTAGTAGTTCAATAAGTATAGCATATTGTGATACGGTGAGGAATGCTGTAGAAGATAGAGTTTCTATTAAATAAAACGTCATATTAAGGGGCTTTATGGAAAAAAATAAAAAAATTTAAAAAAGGTGTTGACATTCTGAAAAAGAGGTGCTATTCTAATATAGCTGTCGCTGATAACGACACAAACACAAAGAACCTTGA